>DATHWJ010000372.1:0-24713 GCA_035460745.1 Ideonella sp. | reverse complement strand
AACGCCTCGATGATGCCCTGCAGCTGGCTGGTCAGCCGCAGGCTGGCCGAGACCGTCGGCCCCTGGAACGAGGCCTTGTCGCTCGACGACGATGGGGAGTACCAGTGCCGGCTGGCGGCTGCCAGCGACGAAGTTCGTTTCGTCGGCGGCGCCACCGCCTACTACCGCGTCGGCAACGTGCGGAGCCTGAGCTGGCAGACCTCGCGCAAGGCGCTGGCATCGCAGTGGCGCTCGATGCAGCTGTGCATGGGCCACCTGCTCGCGCTGGAAGACAGCGACCGCACCCGCCAGGCCTGCATGACCTACCTGCAGGACAACCTGACCCTGTTCTACCCCGACGCGCACGACATCGTGGCGCAGATGCGCGAGCGCGCTGCGGCACTCGGCGGCGAACTCCAGCCCCCGGCGCAGGGCCGGCTGTTCTCGCTCACGCGGCGCGCCATCGGGTGGTCCAACGCCAAGGCCCTGCGCATGCTGCTCGGCAGGCAGTCGACGCGGCTGCGCAGCCTGGTGCAGCCATGAACCTCGGAACGACATCCATGAACGCGGGAGACACGATGAACACGATGCCGATCGGCCTGCCGGCGCACGGCAGCGGCGCGCAGGCCCACGGGCCGGAGGGCGGCCTCGTTCGGCGTCCCGAGGGCCTGGGCCTGGCGACGCTGGAGCAGAGCGTGGCCAGGCTGGACGACTGGCTGCGCAGCCACGCCTACCGCGCCTACGATCCCTTCGATGGCCTGAACTCCTGGCTGCGGCCGCTGGCCATCGGCTCGCTGGGCCGCCAGCTGCTGCAGCAAGGCGTGCGCCGCTTTCCGTTCAACCTGCGGCCGCTGCTCGGCGTCCGGCCGTCGGAGAGCTCCAAGGGCTACGGCTTCCTGGCCAGCGGCTACCTGAAGCTGCATGCCGCCACCGGCCGCCCCGAGTACCTGGCGCAGGCCACCGCCTGCCTGGACTGGCTCATGGAACACGCCTCCACCGAGTACGGCGGCATGAGTTGGGGCAACCACTTCGACTACCAGTCGCGCGTCTTCTACCTCCCCAAGGGCACGCCGACCATCGTCTGGGTCGCCCACATCGGCCAGGCCTTCATGGACGCCTGGGAGGCGACCCGGCAGCGCCGCTACCTGAACGTGGCCCGCGCGGCCTGCACCTTCATCCTCGAGGGGCTGGAGCGCCGGCGCGACGGCGCCGGCGTGTGCCTGAGCTACATCCCGGGGCAATACCGCTCGGTCCACAACGCCAACATCCTGGGCGCGGCGCTGCTGGCGCGCGTCGCCGCGCACACCGGCGAAGGCGCCTTGCGGCTGGTCGCTCGCGAGGCCGTCGACTACACGGTCGGCGCGCAGCGGCCTGACGGTGCCTGGTGGTACGGCGAGGCCGAGAACCTGCGCTGGATAGACAGCTTCCACACCGGCTACGTGCTCGACTCGCTGTGGTGCTACATCAAGCACAGCGGCGACCAGCGGCACCTGGCGGCCTTCGAGCGCGGGGCCGACTACTTCGTCGCCCACTTCTTCCTGCCCGACGGCACGCCGGCCTACTACCACGACCGGGTCGGTCCCATCGACATCCAGTGCGCGTCGCAGGCGATCGACACGCTGGTGCTGCTGGCCGGGGCACGCAACACGCCCGCGCTGGTCGACCTCGCCAGCCGGGTGGCGCACTGGACCATCGCGCACATGCAGGACGCCAGCGGCTACTTCCACTTCCGCAAGCTGCGCTACCTGAGCAACCGCACACCCACTCTTCACTGGGGCCAGGCGACGATGCTGCACGCCTTGGCCTCCCTACTCCAGGAGCAACGCCACCATGAAAATTAGCATTTTTGGGCTGGGCTATGTGGGCTGCGTTTCGGCGGCCTGCCTGGCGTCCGAGGGCCACGACGTGGTGGGCATCGACATCAACCCGATCAAGGTCGCGCTGATCAACGATGGCATGAGCCCCATCGTCGAGCCGGGCCTGAGCGAGCTGGTGGCCGAGCAGCGCCAGGCGGGCCGCCTGGGCGCCACCGCCGATGCAGCCTCGGCGGTGCGCGATTGCGATCTGACCTTCGTTTGCATCCAGACCCCGAGCGCGGCCAATGGCAGCCTGGACCTGGAGTTCGTCCTGCGCGTCACGGAGGAGATCGGGGCCACGCTGCGCGACAAGCCGGGCTTCACCGCGGTGGTCTACCGCAGCACCATGCTGCCCACCACGATGGAGCGCCTGGTGCTGCCGCTGCTGGCCAAGACCTCGGGCAAGCAGCCGGGCGTCGACTTCGGCGTCGCCTACCACCCCGAGTTCCTGCGCGAGGGCACGGCGATCTCCGACTACCGCTGCCCGGCCCGCACCGTCATCGGGGCCAGCGACCCCCGCACCGCCGACATGGTGGCCTCGCTCTGCAGCCACCTCGACGCGCCCATCGTGCGCTGCGACCTGCGCACCGCGGAGCTGGTGAAGTACGCCGACAACGCCTTCCATGCGCTCAAGGTGGCCTTCGCCAACGAGATCGGCGCGCTGTGCCGCGCCACCGGCATCAACAGCCACCAGTTGATGGCCGTCTTCTGCCAGGACACCAAGCTCAACCTGTCGCCCACCTACCTCAAGCCCGGCTATGCCTTCGGCGGCGCCTGCCTGCCCAAGGACCTGCGTGCACTGTCCTACATGGCGAGAAACTTCGACCTGCACGTGCCGGTGCTCGAATCGGTGCTGTCGAGCAACGCGGCCCACAAGCAGCGCGCCTTGTCGATGGTGATGTCGAAGGGGCGCCGGCCCATCGGCATGCTGGGCCTCAGCTTCAAGGACGGCACCGATGACCTGCGCGAGAGCCCGACGGTGGAGATGGTCGAGCAACTGGTCGGCAAGGGCTACCAGGTCTGCATCTTCGACCCCAACGTCTCGCTGGGCCACCTGATGGGTGCCAACAAGGCCTTCATCGACCGCGAGCTGCCGCACATCGCCTCGCTGCTGGTGCCGGACATGCAGACCCTGCTCGCCAAGTCCGAGGTCATCGTCGTCTCCAAGCGCTCTGCCGCCTACCTGGGCGCGCTGGAGGGGCTGCGGCCGGAGCAGAAGGTGGTCGACCTGGTACGCATGTTCCCCGAGGGAAGCAAACTGGAGGGCCAATACGATGCGCTCGTCGGATAAGGTCCTGCTGCTGGTCGAGAACAACGCCTACCCCTTCGACGTGCGGGTGCGCCGCGAGGCGCAGGTGCTGCGCGACGCCGGCTACAAGGTCACCGTCATCTCGCCGCGCGGCAAGCAGCAGCCCTGGGCCGAGGTGGTCGATGGGGTCATGTGCTACCGCTTCCCGGCGCCGCCCGGCGGCGTCGGCCTGCTGAGCTATGCCTTCGAGTTCGCCTACGCCACGCTGGCGATGTTCGTGCTCTCGCTGTGGGTGGGTCTGCGCCGCGGCATCGACGTGATCCACGCCGCCAACCCGCCGGACACGCTGTTCGTGATCGGCGCCTTCTGGAAGCTGTTCGGCAAGAAATACGTCTTCGACCACCATGACCTGGCACCGGAGACCTATCTCTCGCGCTTCAAGCAGCCGCGCGAAAACGCGGTCTCGCGCACCCTGAGGCTGCTCGAGCGCTGCTCGTTCGCGGTCGCGGACATCGTGATCGCGACCAACGAGTCCTACAAGCAGGTGGCCATGCAGCGCGGGGGCAAGCGCGCGGACCAGGTCTTCGTGGTGCGCAACGGCCCGCCGCGGGCCTTCCAGGCGCTGAAACCCGACCCGGCGCTGGCGGCGCGCGCGCCGCACCTGGCCGGCTACATCGGCACCATGGGGCCGCAGGACGGCGTCGACTACTGGCTGCGCGCCATCCACCAGATGGTCCACACGCTGGGCCGCACCGACTTTCTCGCGGTGATCATCGGCAGCGGCGATGCCGCCCCCAGCCTGCATGCGCTGGCCAAGACGCTGCAGATCGAGCCCTATGTCTGGTTCACCGGCCGCATCCCCGACTTCGAGGCCAAGAGCTACCTGTCCACCGTCGAGGTCTGCATCCACCCCGACCCCTCCAGCCCGCTGAACGACCGCTCCACGATGAACAAGATGATGGAGTACATGGCGCTGGGCAAGCCGACGGTGGCCTTCGACCTGACCGAGACCCGCTTCTCGGGCCAGGGCGCCGCGCTCTACACGACGCCGAACGACGAGCTCGAGTTCGCCCGCAACGTGCTGCGCCTGTTCGACGACGCCGACGAGCGCAGCCGCCTGAGCCAGCTCGGCCTGCAGCGCTTTGCCAGCGCGCTGGCCTGGGAGTACTCCGAGCCGGTGCTGCTGCGCGCCTACAGCGAGGGCCTGGGCCTGCTGCCCGCCGCCGCGCAGGCGCCGCAGGCCGTCGGCGCCGCCAAGCAAGACTGACCACGGGCCGGCATCGGAGCAGACGCCATGACCCAGAGCTACCAGTTCGAAGTGGATGGCGTGGCCCGGGAGGCCTGGCAGGCGGTGGTCGGCGAGTTCGACGACGCCAACCTCTACCAGACCTGGCCCTACGAGGCGCTGAACAGCCACGAGCGCCACATGAGCCACCTGGTGGTGCGCCAGGGTGGCGAGGTGGTGGCCGCTGCGCAGGTGAGGATCCAGAAGATCCCGGTGCTGAACCGGGGCGTGGCCTACGTGCGCTGGGGGCCGATGTGCCGCCGCGTCGGCCGCGAGACCGACACCGCCGCCCTCGCCGCCGCGCTGGAGGGCCTGCGCGAGGAGTATGCGCACAGGCGCAGGCTCTCGCTGCGCATCCTGCCGCAGCTGTTTGCCGGCGAAGAGGCCGGCTTCGAGCGCGTGATGGCGGCCAGCGGCTTTGTCCCGACCGCCGCCGAGACGGCGCAGCGTACGCTGGTGATGTCGCTCGCCGCCACGCCCGAGCAACTGCGCAAGGGCCTGAACCAGAAGTGGAGAAACTGCCTCAACCAGGCGGAGCGCAACGGCCTCACCGTGACGACCGGCACCGACGACGACCTCTTCTCCGCCTTTCACTGGCTCTACGACCAGATGCACACCCGCAAGGCCTTCGGCCAGCGCTCCGACATCGGCATGTTCAGGGCCGTGCAAGGCGCCCTGCCGGCACACCAGAAGATGAGGATCTCGATCGCCCGCTCCGGCGCCCAGGTCGTGGCCGGCCTGGTGTGCAGCCGCATCGGCGCGACCGGCCTCTACCTCTTCGGCGCCACCGGCGACCAGGGCCTGCACAGCAAGGCCTCCTACCTGCTGCAATGGCAGAACCTGCTGCAGCTCAAGCAAGCAGGCGCCGCCTGCTACAACCTGCACGGCATCAACCCGACCCTCAACCCGGGCACCTACCACTTCAAGGCGGGTCTGTGCGGCAAGAACGGGCGGGACGTCCACTACCTCGGCCCGCACGAAGCCACCGAGGGCGCCGCCAACAGGCTGCTGTTCCGGGTCGCCAATTCGTCCCGGCTCGCGGTGCGGCGCGCCCGCGTCGCCGTCCATGCCTGGGCCGGCTGAGACACCATGATGCAAGCCACACACCCCTTGCCGCGCTACGCCCTGGTCACGCCCGCCCGCAACGAGGCGGCCGAGATAGAGCGGACCATCCAGTGCATGACGCGGCAGCACCACCTGCCGCAAAAGTGGGTCATCGTCAGCGACGGCTCAACCGACGGCACCGACGAGATCGTCGCGCGCTACGCGGCGCAGTACGCCTGGATACAGCTGGTGCGCATGCCCGAGCGCGCCGAGCGCAGCTTCTCGGGCAAGGTGCACGCCTTCAATGCCGGCCAGCGGGAGCTGGCCCATCTCCCCTACGAGGTGATCGGCAACCTGGACGCCGACATCTCCTTCGAGCCGGACTACTTCTCGTTCCTGATGGGCAAGTTCCGCGACAACCCGCGCCTGGGTGTCGGCGGCACGCCGTTTCGCGAAGGCGACAAGCAGTACGACTACCGCTTCACCAGCATCGAGCATGTCTCCGGCGCCTGCCAGATGTTCCGGCGCGAGTGCTTCGAGCAGATCGGCGGCTACCAGCCCATCAAGGGCGGCGGCATCGACTGGGTCGCCGTCACCACCGCCCGCATGCGCGGCTGGCAGACCCGCAGCTTCACCGAGACCTTCTGCCACCACAACCGGCCGATAGGCACGGCCGAGCACAGCGTGCTCGCCGCCCGCTTCCGCCAGGGCGGCAAGGACTATGCGCTGGGAGGGCACCCGCTGTTCGAGCTCTTCCGCGCCGCCTACCAGGCCACCTCGCGGCCCTACTTCCTCGGCGGCCTGTGCCTGCTGGTCGGCTACGTGCATGCGGGCCTTTCGCGCAGGGCAAGGTCGGTCGGCCCGGAGCTGCTGGCCTTCCACCGCGCCGAGCAGCTCGGCCGCCTGAAGCGCTTCGCCAGGCTGCAAGCGCGGGGCAGCGCCTTGTCATGATCATCGTCAACGCCGATGACTGGGGCCGCAGTGCCGCGGAGACCGACGCCGCAGCGCAGTGCTACCTGGCCGGGAGCATCACCTCGGTCACCGCGATGGTCTTCATGGAAGACTCGGCCCGGGCCCGCGACCTCGCCCAGCGGCTGGGCATGGCCGTCGGCCTGCACCTCAACCTCTCGCAGGCCTTCTCCGCGGCCGGGCATGACGAGCGCCTGCTGCAGTCGCATGCGCGCGTGCGGCGCTTCCTGGCCGGCAACCGCTACGCCTCGCTGCTCTACAACCCCTTTCTGGCCGACGACTTCCGCTACGTCTACCAGCAGCAGTTCCGCGAGTTCGTGCGCCTGTACGGCCACGAGCCCTCGCATGTCGACGGGCACCACCACAAGCACTTGTGCATGAACATGCTGCTGGGCCGCGTGATACGGCAGGGCGAAGGCGTGCGCCGCAACTTCTTCTTCTGGCCCGGCGAGAAGGCGGCCCCCAACCGCTGGTACCGCAGCGCCTCCGACCGGCTGCTGTCGCGCCGCTACCGGGTCACCGACTTCTTCTTCGCGCTCTCGCAGTGTTTCGGCCCCGAGCGGCTGGCCAAGGTCATGGCCCTGGCGCGCACCCACTCGGTCGAGCTGATGACCCACCCGGCCAACGAGGCGGAACGCCGGCTGCTGCTGAGCGAGCCCTTCTCGCTGGCCCTGAACCAACTCGCCAAGGGCACCTACGCCACGCTCTGAAGCCGCTCCCAACCACGACCATGCCAGCCCCATCCACCCCCAGAGTCAACGAGCTCGACATCGCCATCGGCGGCCGCCTGCTGCGCACCGCCTGCCTGCGCGACGAGTACTACACCGCGCTGCCCGACCCCGCCGCGATGGTCGCGGCGCTGAAGGCCGCGCGCGTGGGCGCCGACCTCTTCACCTTCGTCCAGGAGCTCGACGACCGCGAACCGCACTTTCCCTATGTGCGCGAGCTCGACGACATGGCGGTGCTGCCGGTCACCACCTACAAGCACTGGTTCGACAAGCAGATCCGCTTCAAGCCGCGCAACAAGCTCAAGAAGGCCATCAAGCTGGGTGTGCAGGTGCGCCCCGTCGAGTTCGACGACGAGCTGCTGCACGGCATCATGACCATCTACAACGAGACGCGGCTGCGCCAGGGCAAGGCCAACTGGCACTACGGCAAGGACCTCGAGACCCTGCGCCGCGAGCACGCCAGCTTCGCAGACCGCAGCGAATTCATCGGCGCCTACTTCGAGCGCGAGCTGATCGGCTTCGCGAAGATCACGCACTCGGCGAACTACTCCATCATCATGAACATCGTCGCCAAGGTGGCGCACCGCGACAAGTCGCCCACCAATGCGCTGATCGCCAAGGCGGTCGAGTGCGTCGCCGAGCGCCGCATCCCGCTGCTCAACTTCGGCGTCTGGGGCCGGCGCGGGCTCAACGAGTTCAAGGTGGCGAATGCCTTCGAGCGCTTCAGCGTGCCGCGCTACCACGTGCCGCTCACGCTGCGCGGCGAGCTCGCCTTGAAGCTGGGCCTGCACCGCAGCCTGAAGGACCGCCTGCCCGAGCACTGGATCGTCGCGGCCGCCAACCTGCGCGACCGCATCAACCAGCGCCGCTACCGCGAGGAGCCGCAAGCTGCCGCCACGCCCACCGAGCCCCGGGTCCAGCAGACCTCGCTGGAAAGCGGCGTCGGGCACTGACCGGCCAGGAACACCACCATGCCAGGCATCACCGGAATCATAGGCCGCGGCTCCGCCGAGCAGCGTGCCAGCCAGCTCACCCGCATGGTGCAGGTGATGCGGCGCGAGCGCTTCTACACCTCGGCCACCTACCACCAGGAGAGCCTGGGCCTGGCCGCGGGCTGGGTGGTGCACCGCTCGAGCTTTGCCGATGGCAACCCGGTCTGGAACGCCGCACGCGACATCTGCCTGATCCTGACCGGCGAAGACTTCAGCGACCCTGCCGACATCGCCACGCTGCGCGCCAAGGGCCACGGCTCCTTGTCGGACAACGCCGGCTACCTGATCCAGGGGTACGAGGCGCTGGGCGCCGACTTCCTGGCCCGGCTGAACGGCAATGTCAGCGGCATCCTCGTGGACCTTCGCCTGGACAAGGTGCTGCTGTTCAACGACCGCTATGGCCTGGGCCGAATCTACGTGCACGAGACCCCCGAGGGCGTGTACTTCTCGTCGGAGGCCAAGTCGATTCTCAGCGTTGCACCCGGGACCCGCGAGCTGGACGCCACCGGCATGGCGGAGTTCCTGAGCTGCGGCTGCGCGCTGCAGAACCGCACGCTGTTCAAGGCCATCTCGCTGCTGCCGCCCGCTTCGTGCTGGACCTTCGCCGGTGGCGCGCTGGTCGACAGGCAGAGCTACTTCAGCGTGGCGGAGTGGGAGCAGCTCGAGCCGCTGGGCGAGGCCGAGTTCCACGACCAGCTGAACGCCACCTTCAACCGCATCGTTCCCAAGTACTTCAGCGGCCGCGAGCGCGTCGGCATGTCGCTGACGGGCGGGCTCGACGGCCGCATGATCATGGCCTGCAGCAAGCGCGAGCTCGGCGCCATCCCCTGCTACACCTTCGGCGGCACCTATCGCGACTGCACCGACGTGGCGTTCGCGCGCGAGATCGCGCGACGCTGCGGCCAGAGCCACCAGGTCATCCCGGTCGGGCAGTCCTTCATCCGCCAGTTCGGCGCCCTGGCGGAAGAGTCGGTCTATGTCTCGGACGGCGCGATGGACGTCACCGGCTCGGTCGAGCTCTTCGCGAACCGCCTGGCGCGCGAGATCGCACCCGTCAGGCTGACCGGCAACTACGGCTCCGAGATCCTGCGCAGCAACATCGCCTTCCGCCCGCAGGCCTTGAGCAGCAGCCTGTTCACGCCGGAGCTGATGCAGCGCAGCGAAGCCGCCGCCGCCATCTACCGGCAGGAAGCGGGCGGGCGCAGGCTCTCGACCATCGCGACCAAGCAGGTGCCCTGGCACCACCACTCGCGGCTGTCGGTCGAGCAATCGCAGCTCACGATGCGCTCGCCTTACCTCGACAACGAGCTGATGGCGCTGGCCTACCGGACGCCGCCGGGCCGGGAGTTCAGCAAGACGCCCGCCTTGCGCTTCATCGCCGAGAACGACGCACGGCTGTCCGGCGTGCCCACCGACCGCGGCCTGCTCTACCAGCCGGCGCCGGTAGTGGGCAAGCTGCGCAACCTGTACCAGGAGTTCACCTTCAAGGCCGAGTACGCCTATGACTACGGCATGCCGCAGTGGCTGGCGCGCATCGATCACCAGCTCGGCTTCCTGCAGCTGGAGCGCGCCTTCCTCGGCCGCCACAAGTTCTATCACTTCCGGGTCTGGTACCGCGACAAGCTGCGCGGCTACCTGCAGGAGGTGTTGCTCGACCCCCGCTCGCTGGCCCGACCCTACCTGGACGGCAGCCGGCTGAAGAACCTGGTCAAGCAGCACCTGGCCGGCACCCACAACCACACCAACGAGCTGCACCAGGCCTTGTCGCTGGAGTTGATACAGCGAAAGCTCATCGAAGCGGCCTGGCAGCCGCATTGACACATCACAGTATCTTTTTCGACAGGAGAGTTGGCCGAGTGGTCTAAAGCGGCGATTGGCAACAGTCGTCATGCGGCGAAAGCCGCATCGGAGGTTCGAATCCTTCCACTCTCCGCCAGGGTTTGCCATGCACATCTGCGTCTGCATCTGCACCTACAAGCGCCCCCGGCTGCTGGCGCTGCTGCTGAGAAGGCTCGCGCTGCAACACACCGCGGGCGAGTTCAGCTATTCGATCGTGGTGGCCGACAACGACGCGGCCCAGTCCGCCCGCGCCACCGTGGCCGAGGCGGCGGCCTATTCGCCGGTGGCCACCGTCTACTGCCATGAGCCGCGGCAGAACATCGCGCTGGTGCGCAACCAGGCGCTGGCCCATGCCCGGGGCGACTTCATCGCCTTCATCGACGACGACGAATACCCCGACGACCGCTGGCTGCTGAATGCGCTGCACACCTGCCAGCAGTACGGCGTCGCCGGCGTGCTGGGGCCCGTGCGGCCCTACTTCGACCACAAGGCTCCGGACTGGCTCGTCAAGGGCGGCTTCTGCGAACGGCCCGAGTACCCCACGGGCCGCGTGCTGGCCTGGCGGGAGACCCGTACCGGCAACGTGCTGTTCCGCGGCGAGCTGGTGCGCGGCAATGCGGCGCCCTTCCGCGCCGCGTTCGGCCTGGGCGGTGAAGACCAGGACTTCTTCAAGCGGCTGATCGAGCAAGGCGCCGTCTTCGTCTGGTGCAACGAAGCCGTCGTGCACGAGCTGGTGCCGCCTGAGCGTTGCAAGCGCCGCTACATGCTGGAGCGGGCCTGGCTGCGCGGGCAGAACGAACAGAGCCTGGCCGACGCCTACGGCATCTGCAAGTCGCTCGTGGCCGTGCCCGCCTATCTGCTGCTGCTGCCGTTCACGGCGCTGCGCGGGTCGTCGGTCTCGATGCGCTACCTGATACGGCTGTGCGACCACGCGGGCAAGCTGCTGGGCCTGTTCGGCGTTCGTCCCCTGGCGAAAAGATAGGCACGCCATGGCCGACAGGCAGCTCGATCTCGACTTCGCCAAGGGCCTGCTGGTGGCGCTGATGGTGGTCTATCACACCATGAACTACTTCGCGAGCATAGACGCCGCGTACTACGGCTATCTCCGTTTCGTCAACGGCTCCTTCGTATTCCTGGCGGGCTACACGGTGGCGCTGTTCTACGCGCCGCAAGACCAGCGGCCGCGCACCGCCGTCAGCGGGCGGCTGCTGACGCGGGGGGCCAAGCTGCTGGCCATCTTCACGGTGCTGAATCTCGCGATCCTGCTGCTCGGCGTGACCAGCTACCGCAAGGTCGACCCGGCCGGCGCCGACCTCGCCGGCAGCATCGTCGCGATGTACGGCACCGGCCACAGCGACCGCATGGCTTTCCGCATCCTGGCCCCGATCGCCTACGTCCTGCTGCTGGCCCCGATCTACCTGGGCGCCAGGCGGCTGAGGCAGTTGCTGATACTGATGACGATCGTCGCTGCGGCCTGCCTGCCCTGGGGCGGCCTGGAAGCGCCCCACCTGTTCTTTCTGCTGACGGGCCTGGTCGGGCTGTCGATGGGCCTGCTGCTGGCCGGCCGCTCGTTGCCGCCGATCCGCAGCCTGCCCCTGATCGCCGTCGGCTTCCTGGCGCTCGCCGCGGCGATGAACACGCTGAGCGGCAATGTGCTGGCCTATTCGATAGGCATCGCGCTGATGCTGAAACTCATCCTGGACTTCGCCGGCGCGATCGACCTGCAACAGCCGCTGACCCGGGTGATCAGGCTGATGGGCCGCTACTCCCTGCCCTGCTACATCGTGCAGATCGGCCTGCTGTTCGTCTTGTACAAGCTGCTGCCGGGGCAAAGGTGGCCGCTGGGCGGGCAACTGCTGCTCATCGTGGCCGCCATCAACGCGTTGCTCGTCGCGATGTGCTGGGGCCTGGCCCGCGCTCGCCGCGAGTACCGCTGGGCCGAGAAGACCTACGCCTTCGTCTTTGCGTGACGAGGCTGCGGCGCGGCAGGGGTCACGCCCGCCGGGTGGCGGCCGGCGGCCGGCCGCGCGGCACCGCGGCGTGGCCGCGCAGCTTCTTGACAGCTGCCAGCGGCGCCGGGTACCGGACGATGGCGATCAGGAAGGCGAACCACAGCAGCTCTATCTTGTTGAAGGACGCCTCGGTGCAGTTGTAGACGACCGCGATGACGAAGAACGCCATCCGGATATGGGCATCGCTGTCGCCGGCCGCAATGGCGCGGTTGATGCTCCGCCCCGCGGACAGCAGCAAGAAGCCGAGCAGCACGATCGCGACGATCCCGCCATTGAGGTAGGTCTCGAGGTAGCCGTTGTGGGCCTGGATGATGCCCAGGCTTTGATAGATGCTCGCCAGCCGCTCGCCGGACCAGAAGCTGTTGAAGCCGGCGCCGAGCAGCGGGTTGTCGGCTCTCTGTATCAGCATGGGCCAGACCTCGGTGCGGGTGGTCAGCGTCAGGTCGCGCTCCAGGATGTCGACGACGACAAAGCGCGCCACGTGGTTGATCGCATCGGTCGCCCACAGCAGCAGGCCCAGCAGGCCGAACGAGATCTCCAGGGCGGGCATCTTCTTCTGGATGCCCGGCGACCGCAGCACCACCAGCAGGAAGAAGCCGATGGTCGCGCAGACCATGGCGGTCGCGCTGTTGGCCTTCAGCAGCAGCCAGGCCGCCAGGCCGATCAACGAAAGATCCCCGAGCAGGCCGAACCAGCGAGGCCGCTGCGGCTGCTTGAGGCGTGCCACGAAGTCGGTGACCAGGAACAGCAGGCAGACCATGGCCAGCACGCCCAGGCTGTTCTTGTGCGTCGTGACGCCGGTGTACATCATCTCGCCGCTCCACACATGGTAGGTGCGGCCCAGGCTGGGGAAGAAGCGGATGAACAGGAAAGACACCGGGATCAGCACGCAGGCGGCCCTGGCGAATACCGCCTTGACGGCCTGCGAAGGATTGGCCTCGGTCAGCACGACCAGCACCATCAGGATGTTGCCGATGTCCTTGATCCACCGCTTCAGGGCAACGACCGGCAGGTCGGCCCACAGCACGCTCAAGCCCCAGTACAGGAAGAAGACGAACAGCCAGCGGTTGTTGCGCACCACCTCGCCGACCCGCACCCCCCTGCGCAGCAGGACCCAGACGGCGTGGAAGATCAGCACGAAGTAGACCACCCGCTCGAAGGGATTGCCCTCGTCGTAGGCCTCGGCCTGCCCGCCGCCCGACACGCCGAAATCGAACCAGGTCGAGACCGGGCGCGAGCCGATCAGCGCGACCCAGAGCGCCACCGTCCACAGGTTCAGCGACAGGCCCTCGCGCCGGCGCGAGTCATTCGCGAGCAGGGCCAGGACATAGATCCAGACGCCTAGGAGAACGAGCTGTGACATGCCACTCCAGAGAACCGGCCTCGCAGGCGGGCACACCCGCGAGACCGCCTGGCCCCGGCACGGGGTCTCATCTCAGCACCCTGGCCGGGTTGCCCGCCACCGTGTGGTTCGCGGCGACGTCGCGTATCAAGTTGCTGCCCAGGCCCACCAGCGCGCCTGCGCCTATGTTCAGCCCGTTCATCACGCTGGTGCCGCTGCCCACATAACAATTCTCTCCCAGCACCACCCCGCCCGCCAGCGTCACGTTGGCACCCACCAGGCTCCAGTCGCCGATCACCACGTCGTGGTGGATCACGGTGTTGGGCAGCACGCAGACATGGTCGCCGATCACCGCATTGCTGGTGATCACCACGCCGGCCATGATCAGCGTGTTGTGGCCGATGGTGGCCAGCGGCGAGATGCGGGCGGTGGGGTGGATCACGCGGGCGAAGCGGCGCGGGCTCAAGTCCAGGCCCTGGATGGTCTGGCGCCGCGTCAGGTAGCTGGTGGGGCTGCCGGGCACGGCCAGCACGGCGGCGTCGGGCCACTCGATCAGTGCGGAGCGGCTCAGCACCGCGTGACCGCACATGTCGGCGCGCTGCTTCTCGCGCGTGTCGTCGACGAAGGCCAGCATGCGGTAGGCCGTGCCCAGGCAATCCAGCGCCTCGACGCCATTGCCGTTGCACGGAAAGATGAGCAGCGGCCAGCCACGGGCTGCTCCGGTCAGATCACGCGGCACCGCCATGTACTGCTCTCCCCGACTTCATGACATGCCCTGGCCCGCCCGATCTGCCCGCTAGGCCGCCGCCAGCGAGCCGGTGAGCGCCAGGGCCTGGACGGCGCTGGCCACCTCCTCGCACTGCGCCAGCGTCAGCTCGGGGAACATCGGCAGCGAGAGCACCTCGTTGGCCGCGCGCTCGGCGTGCGGAAACTGCCCCTCGTGGTAGCCCAGGTCGGCAAAGGCCGGCAGCAGGTGCACCGGGATGGGGTAGTGGATGCCGGTCTGTATGCCCATCGCCTGCAGCGCCTCCTGCACGCCGCTGCGCCGCGTGGTGCGTATCGCATAGACATGGTAGACGTGGCGGGCATAGGGCATGGCCTTCGGCGTCGGCACGCCGCTGCCGGCCAGCAGCCGGTCGTAGTGGCCGGCCGCCGTGCGGCGCGCCTCGGTCCAGGCCTCCAGGTGCGGCAGCTTGACGCGCAACACGGCGGCCTGCAGGCTCTCGAGGCGGAAGTTGTAGCCCTTGAGCACGTGGTGGTACTTCTTCTCCGCGCCCCAGTCGCGCAGCATGCGCAGGGTGCGCGTGTACTCCGGGTTGTCGGTCACCACCATGCCGCCTTCGCCGTAGGCGCCCAGGTTCTTGCCGGGGTAGAAGCTGAAGCAGCCCATGTCGCCCATGCTGCCGGCGCGGCGGCCCTTGTACTCGGCGCCATGCGCCTGCGCGGCGTCTTCGATCACGACCAGGCCGTGCCGCTTCGCGATCTCCAGGAGGGGGTCCATGTCGGCCGTCTGGCCGTAGAGGTGCACCGGCAGCAGCGCCTTGGTGCGCGGCGTGATCGCGGCTTCGATGGCGGTCACGTCCATCGTGAAGGTCTGCGGGTCGATGTCGACGAAGACCGGCGTGGCGCCGGTGTAGTGCACCGCCGAGACCGTCGCCACGAAGGTGAAGGGCACGGTGATGACCTCGTCGCCCGGGCCTATGCCGGCGGCCAGCAGTGCCAGGTGCAATGCGCTGGTACCGGTGTTCACGCCGATGCCGAACGCAGCCTGCGAGTAGGCTGCGAACTCCTGCTCGAAGGCCGCCACCTCGCTGCCCAGCGTGAACTGGCAGCTCTCGAGCACGCCCTGGATGGCGGCGTTGACTTCGGTCTTGATGGACGCGTACTGCGCCTTGAGATCGACGAAAGGGATCACGCGGCCTTCTCCAGTTGACGCAGGGTGACGGTCTCGCCGCGCCGGCGCATCGAGGCGCAGGCGGCTTCGATCAGCTCGACGACGCGCAGCCCGAGCTGGCCGTCGGTCTTGGGCGTCTTGCCGTGGATCACGCAGTCGACGAAGTGCTCGCCCTCGGTGCGCAGCGCCTCGGTCACCGCCAGCTTGGGGGCCCACATGTCGCCGGTCCGGTAGCCCACGCGCATCTCCTGGATCTGCTTCGGGTCGTCGGTGAAGCGGATGCCCTTGTCGTAGATCTTGATCTTTTCGCTGGGCTCGACGTCGTCGTAGGTGATCATCTTCTTGCTGCCGCCGATCAGGATCTGGCGCACCTTCACCGGCGCCAGCCAGCTCACGTTGACGTGGGCGATGGTGCCGGTGTCGTAGAAGAGGGTCACGTAGGCCAGGTTCTCCGGCGTGCCCGGGAAGTGGTTGGTGCCGCTGGCGGAGACCGCCACCGGGTGGTCCTCGAGCAGGTGGTCGAGGATGGAGAAGTCGTGCACCGCGAGATCGGAGATCACGCTGACGTCGCGCTGGAACAGGCCCAGATTGACGCGTATCGAGTCGTAGTAGTAGATGCGGCCCAGCTCGTCGCGCTGGATCAGCTCGTGCATCTTGGCGACCGCGCCGGTGTAGATGAAGGTGTGATCGACGATCAGCGTCAGGTTGCGGCGCTCGGCTTCGTCCACCAGCTGGCGCGCCTGCGCCAGCGTCTCGGTCATCGGCTTTTCCATCCACAGGTGCTTGCCGGCGCGCAGCGCGGCCATGCCCAGCTCGAAGTGGGTGCTGACCGGCGTGGCCACCGCGATCGCGTCGATGGACGGGTCGCCCAGCAGCTCGCGAAAGTCCGTGGTCGTCTTGACGGCCGGGAAACGGCGCTGCACCAGCTCGAGCTGGCGGCCGTCCAGGTCGGCCACGGCGGCCACCGTCAGGCCCGGTGTTTCGGCGAAGTTGCGGACCAGATTCGGGCCCCAGTAACCGTAGCCGATGATGCCAATCCTGATCATGAAAAATCCCTCCTGGTTGCTCGGCCGGCACCTGCCCGCCAGTGTGTGCACACAAGGTAAGGGGCAAGGCCAGGTGCCTGATTGAGCAAACTCAAGGGCCCGGCCCGCTGCGAAAGGGCGCAGGCGGCCCGACGACCGGCTTCAGGGTTTCAGGCCTGCACGGGGCTTGTGGCGCGCTCGCGCACGTCGCCGATGCGCCGGGCCGGCACGCCGGCCACGATGGCAAAGGCGGGCACGTCCTTGTTGACCAGCGCGCCGGCGCCGATCAGCGCGCCCTCGCCTATCGTGACGCCGGACAGGATGGTGGCGTGCGTGCCTATCGACGCGCCGCGCTTGACGAGCGTGCGCTCCACCTGCCAGTCGGCCTCGGTCTGCAGGCTGCCGTCGGCATTGGTGGCGCGCGGGTAGCGGTCATTGGTGAACATCACGCCGTGGCCGATGAAGACCTCGTCCTCCACCTCCACGCCCTCGCAGATGAAGCTGTGCGAAGAGACCTTGCAGCGCGCACCGATGGAGGCGCCCTTCTGGATCTCGACGAAGGCGCCGATCTTGGTCTGTGCGCCGATGCGGCAGCCGTAGAGATTGACCAGCGTGGGCTGGAAGATCAGCACGCCCTCGGCGAGATGGACGCTGTCGGCGACGGGCATGGCGGCTTCCTTTTGTGGTTTGTCGCGATCGGCGGCGAGGCGGGCAGGCAATGGGCGTCAGAAGCCCGTCGTGAAGCTCCACACGCGGTTGCTGGCCATGGCGTTGCCGGCCACGTCCTTCACCCTCGGGTCGCTGCCCCCGCCGCGGACGGTGACCGTGTAGGTCGAGAACCCGGACAGCGTGTTGCTCGGGTTCAGCGTGGCCCTGCGGTTGCTGCTGCTGTAGGTCACCACGGCCGGCACGAGCACGTTCGACGAGTTGCGCAGCTCGAAGGTCGCGGTGCTGATCGTCGAAGCGTCCATGGCCTCGTTGAAGGTCGCGGTGATGTTGGCGGTGCGGCTGACCAGCGAGGCCCCTGAGCTCGGCGAGGTGGACGACACCGTGGGCGGTGTGGTGTCCGCCGCCACCGTCGTGAACGACCACACCCGGCTGGTGGCCAGCGCATTGCCCGCCAGGTCCTTGACACGCGGGTCGCTGGCACCGCCGCGCACCGTCGCGGTGTACCGGGTCGAGCCGGCCAATGCCGCGCTCGGCGTCAGCGTGGCCACCCGCGTGGTGGCGTTGTAGCTCACGGTGGCGGCCATCAGCTGGTTGGCCGGGTTGCGCAGCTCGAAGGTGCTGGTGCTCACCGTGGCCGCGTCCATCGCCTCGCTGAAGGTGGCCGTCACGGCGACCGTGCGGCTCACGCCGGTGGCGTTGCTGGCCGGCGAGATCGAGCTCACGGTGGGTGCCGTCGTGTCGGCGGCCACCGTCGTGAACGACCAGACCCGGTTGGCCGCGAGTGCGTTGCCCGCCGCGTCCTTCACGCGCGGGTCGGTGGCGCCGCCGCGCACGGTGGCCGTGAAGGTCGCCGAGCCCGCCAGCGTGGCGCTGGGCGTCAGCGTGGCCACCTGGGTCGCGGCGTTGTAGCTCACGGTCGCCGCGATCAGCTGGTTGGCCGCATTGCGCAGCTCGAAGCTGCTGGTGGTGATCGTCGATGCCGTCATCGGCTCGCTGAAGGTCGCCGTCACGCTGGTCGTGCGGCTCACGCCGGTGGCGCCACTGGCCGGCGAGACCGTGGTCACCGTCGGTGGCGTGGTATCGGACGACACCGTCGTGAACGACCAGCTGGCATTGGCCGCCAGCGCATTGCCGGCCGAGTCCTTGACGCGCGGATCGGTGGCCCCGCCCCTGACCGTGGCGGTGTAGACGGCGGAGCCTGCCAGCGTGGCGCTCGGCGTCAAGGTCGCCACCCGGGTCGCGGCGTTGTAGCTCACCGTCGCGGCCACGAGCTGGCTGGCCGCGTCGCGCAGCTCGAAGCTGCCGGTGCCTATGGTCGCTGCGTTCATCGCCTCGCTGAAGGTCGCCGTCACCGTGGTCGTGCGGCTGACCGCCGTCGCGCCGCTGGCGGGGGAGAAGGCCGTGACCGTCGGCGGCGTGGTGTCCGATGGGGTTTGCGTCGTGAAGACCACATCGACCCAGTAGTTGGTGGACTGGTAGCTCGACGAGGGGAAGGTGGTCGTCGCCGCATAGGCGTAGACGCCGTTGGCATCGACGGCATTCGCGAGCGCATGCATCGGCGGGTAGTCGAAGCCGCCGTTGGCGAAGTAGCTGCTGTCGGCCGCATAGCCGCCGCTCGGCGCCAGGTAGGACGCCACATAGGTGGTGTTGGCCGCGATGGCCACCGGGGCCGCGAGGTTCACCTGCTGCCAGCCGGAACCGGTCTCGTTGATGAAGGTCGCGGTGGCGAGCTGCTGGCCGGCGCTGGTCCACAGCGCGCCGATGTGGGTGCCGGTGTTGGCGGGGCCCTTGTAGAAGCGGAGGGCGGTGATGAAGCCGGCCTGGTCGGTGCGGAACTTGACGCCGAGGTTCACCGAGCCCGTGTCGGAGTCGCTGGCCACGGCGGGTGTGGCCAAGGCAGGCCAGATCGTGCAGGGGCAGGTCTGGCTGCCGGCGACCGTCACCGTGGTGCCGCTGGCAGGCGTCTCCAGGTTGCCGCTGTCGTCGACGGCGCGGCTGCGTATCGTCACCGGGCCGCTGGGTCCGGAGGTCCAGGCATAGCTCCAGGTGCCGCGCCCCGTCGCGGGGTGCCAGGTGGCGCCGCCATCGACGGACACTTCCACGCCGCCCACCACGCCGCCGCTGTCGCTCGCCGTGCCGCTGATGGTCACCGTGGTGGCCAGCGGCAGGTTGGCACCCGCGGCCGGCGAGGTGATGGCCGAGGTGGGTGCGGTCGTGTCGGTCGATGCGCTGGCCGAGAACAGGTTGGGCTGCAGCGTGCCCGGCTGCGACCCGAAGTCCGCCAGCAGATTCACCGTGGCCTGCTGCATGCGCTGATCGGCCGGCGTGCCTGCGCGGTCGTGCACGGCGTCCAGCCCCCAGGTCCATTGGATGGTGCCGGCACCGAAGACCTTGGCGCCGCTGCTGTGGCGGTACATCGTCAGCGCATGGCTGGCGGTGCCGCTGCCGTAGTTGGAGCCGTGGTCCAGCAGCACCGGTGCATTGGGCACGGTGGTACTCGACATCCGGAACAGGCCGGCGGGCCGGAAGCCGTTGTCGGCGTCGATGTCCCACTCGTAGCCCAGCGTGCCGCTGGGCAGCGTGGCGCTCGTGTCGGCCGGCAGGTTGGCGATGGTCGTGTTGCGCCACAGCCGCATCTTGCCGTCCTCGGCCGGCACCGTGATGCCGGTGGTCGCGCCGTTGTTGACCATGAAGAGCGTGCCGGTCAGCGCGTTCTCCGGCCGGCCGCCGTCGGCCGGCGGGCTGAAGCGCGGGTCGCGCCAGGTGCCGGTCCAGGCGGCCTGCGGGTCTATCTTGGCGTTGGCATGCGTCTCCTTGTACGAGACCAGCGTGCGGTAGGGGGTGGCCGAGACGTCGATGCTGTTTTCCCAGCGCGTCTTCCAGAAGACCTCGTTGCCGCTGAAGAAGGCCAGGTTGACACCGGCATTGCGCGCCGACTCCACATTGCTGCGCTGGCCACCCGACCAGTACTCGTCGTGACCCACCGAGAGGAAGGTCCGGTGGTTCAGCAGCAGGCCGCCGAAGCGATCCGTGTCGATGCCGCTGGTGTAGCTCAGGTCGTAGCCATTGGCCTCCAGCCAACGCACCATCGGGTACTCGGCGTTGAAGACCCAGTCCTGCCCGTTGTCGACGATGCGCGTGTTGAACGGCCGGTTGTAGCTGACCTTGTAGGCCCGGCCCGCCGGCGAGCCGGCATACAGGCTGTTGCCGCCATAGGAGTTGTAGGCCTGCCAGGTGGTGTCCGAGGTCTGGAACAGCAGCTCCGAGTTGCTGGCGTCGTTGCGCACGACGAAGAAGATGTGGCTGGCGCCGCCCGTGTCGGTGCGCTGGACCTTGGCGAAGTAGATGCCCGAGACGGCCGTGGCCGGCACCGTCCACGAGCCCGAGACGGCCCAGTTGCCGCAGTCGATCAGGCCGGTGGCGGCGTCGTTCAGGCAATCGGGCTGGTTCTGCGGCAGGCTGGCCGAGGGCAGCACCGTCGTCACCTTGCGAGCCCCCATGCCGCCGTAGTAGCCCATGCGGTAGATGTCGAAGCGGTAGGCCGTCGAGGGCGAGTCCATCTTGAACGAGATGGTGCCGCCGCGGTTCACGCTGATGTCGGTCGCGAAGCCCTGGTGGTTGACGTCGCCGACGCCGCTGATGTCCCACTCGCTGGCCGGGTTGCCCGTCAGGCAGTTCTCGGCCACGATGGCGTTGGCAGGGGCGCCGCAGTTGCCGCCGACCACGCCGGTGGTGAACGACCAGCTCAGGCTGGCACCGAGCGGATTGCCCGCCAGGTCCTTGATGCGCGGGTCGCTGGCACCGCCGCGCAGGCTGGCGGTGTAGGCCGTGGACGCGGCGAGCGGCGCGCTCGGCGTCAGCGTCGCGGTGCGGGTCCCGGCGTCATAGCTCACCGTGGCGGTGACCAGGCTGTTGGCGGCGTCGCGCAGCTCGAAGGTCGTGCTGCCCACGGTGGCCGGATCCACCGCTTCGCTGAAGGTCGCGGTGATCGCCGCGCCTATGGCCACGCCCGTCGCACCGCTGGCGGGCGAGACCGAGCTCACCAGGGGTGGCGTGCCGTCGGCCGGCGCCACGTTGGTGAAGACCACGTCGACCCAGTAGTTGGTGTTGTTGAAGCTCGAGCTCGGGAAGCTGCTGGCGCTGCCATACGCATACACGCCATTGCCGCCGCTGGCTGCAGCGGAGAGCAGGTGCACCGGCGGGTTGTCCAGCCCGCTGTTCTGGAAGTACAGCCCGTCGGCCGCGTAGTTGCCATTGGGCGCGAAGTAGGAGGCCACGTAGACCGTGTTGGCCGTGATGGCCACCGGCGTCGCGAAGTCCACCTGCTGCCAGCCCGAGGCCGACTCGCCGATGAAGGTGGCCGAAGCGAGCGATTGGCCGCTGGCGCTCCACAGGTTGCCGATGTGGGTGCCCGTGTTGCCGTTGCCCTTGTAGAAGCGCACGCCGGTGACGTAGCCGCTGATGTCGGAGCTGAACTTCACGCCCAGCTCGACCGGACCGGGGTCGGCGACCGAAGGATTCGCCGGCACCGCGGTCGAATTCCAGCCGTAACACGGGCACACCGGTGGCGGCGTCACGTTGCCGGTCGTGAACGACCACGAGACGCTGGCCGCCAGCCCATTGCCGGCCAGATCCCGGGCGCCCGACGGCCCGCCGATCAGCGTGGCCGTATAGCTGCCCGTCGCCGCCAGCGGCGCGCTGGGCGTCAGCCTGGCCGTGCGGGTCGCGGCGTCATAGGCCACCGTGGCGGCCACCAGTGCATTGGCGGCATTGCGCAGCTCGAAGCTGGCGGTGGTCAGCGTGGCCGGGTTGATCGCTTCGCTGAAGGTGGCCGTGACGATGCTGCCCACCGCCACGCCGGTCGCGCCGCTGGCCGGCGTGGTGCCGGTCACCGACGGCGCGCCGGTGTCGCCGCTGTAGCTGGCCTGGTAGCTGCCCGCGTCGGCCGCGAACATGGCGTACTCCACGCCCTTGACGCTGCTCACCGTGTAGGCCACCGGGCTGGCGCCGCGCGCCAGTGCCGTCAGCACGTTGGCGCCGCTGTGCAGCGGCAGCATGGCCTGCAGCCCATTGGCGCCAGGCGCCGGCGTGAGCGTGAAGCCGAGCACGCCGCCGCTCCACGAGAAGGCGCTGAACGACGAGCCGTTGCGCCCGTCCAGCCAGCTCAGCATCTGGCGGCTGGAGACGACAGGCACGTTGCGCGCCTGCGCCGAGGCCACGACGGTGGTGGACTCGGTGATCTGCGCCAGGTCCGTGTGCGCGTTGACGGTGTAGGCGCCGTAATAGCCCTCGGCACCCAGCGCCCGGTCGAGCAGGGTGTCGACGGTGTACGGGTAGGCCTGGCCCGATTCGTCGGTCATCTGGGTGGCCGCCTGGTAGACGTCGATCAGCGCGCCGTCGGGGTCGCTGAAGCGCATCGGCATCGCCGAGCCGGTGAACAGCCCCGGCACGTTGTTGGCCCAGCTCGGCGGCCAGTAGTAGTAGGTGGTGTCCAGCCGCATGCCGTGGTTGAGCTGCACCTGGGCGGCGGTAGTCCAGTCGCTCCAGGCGATGCAGTGGTGGCGCTGTGTGACGGGCGCCGGGACGCTGGTGTACTTGGCCGTCCAGTCGGCCAGTTGCGAGAGGTAGGTCTGCTCCAGGGTGGCCGGCGTGTAGTCGGCGCAGCCGGTGTTGATGTGCAGGCCGACCTCGAAGCCCTCGGCGTCGTAGGCTGCCGCCTGGGCATCGGTCAGCGGGGTGTAGGCAAAGATGTAGGAGGTGCCGCGCACGCACTCCCAGTTGGCCACCGAGCAGCCCGGCGTGCTGAGGGACTTGAACTGGTCGAAGCGCCCTATCGTGCCGCCGTTGCCGTGGTCGTCGCCGGTCATCACGACGACGGCCTTCTTGCCGTTGGGGAAGTACCAGAAGCGCGGCAGCGGCTTGGTGCCGGCGTTCATGTGCAGGATCAGGTTGGCGAACAGGCGCTGCTGCTCGTCGGCCTGCGGGATCGCCACCTTGGAGAGGTCGACCCAGTCGGCCTGCGGGTCGCCCGCGGCAGCACCGTAGAACTTGTCGTCCGAGCGGATAGGCACAAAGCCGTCGCGCTCCTGCGCGGCCCAGGCCGGGTTGCCCTGGCGCGTCATCACCACCGAGCTCGCCAGGTCGTAGGTGAAGGCCGCGGCCTTGCCGCTGCCCACCGCGTGCAGCGTCACCGCCGGGTAGACGGTCGGCGTGCTGGGGCTGCTGTAGAGCGTGGCGATGGCCGAGGCGCCGCTCAGCAGATAGCGGTCGGCGACGCCGTGATACTGCAGGGTCTGGCCCGCGATGCCATTGCCGGGGCTGGCGGCTGTGTCCACCAGCAGGTAGCCGTTGGCCAGCGTGGTGCCCTCGGGCGTCAGGCCGAGCAGCGGCGCGAGCTGCGCGTCGGGCGCCATCGCGATCAGGTTGCCGCCGGCGTTGACCCAGTCGCTCAGCAGCGTGACCTGGGCAGCGGACAGCCCCACCTTGGCCAGCACCACCACGTCGTAGCCGGCCAGCAGCGCGGGGCTGAGCGCGGCCACGTCCTGCACGGCGAAGGCGTTCAGGCCCTCGTTGCGCAGGATCTCGGCGTAGTACTGGCGGTAGGGTGCGGTCTGCGACGTGACGACCAGGATGGGCCCGCCCGGCCCCTGGGCAGGGTCGGCCAGCGCCGCGCGCGGCGCGCCCAGCCACAACAGCAGCGCACCGAGCAGCAGCACGGCAGCGCTGCGGGCGGCCCGCAGCCAGCACGGCAAGGACGACTGGGCGCGACAGAGCCGGTCGCCCTGGGCTTGCAATACCTGGCTCTTCCCCATGACCGTCTTTCCCTCTCTCGTTCGAATGGCCGGCAGCGCCGGGCTCAGCGCCACTGCGGCCCCGCGCGTTCCAGGTTCCACAGCTCGACGCGGTTGTCTTCGCTGCCTGCGAACAGCAGGTTCTGGCTCCTGGCGGCAAAACCCAGGGCATTGATGGCGCCGCCCTCGCCGTTCAGCGTGCGGCCGAGCTGGCGGGTGGCTGCGTTCCAGACCAGGATCTTTCCGTCCTCGCCGCCGCTCGCGAGCAGCGTGCCGTCGGCGCTGTAGGCCAGCGTCCTGAGCGTCGCGGTGCCGCCTTGCAGCGCGCCGGCCTGCCGGCCCTGCGCGACGTCCCACAGCAGCACCCGGGTGTCGCCGGCACTCGCCAGCAGGCTGCCGTCGGGGCTGAAGGCCACCGCGTTGACCTCGTCCGAGTGGCCGCGCAGCACGTACAGCAGCTTGCCGCTCGCCGACTCCCAGACGCAGATGCGGCCCTGCGCATCGCCACTGGCCACCAGCGCGCCGCTGGGGCTCACGGCGACCGTGTTGACGAAGTCGCCCGGCCCGCTGAGCACCTGCTTGAGCCGGCCGCTCGTGCCGTCCCACAGCATCACGCGGGTCTCTTCGCCGGCACTCGCGACCAGCCGACCGCCGCCGCCCGAGGCCAGCGCGCGTATCGGCTGCTCGTGGCTTTGCAGCGTGGCGGCCAGCTCGCGGCTGGCCACGTCCCAGACCTGGACCCGGCTGTCGCGCCCCACGCTGACCAGGCGCCGGCCATCGGCGCTGAAGATCACGCCGGTGGCCGCCACACCCGGATGGCCGCGCCAGCTGCCGATCAGCTCGCCGCGCTCGGTGTCGAACAGCCTCACCTTGCCGTCGCCGCCGGACACGGCCACGGTGCGGCCGTCCGGCGAGACCACCAGGCCGGTGATGCCCTTGCGCAGATAGGCGCGCACCTTGCGCACCGGCACGGCACCGTCGCGCCGGCCCTCGGCGTGGTCGGCCAGCGCCTGGCGGCGCTCACCGGCAGCCTGGGCGG
>DATHWJ010000371.1:0-19878 GCA_035460745.1 Ideonella sp. | reverse complement strand
TACAAGGCCTCGACCAGGCGGGCGCGCGTCTTCAGCACCGCGCGCTGGTTGATCGAGCCCTTGTCGGTGGCTTCGCCCAGCGCCATCGAGGCCGGCTCGGCCAGCAGGATCGCGCGCTGTATGCAGTGCGAGCTGCCGGTGGCCGCCTGCGCGAGCCGGTCCAGCACGGCCTGCGCCCAGGCCCTGACCTGCGGGTCGGCGACGATCTCGGCCATCGCCGCATCGGCCGGCAACTGCGCCGACAGGCCGGCCGCCGTCGGCAGCAGGAACACCAGCATCGCCAGGCTGTCCCTGTCGTGGCCGGCCAGCACGATGTCCTGCACATGGGGCGCGCCGGCCGCGACCACGCCATTGCGCAGCGCACCGACGTTGACCCAGGTGCCGCTGGCGAGCTTGAAGTCCTCGGCGATGCGGCCATCGAAGCGCAGGCCGCGTGCCGGCTCGGCCTCGTCGATCAGGCGCGCGCCGTCGCCGCTGCGGAAGTAGCCTTCCTCGTCGAAGGCCTCGGCGGCGAGCTCCGGCTGGCGCCAATAGCCCGGCGTGATGCTGGGGCCCTTGTAGCGCACCTCCAGCTTGTCGCCGCACGGGACCAGCTTCACCTGCACGCCGGGCGCCGGCAGCCCGATCACGCCGGCCTGCCAGTCGGGCTGGTGGGCCGAGATCGCGAACGGCGCGGTCTCGGTCATGCCCAGGCCCATGGTCATGGGGATGCGCGCGCCGCAGCTGGCCACGGCCAGCGCCTCGATGCTGCGCTTGAGCGGCGCCGAGAGCGAGGCGCCCGCCGGGAAGATCAGCCGCAGCCGGCTGAAGAAGCGGTCGCGCAGCGCCTCGTCCTGCGTCATCGCGCGGGCCAGCGTCTCCAGGCCCTTGGGCACGGTGTAGTAGACGGTGGGGCCGACCTCGCGCAGGTTGCGTATGGTCTCGGCCATGCCGTCGGCGGTGGGCTTGCCGTCGTCGATGTACAGCGTGCCCCCGTGGCACAGCACCAGGCCGAAGTCGGCATTGCCGCCGGCCGTGTGGTGCCAGGGCAGCCAGTCCACCAGCACCGGCGGCTCTTCGCGCAGGAAGGGGTAGCACTGCGTGTACATCACCTGGTTGCAGCACATCATGCGGTGGGTGTTGATCACCGCCTTCGGCAGCTTGGTGGAGCCGGAGGTGAAGAGGAACTTGGCCACCGTCTCGGGCGTGATCGCCGCGTGGGCCTGCGCCACGGCCTCGGCCACCTCGCGGGCCACGTCGCAGGCCGCCAATGCGGCGAACGAGGTCGAAGCGCGGCCCGGCAGCTCGCCGCTGCCGAACACCAGCGCCGTGCCGGCCGGCACGGCCGAGCGTATGGCCGGCGCAAAGCGCTCGGCGTCGCTGGCGTAGACCATGCCGGGGGTCAACAGGCCCACCGCGTGCTTCACCCGCTCGTGGTCGGTCGCCAGCAGCGAGTAGGCCGGCGACAGCGGCACGTACGGGATGCCCACGTGCATCGCCGCCAGGCCCAGCAGCGCGTGCTCCAGGTCGTTGCCCGAGAGGATCATCAGCGGCCGCTCCGGCCCCAGGCCGTGCGCGAGCAGCGCCGCGGCCAGGCGCTGCACCTGCTCGAAGGCCTCCCGGTAGGCCAGCCGGCGCCACTCGCCATCGGCCCCGCGTTTGGCCAGGAAACAGTGCCCGGGCCGCTCGGCCGACCAGCGCGCCAGCATCTCGGTGTAGCGCGCCGGGTAGGGGCCCAGCGGCTCGCTGGAGCGCAGCAGCAAGGCGCCATCGGCGCGCTGCTCCACCACCGCGTCGTAGGGGCCGAAGGCGATGGGCCGGAAGCCTTCGCCCAGCGATTCCGTCTTCATGCGCCGGTCCCCGAGGTCTTCAGCTCCACCTTGGCGGCGCGCTTTTCCAGGAAGGCGTTGACACGCTCCTTGGCCTCCGGCGCGCCTTGCGTGATGGCGGCCATCAGGGCCTCGGTCAGCAGGCCGTGCGACATCGGCTGCTCGGCGATCAGCGGCAGGGCATTGGTGATCGCGAAGTTGGACATCGGTGCGTTGCCGGCGATGCGCGCCGCGAGCTGGCGTGCCTTGGCCATGCCCTCCCCGGCCGGCGTGACGTGGTGCGCCAGGCCCAGCGCGAGGCCTTCGTTGGCATCGTAGACATGGCCGGTCAGCATCATCTCGGTCACGCGCGAGAAGCCGATCAGCTTGGAGACCCGCACCGAGCCGCCGCCGCCCAGGAAGATGCCGCGCTGGCCCTCCGGCAGGCCGAAGTAGGCGCCCTGCTCCGCCACCCGCACATGGGTCGACGACGCCAGCTCCAGGCCACCGCCCACCACCGCCCCCTGCATCACGCAGATCACCGGCACCCGGCCGAACTGGATCTTGGCAAAGGCCTCGTACCACGCGAACGAGTGGCGTATGCCCTCCTCCATCGTCGCCACCGCCAGCTCCGACAAGTCCAGCCCGGCACTGAAGTGGGCGCCGGCGCCGTTCAGTATCGCGACGCGCACCGTGGCCGGCAGCGACTCGAAGGCCTTGTGCAACTGCTGCACCACCGCCAGGCTCAGCGCGTTGCGCTTGTGCGGGCGGTTCAGCGTGATGGTGGCCACCGCATCGTCGATCTCCAGCTCGACCAGCCGCTCGGCCGCCTGATTCGCTTCCATGTTTTGTCCTCTCTTCAGCTTGAATGAATGAATGCGGTCTCAGGCCGCGGCGGGCTCGACACCCGCCGCGGCCTGGCTGCCTGCCATGCCGAGGTAGCTGTGGGTGATGCGCGGGTTGCTCGCCAGCTCTGCCGCCGGGCCTTCGAGCGCGATGCGGCCGTTCTCCAGCACATAGGCGTAGTCGGCCAGCCGCAGCGCGGCGCGGGCGTTCTGCTCGACCAGCAGCGTCGACACGCCGTGCTGGCGCAGATCCGCCACCACCTCCAGCACCTCCTTGACCAGACGCGGCGCGAGGCCCAGGCTGGGCTCATCGAGCATCAGCAGGCGTGGCCTGCCCATCAGCGCGCGGCCTATCGCCAGCATCTGCCGCTCGCCGCCCGAGAGCGTTCCCGCGAGCTGCGTGCGGCGCTCCTTCAGGCGCGGAAACAGGCCGTAGACCCAGTCGAGCGCGTCCAGCGGCTGGCGTTCGCGGGCCCGGTAGCGGCGAAAGCTGCCCAGCAGCAGGTTGTCGGCCACCGGCATGTCCGAGAACAGCTCGCGCCGCTCGGGCACCAGCGACATGCCCTGCATCACGCGCGACTCGACGCTGCTGCGCGCCAGCGAGCGCCCGTCCAGCAGCACCTCGCCGCTGCAGTTCAGAAAGCCCATCACCGCATTCAGCAGGGTCGACTTGCCGGCGCCGTTCGGCCCGATCACGGTCACGACGCTGCCGTGCGGCACGACCAGCGAGGCTTCGCGCAGCGCGGTGACCTTGCCATAACCCGCGCTGAAATCGCGCACCTCGAAGAGGGGGGCGGCGGCGCTCATTCCACACCTCCCAGGTAGGCTTCCAGCACGGCGGGGTGGGCCTGGATCGCCTCGGGCGCGCCCTCGGCGATCTTGCGCCCGAACACCATCACGACGATGTGGTTGGTCAACTGCATCACGAACTCCATGTCGTGCTCCACCAGCAGGATGCCCAGCCCCTGCGCGCGCAGCTCCGACAGCAGCCGCGCCAGCGCCTGCTTCTCGAAGGCGCGCAGGCCGGCGGCGGGCTCGTCGAGCAGCAGCAGGGCCGGGCCGGCGCAGAGGGCACGGGCGATCTCGACCAGCCGCTGCTGGCCCAGCGCCAGGCTGCCGGCCGGCTTGAACAAATGCTCGGCCAGGCCCACCCGCTCGGCGGCGTGCGCGGCCTCCTGCAGCACCGAAGCCTCGCTGCGGCGGTCCAGCCTGAGCGTGGCGGCGAGCAGGCCCACGGCACTGCGCCGGTAGGCGCCGAGCGCGATGTTCTCCAGCACGCTCATCGTGGGCACCAGCCGCACGTGCTGGAAGGTGCGCGCGATGCCCAGGCTGGCGATCTCGCGCGGCCCCAGCCGCTCGATGCGCCGGCCCCGGAACGAGACCTGGCCCTCGCTGGGCTGCAGCAGGCCGGTGACCAGGTTGAAGGTGGTCGACTTGCCCGCGCCGTTCGGCCCGATCAAGCCCATGATCTCGCCGGCCTTGACCTCGAAGCCGACGCCGTCCACCGCCACCAGGCCGCCGAAGCGCTTGGCGACGTCGCGCACCACCAGCAGCGGCTCGCCGGCGCGCACCGCCTCGCGGCGCTGCAGCGGCGCCGCCGGGGCCAGCCTGCGCTGCACCGGGCGGGGCGCCAGGCGCGAGAGCCAGGGCCACAGGCCCTCGGGCGCAAAGCGCAGCAGCGCGATCAGCAGCGCGCCGAAGATGATCACCTCGTAGTGGCCCGAGCTGCCGAAGAGCGCCGGCAGCGCCACCTGCAGCTGGTCTTGCAGCCACTTCATCAGGCCGGCGCCCAGCACCGCGCCCCAGACATGGCCCATGCCGCCCACCACCAGCATGATCACGTACTCGAGGCTGGCATTCAGCCCGAACGGCGTGGGGTTGATCGCGCGCTGCAAGTGGGCAAAGAGCCAGCCCGATGCCGACGCCAGCATCGCGGCGATCACGAAGACGTGGATCTTCAGGCGGCGCGTGTCGACACCGCAGGACTCGGGCATCTGCGTGCCCATCTTCAGCGCCCTGATCGCGCGGCCCGGCCGCGAGTCCAGCAGATTGAGCAAAGCCCAGGCCGCCCCCGCCACGGCCAGCCAGATCAGGCCGTACATGGCGCGCGCGTCGGCCAGCTCATGGCCGAAGGCCGACACCGCCGGCAGGCCGGAGAGGCCGTCGTACTTGCCCAGCGCCTCGACGCTGCCGAACAGGTAGTACAGCGCGATGCTCCAGGCGATGGTGGCCAGCGGCAGGTAATGCCCGGACATACGCAAGGTGGCCCAGCCTATGAGCCAGGCGCTGGCCGCCGTCAGCGCCAGCCCGGCCGGCAGCGTCAGCCAGGGCGACCAGCCCAGCCGCGAGCTCAGGTAGGCAGTGGCATAGGCGCCGATGCCGACGAAGGCCGCCTGGCCGAAGGAGGTCAGGCCGGCGATGCCGGTCAACAGCACCAGCCCCAGCACGACCAGGGCCGTCAGGCCGATGTAGTTGGCCTGGGTGATCCAGAAGTCGGGCACCGGCAGCAGCGGCAGCAGCACCGCGGCGGCGGCCGCGAGCGCCGTGGCGGTTTTCCAGCGGCTCACGAGTGTTCCTCCTCGTGCGCGCCGCCGCGCAGCGACAGCCACCACAACACCGGGATCACCAGCAGGAACACGATGCTCTCCTTGTAGGCGCTGGCCATGAAGGAGGTGAACGACTCCACCACGCCGATGCCCAGCGCGCCGATCAGGGTCAGCGGGTAGCTCGCCAGGCCGCCGACGATGGCCGCGACGAAGCCCTTCAGCCCGATCAGCAGCCCCGAGTCGTAGTAGATGGTCACCAGCGGCGCGATCAGCACGCCGCACAGCGAGCCGACGAAGGCCGCGATGCCGAACGACAGGCGGCCGGAGAACGGCACCGAGATCGCCACCAGGCGTGCGCCCACGCTGTTCGACGCCGCCGCGCGCAGCGCCTTGCCGTACAGCGTGCGCCCGAAGACCAGCGCCATCGCGAGCACCAGCAGGCCGGTGGCCGCCAGCACCACCAGGCTCTGGCCGGTGACGTTCAGCCCGCCGATCTCGAAGCGGCCCTCCCACAGCGCCGGCGTGCGGAAGCCGTCGACACCGAAGAAGATCAGCGACAGGCCCACCAGCACATAGTGCAGGCCGACCGAGACGATCATCAGCACCAGCACGCTGGCCTGCGCCATCGGCTGGTAGACCAGCCGGTACAGGCTGGGGCCCAGCAGCGTCACCACCGCGACGCTGAGGCCGCACTGCAGCAGCAGCGGCCAGCCGCGCGGTGCGCCCCAGGCGACCACCAGCGCCAGCAGCCCCGGCAGCACGGCGTGGCTGATCACAATGCCCGCCAGCCGGCCCGGCTGCCGCTCGCGCAGCGCCGCCACCGCCTCCGCCACGCCGGCCGCGAGCGACGCGGCCAGCATCAGCCAGACGGTGCCCGGCACCTGGCCGTTCTGCAGCCAGGCCAGCGTCAGCGCGCCGTAGGACACCATCTCGCCCTGCGGGAAGAAGACGATGCGGGTGACCGCGAAGACCAGCACCAGGGCCATGCCCAGCAGCGCGTAGATCGCACCGGTGGTCACGCCGTCCTGCAGCAGGATCGCGGCGATCTGGAACGAGTCCATGGCGTCAGCTCCGCGGGCGGCTGCGTGCCATGCCGGGCGGGCGGCTCATCGCGCCAGCTTCCACTGGCCGTCCTGCACCACCAGCATCACGCGCGCCTCCGGGCCATGGCCCCAGTGGTTGCTCGGCGAGTACTGCAGGGCCCCCTTGGTCACGATGACGCTGCCGCTGTTCTCGATCGCGTCGCGCAAGGCGGCGCGAAACTCCGGCGTGCCCGGCTTGGCCTTCTTCAACGCCGCCGGCACGGCCTGCTGCAGCACCAGGCCCAGGTCGTAGACATTGGCCGCGAACTGCGTCACCGTGCCTGCGCCGAACTTGGCCTCGTATTGCTGGTAGAAGCGCAGCGCCACCTCGCGGCCCGGGTTGCTGGCCGGCATCTGCTCGGGCAATTGCTCGGGGCCGGACACCACCAGCGCGTTGTTGGCGTCCTTGCCGGCCAGCCGCAGGAAGTCGGGCGAGATAGACGCGGAGGTGTGATAGATCTTGCCCTTGTAGCCGCGCTCGGCCAGCGCCTTCTGCGGCAGCGCGGCACCGCCGCCCACGGCCACCACCAGCACCGCGTCGGGTGCCGCGGCCACTACCTTCAGGGCCTGCGCGGCGACGCTGGTGTCGGCCCGCGTGAAGCGCTCCACCGCCACGACCTTCAGGCCGGCCGCCGGTGCCTGCTTGTTCAAGGCGGTGAGGTAGACCTCGCCATAGGCGTCGGACAGGCCCAGGAAGCCTATGCTCTTGACGTTGCCGCGTTTCAGGTGATCGACCAGGCCCTCGGTGAAGAAGGCCGCATGCATCACGCTGCGGAAGGTCCAGACATCGCGCCCCTCGGGCAGCTCGGCCGGCGACGGCGACAGCTGCGGGATCTTGGCCTCGTTGGCCACCTGGGCGATCGCGACCGTCGAGGGCGTGTTCGCCGAGCCCATGATCGCGTCCATCTTGTCCTCGACGAAGCGGCGCGCGTTCTTGGTGGCGGCGGTCGGGTCGCCCGCATCGTCCAGCACGTGCAGCACCACCTTCTCGCCGCCGATCTCCTGCGGCCAGAGCGACAAGGCATTGCGCACCGGCACCCCCAGCGAGGCAGCCGGGCCGGTGAGCGCGGCGCTGACGCCGATGTGGATCTCGGCGCGCGCCCCAGGCGCGGCGGCCGCGAGCGCGCAGCCCAGGGCCAGTACGGATGCAAACTTCATGTCTCTTGTCTCCTGTGGTGGGAGGGTGGCTGCCTGACGGAATCACCGCGGCTCAAGCTCATTCATTTACCAAAGCAATCGTTAGCCTAGCTAACTACTTGGACATGCTAGCCCGATGGCGCGGCGCTCGCACTAGGGCGAACCCGAAACCCGCATGCGCTCCCCGCAAGCCCACCCACCAGCTCCAGGCACGGCGGCGCCGCCCGGGCCATGGCAGGCGCGGGCGGCGGCCTGGGACGCGGATGGGCCTGCCTTATTCGAACTTGAGGTTCTTCTCCCGCACCAGCTTCACGAAGCTGTCGTACTGCTGCCGGTAGTACTCGGCGAACTTCGCCGGCGCCATGCCATAGCCTTCGAAGCCGACGCCCGCCAGTTGCTCGCGCACGTCGGCCTGGGCCAGCACCTGCTGCAGCTCGCCGCTCAGGCGCTCGACCAATGGGGCCGGCATGCCTGCGGGGCCGAAAAAGCCGACCCAGGGCGTGATCGTCAGCGAGCCGAAGCCCAGCTCCGCGGCGGTGGGCACCTCGGGCAGCACGGCGCTGCGCTGCGGCTGGGCGGTCAGCAGCGCGCGCGCCTTGCCGTCCCGCACGAACGCACGCGCCGTGACGGCGGTGGAGAACATCATCTGGATCTGCCCGCCCACCAGGTCGTTGAAGGCCGGCGAGTCGCCCTTGTAGCGCGCATTGACCACCTCGCGCTCGCCCAGCAGCTGCAGCATCGCCAGCTCCGAGGCGCTGTTGCTGGAGGCCGAGTTGTACTTGCCCGGGTGCGCGGCCACCAGGTCCAGCAGCTCCTTGGCCGACTTGACCGGCAAAGTCGCCGGCACCACCAGGAAGATCGTGAACTGGCCGGCCGAGCTGATCGGCGTGAAGGCCTTGAAGGGATCGTAGGGCGGGTTGGGGCGCAGCGCGGGCACGGCCACCATCGCGGTGTTGGTGCCCATCAGCAAGGTGTAGCCGTCGGGCGGCGCGCCGGCCACCGCCTGCGCGGCGATGATGCCGTCGGCGCCCGGCCGGTTCTCGATCAGCACCTGCTGGCCCAGCCGCTTGCCCAGCGCCTGGCCGACGATGCGCATCGAGGCGTCAGCGGCACCGCCGGGTGCCGAGGGCACGATGATGCGCAGCGGCTTGCTGGGGAAGGCCTGCGCCGCCGCGCCGGCCGGGGCCAGCAGGCCGCCGCAGGCCGCTACCAGCGAGATACACCAGGTCCACGAGATCAGCGAGCCCAGCACGGCCCGGCGAAGCTTCAGCATGGGTCTCACTCCTTGTCGTACTTGACGAGCACCGCGCCCTCGGGCAGCGGTCCGACGTTGTCTCTGTAGATCTGCAGCCAGCCGCGGTGGAACAGCGGCGGCGGCGTGCGCCACAGCGCATGGCGGCGCGCCAGCTCGGCCTCGCCCACCTCCAGGTTGACCTCGCGGGTGTCGAGGTCGATGGTGATCAGGTCGCCGTCCTCGACCAGCGCCAGCGGGCCGCCGCGCGCGGCCTCGGGCGAGACCTCGGCCACCACCATGCCCTTGCAGACCAGGCCGGAGAGATGGCCGTCGGTCAGCATCGCGACCTGGTCGCCCAGGCCGGCGCCGTCGAGCGCAAAGACCACCAGCGAGGAGCCTCCCCCCATGGCCGGCCCGCCGCAGGGCCCGGCACCGCGCATCACCAGCACATGGCCCGGGCGCACGCGCCCCTCCTTGATCGCCGTGGTGGCCGCGTCGCGGGCTTCGAAGCAGATGGCCGGCCCGGTGAAGCGCCGCTGCTTGCGCACTGCCAGGCCGGTCTTGATCAGCGCCGATTCGGGCGCCAGGCTGCCGCGCAGCACCATCACCGCGGGCTGCGAAGTGATGGGCCGGCTCATGGGCCGTATCACGTCTTCGTCGCCCACCACGGTCTGCGCCAGGTTGGCGGCCAGCGTGTCGCCGGTGACCGTCAAGACCTCGCCGTCCAGCCGCGGCAGCAGTTGCTTGAGCAGGCCCCGCGCGCCGCCCGCGTCCTCGAACTCCTCGATGAAGCGCTCGCCCACCGGGCGCAGCCCGGCCAGCACCGGCACTTCCGCGGAGAGGCTCTCGAACAGGCGGTACACGTCCACGCCGGACCGGCCCTCGGTGGCCACCGCCTGGAGGTGCTTGACCGCGTTCAGCGAACCGCCTATGGCCAGCACCGCCTGCACCGCGTTGCGGTAGGCGCCGGGCGTCATGATGTCGCGCGGCTTGAGGTCGTCCCAGACCATCTGCACGATGCGCCGGCCCGCGGCGGCCGCGTCGGCGAACATCTTGTCCGACAAGGCCCGCACCGGCGCGCTGCCGGGCAAGGCCATGCCCAGCGCTTCACAGGCGATGTGCATGGTGTTGGCGGTGCCCAGGCCGGAACACACGCCGGGAGACCGGATCGCCTCGCGGCTCATGCCTATCAGGTCCTCGGCGGGCAGGCGGCCGGTCAGCACATGCATGGAGCCGAGAAAGACGTCTTCGACATCGACATGCTGGCCGCGGTACTCGCCGCTGGCCTGGTAGCCGCAAGGCACCATGATGGTCGGCAGGTTCAGGCGGGCGGCGGCCATCAGCTGGCCGGGCACGGTCTTGTCGCATGACGTCAGGCAGATCATGCCGTCGAGCAGGGCGCCTTCGACCGGGGCCTCGATGTCGTTGGTGATCAGGTCGCGCACCGCCAGCATGTAGGCGCCGCGCGCACCGGCACCGGTGATGAAGTCGCTCGGCGCGGTGGTGCGTATCTCGAACGGCACGCCACCCGCTTCGCGTATCGCCTGCTTGATGACCGGCACGATGCGGTCCAGGTGGCTGAAGCAGGCGGCCAGGTCGGAGCTGGAGTTGACGATCGCGATCTTGGGCTTCTCGCAGTCTTCTTCGGCGATGCCCAGCGCATGCCAGTGCGCATTGCGCCCGGCCCACAGGTAGGAGCCGCGCGGGAAGTTGCTGCGCAGCGCGCGCTTGGGTTTGGGTGTGGCGTCGGTCATGCCGCCTCCACCTGTTGCTGCTGAACCTGCGGGCGCAGGTAGGCGCCCTGCGCGAGCAAGGCGGCCTGCAGCGCCGGCACGTCGACCGCGCGCGGCTCGACCCGCTGCGAGACCGCCAGCGCGGCCGCGACGCCTGCCGCCTGGCCGGTCAGCCAGCATTGCGGGATCTCGCGCATGAAGCCGTGCGAGTTCTTGTCGCACGAGACATGGCGCCCGCAGGCCAGCAGCCCCTCCAGCGCCTGCGGCACCAGCGAGCCATAGGGGATGGAGATGTTGGGGAACTTGGGCGACACCGCCGGGGTGACGGCCACCTCGTCGGCCAGCGTGGCCGCCGTCGGCCATTGCGCGCGCTCGATGCGCGACACGCCCTGGAGCCGGCGGGCATGGCGCACGCCGATCTGCGGCGCGCTGACCATCATGTAGGCCTCCTCGAAGCCCGGCGCATTGCGCCGGAAGTAGTCCAGGTGCCTGGCCATCGCGCGGTGCGAGCGGATCTCGACCTCGGTGAGGTCGTCCACGTCCAGCGCCGAGTAGCCGGACTGGCGCGGGCCCATGAACACCGCGATGTCGTTGCGCCAGCTCACGTAGGGCTTGTCGAACAGGCCGCACTGCTCGCGCCCGCGCCGCATGAAGTCGGAGAAGTCGTCCGGCTGGCCGGCCCGGAAGGCGATCCAGCGGTTCATGTCGACGCCGCCGAACAGCCACGAGGTGTTCATGCAGTGGTGGGCGTCGCCCTCCTCGATGTCGTTGTCGTAGGCCGCACCGGCGCGGGCGAAGATGTCGCCGTCGCCGGTGGCGTCGATCACGACGTCGGCCATCACCGCCATGCGCCCTTCCTTGCTCTCGAAGATCACGCCGCGCACCGCGCCGTCCTGCACGATGGGCACGCAGCCCCAGGAGTGGTAGATCAGCTTGACCTTGCGCTCCAGCACGATGTCCTGGCTGAGCAGCTTCAGGCGCTCGGGGTCGATGGTGGGCGACCAGGTGACCACGCCGTGCCAGGCGGCCGTGCGCATGGACCAGTGCGCCGCCTTGGCCGCGTCGCGGCTGCCCCAGTCGCCGCGCGCCGGCCCGGCCACCGCGTCGGCGGGCAGGCGATCGAAGAGCTCCTCGGCGAAGCCGCGTATCACCAGCCGGCCTTCCCAGTCGGTCATGCGGTCGATCCAGATCACCAAGCCGCCGGTGGACAGGCCGCCCAGGTGGTTGTAGCGCTCCATCAGCGCGACGTCGGCGCCCTGCCTCGCGGCGGCCGCGGCGGCCGCCGTGCCCGAAGGGCCGCCCCCCACCACCAGCACCTGGCAGCGGTGGTAGATGGGGATCTCGCGCCCCGGCTCACCGATGGTTCCGAGGTCGGGCCGCGGACCGCGGCGCCCCTGGCGCTCGAACACATCCGCGGTGAGGATGCGTTCGTCGCTGCGTTCAATGATCTTCATGTTGCGTGAGTCCTGTGCACTGGCGATCTGATGGGCAGATCGTAGGCAGGCGCCCGCGCCCGGGCCAATGACAATCGGCCGGGGGCTATGCCTTCTTCGGATAGGGTTGCGGCGGGTGGCGCGCCTCAGGCCGGCAGCGCCGCCTCCGCGGCCGGGCGCGATGCGGAGCGGGGTGCGTCGCGCAGCTGGCGCAGCAGGGCTGCCAGGCCCACCGAGACCGGGCCGGCCGCGCGCCGGCTGAACCCCACCGGCAGCCGGCTGCCGCCGACGTCGAACGGCAGCGTCGCGAGCCCCGCGATGCAGCCGCCCGCCCCTTGCGAGCGCCAGATCAGCGAGACGCGGTCGGTCTGCGTCAGCAGCCCCCTCATCGTCGCGAGCGTGCCCGCCTCAATGGCGCCTGCCGGTGCCCCCAGCCCGGCCTCCGCCATGACCGCGTCCACCGCCAGGCGCGACGGCGTGCCGCGGTACGGCAACACCCATTGCATGCCGGCCAGGTCGGCGGCCGACAGGGCCCTGCGGCCCGCCAGCGGGTGGTCGCAGCGCGCGACCACGCTGGGCTGGTCGTCGAACAACCGCTCCTGCAGCAGGCCGGCCTCGGCCTCGGACGGCAAGGCGCCGACGATCACGTCGACCTCGCCGGCCAGCAGGCCACCGACCAGGCTCTCCCACGGTGCCTCGATCAGGCTCAGGTGCAGCTCCGGGTGCTGCGCCGCCAGGCGGCTGACGGCGACCGGCGCCAGCGGCATGCCCGACATCGACGACACGCCCACCACCAGCCGCTCCTGCCGACGGTGGGCCCGCGAAGCCAGCTCGTGGCGGATGCCGGCCAGCTCCTCCAGCACCTGCCGTGCGTGGCCCACCAGCAAGGCGCCGGCAGGGGTGGCCTCCATGCCGCGCGGCGAGCGGTGGAACAAGGCCGTGCCCACCAGGCACTCCAGCTCGCGCAGCGCCAGCGTGATGGCCGGCTGCGAGAGGCCGAGCTGGGCCGCGGCGGCGGTCTCTGTGCGCTGGCCGACCACGGCCGTCAAGGCCTGCAGGTGCCGCTGCGAGACACGCGACGACAGCGCCAGCGCCGGCCGCACCGCCGGGTGGTCTGCCCCCGCGGCGGCTGCCGCCAGCGCGACCAGCGCGGCCTGCGCCGCGTCCAGGCCGGCGAGCGCGCGCAGGGCATGCGCCAGCACCAGCTCGCCCGGCTCGGTGGGCGCCATCGCACGCGAGGAGCGATGGAAGAGCGGCATGCCCAGGTCGGCCTCCAGCCCCTGCACCGCCCGCGTGACGGCCGACTGCGCGATGTGAAGCTGCAGCGCGGCCCGGCTGACGCTGCCCTCTCCGGCCACCGCGACGAAGGCGCGCAAACGCCGCAGGCTCAGCTCGCCCGCGGCCAGCTCGGGCTGCCCGGCGAGCTTGCCTCGGAGCGGAGATACGGCGTGCGCGCTCATGTAATTAGCCTGGCTACTTATTAGCCGCCTAGAATAACGGCGACAGCCCGCGGGCTCCCCTGGGGAAACCACGGTGCACGCTGCGTCCACACCACACACGCCGATGAAGACCTCCGCTCCCGACTCCCCTTCACGCCGCGGCGGCCCGCGCAGCGGCCGCCGCGCCGGCAGCGACACCGGCGACGCGGCGGTGTTCGACCTGCTCAGCGACTCGCTGGGCTACGCCATCAAGCGCGCGCAGGTGCGCACCTACGAGGTCTTCTACCGCATGCTGGGCGACGAGGAAGAGATCTCGCCGGCCCGCATGACGGCCCTGTCCATCATCGCGATGGAGCCGGACATCAAGCAGACCACGCTCGCCCAGCGGCTCAACATCACCGGCCCCAGCGTGGTCAAGGTCATCGACGCGCTGGAGCAGCTCGGCCTCGTGCACCGCGCGCCTTTCGAGGGCGACCGGCGCCGCTACGCCCTGGTGCTGACGGCGCAGGGCCAGCGCAAGCTCAAGCAGTACCGTGCCAAGGTCGATGACTACGAGCACGACATCGCCTCGCTGCTCTCGCCCGCCGAACGGGCTCAGCTGATGAGCCTGCTGGAGAGGGTCGCACCCGAGCCCGCGCGCAAGGCCAGCGGGCCCGCCTGAGCCTGCCGGAACGCGCCCGGGTTAACCCGGGGGTATAGGCAGATCGCATGGATAGGCCCGCGGATGTGATTCGACGTCCCCCCACCCCGCACGGCATGCTGCGCGGCAGGAGACAAGGACACATTCATGCTGAAAAAACAGACCGTTGCCGCGCTCGCCTGTGCGCTCGCAACCACGCTCGCATCGGTGCCCGCCCCCGCCGCGGCGGCCGAGGTGAAAGTCGGCCTGCTGGGCCAGTTCTCGGGGCCGTATGCCTGGTGGGGCAAGGAGTACCAGCGCGGCGTCGACCTCTACCTCCAGCAGAGCGGCGGCAAGGCCGGCGCGCACACGCTCAGCGTGGTCTCGCGCGATGAGGGCGGCACCAACCCGCAACGCTCGCGCCAGCTCGCCCAGGAGCTGGTGATACGCGACAAGGTGCAGTACCTGCTGGGCGGCACCTTCACGCCCACGGTGCTGGGCGTCACCGAGGTGGCCACGCAGACCAAGACGCCGTTCGTGATCGGCAACTCGGGCACCTCGAGCGTGACGCAGAAGTCGCCGTACTTCGTCCGCGTCGGCTTCACGCAGTGGGCCGTGAGCATGCCGCTGGTGCAGTACGCGGTCGAGCAGCAGGGCGTGAAGAGCGCGGCCATCGTCGCGGCAGACTATGCGCCGGGCCAGGACGCGTTCGACGCCTTCGGCACCGGCCTGCGCAAGTTCGGCAGCACGCTGGCCGGCGAGGTGCGCGTGCCCCTGGGCACGACCGACTTCTCCAGCTACCTGCAGCGGGTGCGCGACCTGAAGCCGCAGGCGGTGTTCATGTTCATGCCGGTCGGGCCGATGTCCGCCGGCTTCATCAAGGCCTTCAAGGAGCGTGAGCTCGACAAGGCCGGCATCACGCTGTTCGCCACCACCGAGACCCAGGAGTCCGACCTGCCGGCGATCGGCGCGGGCGCCCTGGGCCTGACGACCTCGCTGCACTACTCGCCCTACCTCGACACCGAGGTGAACCGCAGCTTCGTGGCGGCCTACAAGGCCAAGTTCGGCGCCGACGAGCTGCCCAGCCACGCCTCGCTCGCCGCCTACGACGGCATGCGGGTGATCGCCGAAATGGTGCGCGCCACCGGCGGCGAGCGCGACGGCGACAAGGCCATGGCGGCCGCCAAGGGCTTCAAGTGGGAGAGCCCGCGCGGCCCGGTGAGCATCGATGCGAAGACGCGCGAGATCGTGCAGAACGTCTACATCCGCAAGGTCGAGCAGATCGGCGGGCAGATGGGCAACAAGCCCTTCAAGACCTACCCCGCCGTCAAGGATCCCTGGCACGAGCTGAATCCCCAGCCCTGAGTTCCGGCGCCCTGCCGCTCCCGCAAGCCACCGACGCCGATGATCACCTTCGCCACCCTGCTGGTCGACGGCATCTCCTACGGGATGACGCTGTTCCTGATCTCCGCCGGCCTCACCGTCACGCTGGGCGTGATGCGCGTGGTCAACCTCAGCCACTGCGCCTTCGCGATGATCGGCGGCTACCTCGCGCTGGCCGCCACGCGCATGGCGGGCTTGCCGCTGCTGCTGGCCGTGCCGCTCGCGGTGCTGGGCACCATGCTGCTGGGCCTGCTGCTGGAGCGCACGCTGTTCCGCTGGGTCTATGCCAGCAGCCCGCTGGGCCAGCTGCTGATGACCATAGGCCTGACCTTCATCATCACCGCGGCCGCGAAGAACGTGGCCGGTACTTCGCTGCAAAGCCTGCCGGTGCCGCCCTCGCTGCAGGGCAACTGGTCGCTCGGGCCGCTGGCGGTGTCCTCCTACCGCAGCATGCTGGTCGTCGTCAGCGCGCTGGCGGCGCTGGCCCTGTGGCAGGGCCTGGAGCGCACGTCGTTCGGCGCGCGCCTGCGGGCGGCGGTGGACGACCCCGGCATGGCGCGCTGCATAGGCATCGATGTGCCCGCCGTGTTCTCCGCCACCTTCGCGATCGGCTGCGGCCTGGCCGCGCTGGGCGGCGCGCTGGGCAGCCAGATGCTGCCGCTGGAGCCCTACTACGGCCTGAAGTACCTGGTGCTGGTGCTGATCGTGGTGGCGGTGGGCGGCCTCGGCAGCCTGCGCGGCTCGCTCTATGCCGGCCTGCTGCTGGGCGTGATCGACACGCTGGGCCGCTACTACCTGCCGGCGCTGGGCGCCTTCATGATCTACCTGGTGGTGCTGGCCGTGCTGCTGGTGCGCCCACAAGGCCTGGTGGCCCGAACGGATTGACGACGATGAACCACGCAACCACCGTGCAGGCCGGCCTGCACCGCCACCGCTGGGGCTGGCCGGACGCCGTGCTGCTGGCCGCAGCCGTGGCCACCTACTTCTTTGCCGACCTCTACCTCGCGCTCGCGGCGAGCGTGCTGGTGATGATCATCTTTGCGCTCTCGCTGGACCTGGCCCAGGGCTACGCCGGCATCGAGACGCTGGGGCACGCGGCCTTCTTCGGCAGCGGCGCCTATGCAGCCGCCCTGTATGCCCTGCACGTGAGCGCCGAGCCGCTCAGCGGGCTGCTGGTGGGTGCGGCGGCCGGCGCCGCGGTGGGCGCCGCCACCGGGCTGGCCGTGCTGCGCGCCCGCGGCCTGACGCAGATCATGCTGACGCTGGTCAGCGCCACGCTGCTGTTCGAGCTGGCCAACGTCGCCAAGTCGGTCACGATGGGCGACGACGGCCTGACCGGCTACACGATGGCGCCGCTGCTGGGCCTGTTCTCGTTCGACATCTTCGGCCGCACCGCCTATGTCTACGGCGCGCTGGTGCTGCTGGCGATCTACATCTTCCTGCGCTTCGTGGTCGATTCGCCGCTGGGCCTGGTGGCACGCGGGATCCGCGAGAACCCGGTGCGCATGCGCCTGCTCGGCGTGCCGGTGACGCGCCGCCTGCTGCTGGTGTACAGCCTCTCGGCGGCGGTCGCCGGCGTGGCCGGCGCGCTGTCGGCCCAGATCAATGGCATCGTCGGCATGGACGCGCTGGGCTTTACGCTCTCGGCCAACGTGCTGGTGATGCTGGCGCTGGGCGGCACCGGCCGCCTCTATGGCGCTTTCGCCGGCGCCATCGTCTTCATGCTGCTGGCAGACCGCGCGGCCGCGTTGGACCCGACCAACTGGCTGGCCGCGCTGGGCCTGCTGCTGATCCTGGTGGTGCGCTTCGCACCCGACGGCCTGGCCGGGCTGGGCGACCGCTGGCCGCGCCGCAAGGCCGGCCCCGCAGCCACCGCCGCGGCGGCGCCGGCACACGCCGCCGAACCCGGGAGCCCGAGATGAGCGCACCCACCCTGGAGCTGCGCGGCCTGCGCAAGCGCTTCGGCGCACTGGCCGTCACGCAGGACGTCCACCTGCAACTGCAGCGCGGCGCGCGCCACGCGCTGATCGGCCCGAACGGCGCCGGCAAGAGCACGCTGGTCAACCTGGTGACCGGCGTGCTGAGCCCGGACGCCGGGCAGGTGCTGGTCGGCGGCCGGGACGTGACCCGGATGGCGCCGGACCAGCGCGTCAAGCAGGGGCTGGTGCGCACCTTCCAGATCAACTCGCTGTTCATGCCGCTCACCGTGGCCGAGAACATCGCGCTCGCACTGGCGGCGCGCACCGGCATCGACACCCGCCTGGGCCGGCCCATGGCCTCGCGCAGCGCGCTGGTGGACGAAGCCGCCGCGCAGCTGCAGGCGCTGGGCCTGCTGGAGCTGGCGCAGCGCCCGGTGCAGGCGCTGGCGTATGGCCAGCGGCGCCAGGTCGAGATCGCGCTGGCCCTCGCGCTGCGCCCCAGCGTGCTGCTGCTGGACGAGCCGGCCGCCGGCGTGCCTTCGACCGACGCGAGGCGGCTGTTCGACCTGCTCGAGCGGCTGCCGGACGACGTCGCGGTGCTGGTGATCGAGCACGACATGGAGCTGGTCTTCCGCTTTGCGCAGCGCATCACGGTATTGGTCGAGGGCGCCGTGCTGCTCGAGGGGCCGACCGCCGAGGTGCGCAGCGACCCGCGCGTGCGCGATGTCTACCTGGGGAGGCGCGAGCATGCCTGAGATCGTCCTGGAGGTCGCGGGCCTGCACGCAGGCTACGGCGAGACCGAAGTGCTGGAAGGCGTGAGCCTGCAGCTCGAAGCCCGGCAGGCGCTGGCGCTGCTCGGCCGCAACGGCGTCGGCAAGACGACCCTGGCCACCACGCTGATGGGGCTGAACACCGTGCACCGCGGCAGCGTGCACCATGGCGGCAAGGACATCACCGGCTGGACCCCGCAGGCGCGGGCGCGCGCCGGCCTGGCGCTGGTGCCGCAGGAGCGGCAGATCTTCCGCTCGCTGACCGTGCACGACAACCTGGCCGTGGCCGTGCAGCCGGGGCCGTGGACGGTGGCGCGGGTCTACGAGCTCTTCCCCCGCCTGCAGGAGCGGCGCAAGAACCTCGGGCACCAGCTCTCCGGCGGCGAGCAGCAGATGCTCGCCATCGGCCGCGCGCTGGTCGGCAACCCGCGCGTGCTGTTGCTCGACGAACCCTTCGAAGGCCTGGCGCCGGTGATCGTGGACACGCTGGTCGATGCCTTCGTGCGCCTGCGCCGCGACAGCGGCATGGCCATCGTGCTGATCGAGCAGCACGCCGAGCTCGCGCTGGAGCTGACCGACCAGGCCCTGGTGCTGGACCGCGGCCGCGTGGTGTGGCGCGGTGCGAGCGCGACGCTGCTCGCCGAGCCGGCGCGCCTGGCCGCGCTGATCGGATTGCAGGCGGCATGAACCCGCAGGGCCGCCATGGGCCACGAAGGGGCCTCTCCGAGCCCCTGGGCGAATCCCCGAGTGCGCAGCACGAAGGTTCACCAGTAACCGCCTTGTTCCCCTTCCCCGCAGCGCTGCGGGATTCTTCCGTCTGACAACCAGGAGACCTCATGTCGACCAACCGAGGCGTGGCCTATATCCACCAGGGCCAGGTAGAAGTGCGATCCATCCCCTTCCCCAAGCTGGAGGACCCGCGCGGCCGGCGCATAGACCACGGTGTGCTGCTGCGCGTGGTGTCCACCAACATCTGCGGCTCCGACCAGCACATGGTGCGCGGCCGCACCACCGCGCCCGCCGGCCTGATCCTGGGCCACGAGATCACCGGCGAGGTGATCGAGCTGGGGCGTGACGTCGAGACCCTCGCCAAGGGCGACCTGGTGTCGGTGCCGTTCAACGTGGCCTGCGGCCGCTGCCGTTGCTGCAAGGAGCAGAGCACCGGCGTTTGCCTGACCGTGAACCCGGCGCGCGCCGGCGGCGCCTATGGCTACGTCGACATGGGCGGCTGGGTCGGCGGCCAGGCCGAATACGTGATGGTGCCCTACGCGGACTTCAACCTGCTCAAGTTCCCCGACCGCGACCAGGCCATGGCCAAGATCCGCGACCTGACTTGCCTGTCGGACATCCTGCCCACCGGCTACCACGGCGCGGTCACCGCCGGCGTGGGGCCTGGCAGCACGGTCTACGTGGCGGGTGCCGGGCCGGTCGGGCTGGCCGCGGCGGCGTCGGCTCGGCTGCTGGGCGCCGCGGTGGTGATCATCGGCGACGTCAACCCGGCCCGCCTGGCTCACCCCAAGAGCCTGGGCTACGAGACGGTCGATCTCTCGCTGGACACCTCGCTGGCCGACCAGATCGCGGCCATCGTCGGCACGCCCGAGGTCGATTGCGCGGTGGATGCGGTGGGCTTCGAGGCGCGCGGCCACGGCCATGCCGGTGCGCAGAAAGAGGCACCGGCCACGGTGCTCAACTCGCTGATGGAGGTGACCCGAGCCGCCGGCCGCATCGGCATCCCGGGACTGTACGTGACCGAAGACCCGGGTGCCGTGGACGACGCCGCCCGTCGCGGTGCGCTCAGCATCCGCCTGGGGCTGGGCTGGGCCAAGTCGCACAGCTTCTTCACCGGGCAGACGCCGGTCATGAAGTACAACCGATCGCTGATGCAGGCCATCTTGTGGGACCGCATCAAGATCGCGCAGACGGTGGGCGTGGAAGTCATCTCGCTCGACA
>DATHWJ010000370.1:0-26426 GCA_035460745.1 Ideonella sp. | reverse complement strand
GATGCTTCATCGTCGAAGACAGCCCGGTGATCCGGGAGAACCTGATCGCGACGCTGGAAGAGATGGTGGCGCTGAAGGTGGTGGGCATGGCCGAGGACGAGGAGGGGGCGGTGCGCTGGCTGCGCTCGGCGGGTAGCGAGTGCGACCTGGTGATCATCGACATCTTCCTGAAGACCGGCTCGGGGCTGGGCGTGCTGCGCGAGGCGCGCGGCGCCTTTGCCAAGCGCCGGCTGGTCGTGCTGAGCAACTACGCCACGCCGGACATGCGCCGGCGCTGCCACGAGCTGGGGGCCGACCGGGTCTTCGACAAGTCGAGCGAGCTGGACGAGCTGATCGGCTACTGCGATGAGCTGAGCCGCGGACAATGAGGCCCCCACGCTCCCTCTGGGTCGCTGCCCCCCGAGGGGGCTCGCGCAGCGGACCGGCAGAGCCGGATCCGCGCACGCCGCTGGGGTGAGTGGCTGTGCGGCTACTGGATCAGGCCGTTTTTCAGCGCGTAGTAGGTCAGGTCGCTGTTGGACTCCAGGCGCATCTTCTCCATCACGCGCGTGCGGTAGGTGCTCACCGTCTTGACGCTGAGCGACATGCTGTCGGCCATGTGGCTGATGGTCTCGCCCTTGGCCAGGCGCAGGAAGACCTGGAACTCGCGCTCCGAGAGCTGCTCGTGCAGCGGCTTGTCGATGTCGCCGCCCAGCCCCTCGGCGAGCAGCTCGGCCACGGCCGGGGTGATGTACTTGCGGCCGCGGAACACGGTGCGTATCGCCTTGACGATCTCCTCCGGCTCGCACTCCTTGTTCAGGTAGCCGCTGGCGCCCTGGCGCAGCAAGGTGGTGGCGTAGTGCGTCTCGGGGAAGCCGCTGAGTATCAGCACCGGCAGGTTGGGCTCGCGCGCCTTGATGGCGGCCAGCGCATCGACGCCGCCGTGCTCGGGCATGGACAAGTCCATCACCAGCACGTCGACCTCGCCGCCGCGCACCAGGTCGAGCGCCTCGCGCCCGTTGGCCGCCTCGCCGGTCACGCGCAGGTCGACCTGCTCGGACAGGAACTGCCTCAGTCCGGCCCGCACGATGGCGTGGTCGTCGACGATGATGACTCGGATCATGATGGTGTGCCGCGGTTGGAGTGGGGGCGCTGGGCGCTGGCTGCAGGGACGGCGGGTCCCCCGGGGTCGGGCGCAGCCCCAGTTTAGGCCATGATCCCGACCATGAACTCACACTGGGCCTTGCTGCGCCGGCTGCGGCGCAGCGCCTTCGTCTTCCCCATCGCGGTGCTGGTGGCCGCGGCGCTGGTGACGATCAGCGAGACCGCCTACACCGAGTCCAAGACCAGCATGGACACGCTGGTGCAGATGGGCCGCGCGCGGCTGGACCTGTACGCGGTGCTGCGCCGCACGGCGGACGCCGAGTCCGGCCAGCGCGGCTACCTGCTGACCAACCGGGCCGAGTACCTCGAGCCCTTCAAGGAGGCCTACGCCGACCTGGACATCGCGCTGCTGGCGCTGCGCCAGCACTACGCCCACCTGCGCGACGACGTGGCGCAGCAGCACCTGGGGCTGCTGGACGCGGCGGTGCGCACCAAGCTGGGCGAGATGAGCGAGGCGATCCGGCAGCAGGACGAGGGCCGGCACGACGCGGCGATGGAGCTGCTGCTGACCAACATCGGGCGCGACCAGATGGTGATCATCCGCGAGCAGGCCGAGCAGCTGCTGGCGCTGGAGAACCAGCGGGTGGCCATCGGGCTGAAGAACATCTACGACACGCTGCTGCTCAACCGCATCGGGGTGGCGGCGATGACGGCGCTGAGCCTGCTGGCGCTGGGCATGTACCTGCGCCAGAGCCGGGCGCTGGTGCGCCAGCAGGCGGAGCAGCAGCGGCTGGTGCAGGCCGAGCGCGACCTGCTGGAGATCGAGGTCAAACGGCGCACCGAGCAGCTCACCGAGCTGGCCAAGCACCTGCAGTCGGCGCGCGAGGACGAGCGCGGGCGGCTGGCACGCGAGCTGCACGACGAGCTGGGCGCGCTGCTGACGGCGGCCAAGCTGGACGCTGCGCGCATCAAGCCCAAGCTGGCGCAGGCCGCGCCCGACGCACTGGAGCGGCTGACGCACCTGACGCAGACGCTGAACAGCGGCATCGCGCTGAAGCGCCGCATCATCGAGGACCTGCACCCCTCGTCGCTGAGCAACCTGGGGCTGGTGGCGGCGCTGGAGATCCTGGCGCGCGAGTTCGCCGAGCGCAGCGGGCTGCAGGTGGCGGTGCAGGTGGCGCCGGTGGCGCTGTCCAAGAGCGCGCAGCTGACGGTGTACCGGCTGGTGCAGGAGGCCTTCACCAACATCGCGAAGTACGCGCGGGCCGGCGAGGTCAGGGTGACGCTGCGGGCCGAGGGGGACTGCGCGCGGGTGGAGGTGGCCGACGACGGGGTGGGCTTCGACACGGCCGAGCGGCCGCCCTCCAGCCACGGGCTGCTGGGCATGCGCTACCGGGTGGAGTCGGAGGGCGGGGAGCTGCAGATCCGCTCGGCGCCGGGCGAGGGGGCGGCGATCTCGGCGCGGCTGCCGCTGCGCGGGGAGCAGCCGCCGGCGGGGGCGCTGGACACGCTGGGTGCCGCGCCGCCGCCGGCAGGGCCGCCCGCCCCGCAGGCCCCGGCCACGCCCGCACCGCTGTAAGCGCCGTCCTACGCGCCGCGGCCCCCGCCGCCGACAGGCGCCAGCGCTGCACTCTCATGGTGGCGCCCTGGCCCGACGCCTAAGCTTCTCCTCAACGCCGGCCCCGTGCTTGCGTCGGATTCGAAACCCACCGTGCACCGAGCACAACGCCAGGAGAATGCCATGCTGCACTATGCCGTCGTCTTTTTCATCATCGCGCTGATCGCGGCGCTGTTCGGCTTCGGCGGCATCGCTGCCGGCGCTGCCGGGATCGCGAAGATCCTGTTCTTCGTCTTCGTCATCATGGCGGTGGCCACTTTCGTGATGAGCCTGATACGAAAAGGTTGACGCAACAAGTTGACCGACCCGCCCGTGCGGGCCGATGATCCGCAAGATCCCACTCCCGAAAGGAAACCCCATGAACACCCAACTCGCCGACACTCCCCAGGTCGCCAGCAACGTGGCCGACAAGGTCGCCGCCAAGGCCGACAGCGCCATCAACACCACCCGCACTGCCGCCAACAACACGCTGGATCACCTCTCCGGCACCGTCGAGCACCTGCGCCAGCGTGTGCCCACCGCCTTGACCGGCGCGGCCGCCCAGATCGAGGAGCTCAAGCAGCGCAGCCTCGAGCGCGCCCGCCAGGCCAAGCTCGAGGTGAGCAACAGGCTGAGCCAAGCCGGCGAGCGCACGGTCGGCTATGTGCGCGACGAGCCCGTCAAGTCCATGCTGATCGCCGCCGGCACCGGCGCGGCGGTGGCCATGCTGATCGCTTTCCTGGCGCGCTCGCGCTCGGATGACCGTTGATCGCCGGCCGTTGAGCGGGCCTTGCGTCCGCCTTAGCCCGACAGGCCGCACCGGCAACGGTGCGGCCTGTTTCGCTGGGGGCGTTCTTCAGTCCGCCTCGTAGCGATAGCCCACGCCGTAGATGGAGCGTATCGGCTCTTCGCCCGGCCGCACCGCCTCGAGCTTGCGGCGCAGGTTGCGCACGTGGCTGTCGATGGTGCGGTCGGCCACCGCGCGGCCGTCGTCGTGGATGCGATCGAGCAGCTGGTCGCGGGAGAACACCCGGCCGGGTGCCTCGGCCAGCGCCTGCAGCAGCCGCCACTCCACCGGGGTCAGCTCCAGGTCCACGCCGTGGAAAACGGCGCGGTACGGCGCGGCGTCGATCTGCAGCGGGCCGGGGGTGCCAGTTTGGGCACCGGGCACGGCCCCTCCGCCCCGGCTGCGGCGCAGGATGGCCTTGACGCGGGCCACCACCTCGCGCGGGCTGAAGGGCTTGCAGACGTAGTCGTCGGCGCCGGTCTCCAGCCCGATCAGCCGGTCGATCTCCTCGACCCGCGCGGTGATCATCACGATGGGAAGGTCGCTGAAGCGCCGCACCTCGCGGCAGACCTCCAACCCGTCCAGCCCCGGCAGCATCAGGTCCAGCAGCATCAGCGCCGGCGCCTCGGCGCGCACCTCGTCGACCGCCTGCTGCCCGTCGGCGATGCAGCGCGGCTCGTAGGCCGCGGCGCGCAGGTAGTCGGCCAGCAGGGCGGCCAGCTTGGGCTCGTCCTCGACGATCAGGATCCGCGTCACGCCATCACCGTCAGCGGCAACTGGATGGCGATCCACACGCCCCCCAGCGGCGAGGGCTGCGCCTCGATGCGGCCGTGGTGGGCCTGCACGATGGCACGGCAGATCGCCAGGCCCAGGCCCGAGCCGCCGGTGGCGCGGCTGCGCGAGCGGTCCTGCCGGTAGAAGCGTTCGAACAGGCGCGGCAGGTCGGCCGCCGGCACGCCCGGGGCCGAGTCCAGCACGTCGAACTGCGCCTGGCTGTCGCCGCGCCGCAGGCGGATGCGCAGCGTGCCGCCGGGGTCGGTGTAGCGCAGCGCGTTTTCCAGCAGGTTGGCCAGCAGCTGCCGCAGCCGCGATTCGTCGGCCACCATGAAGAGCGGCTGGTCTGGCCAGTCGCACTCGAGGGCCAGCCGCCGCTCGGCGCAGCGCGGGCGGAAGCTCTCCACCGCCGTCTGCGCGAGCGCCACCAGGTCGAGCTCGAACTTGCGGAACGAGAGCGCATCGACATGGGCCAGCGAGACGTCGTGCAGGTCGCTGACCAGCCGCGTCATCGTCGCCACCTCGGCCTGCAGCGACTTCAGCCCGGCCGGGCCCAGCGAGCGCACGCCGTCTTCCATCGCCTCCAGCTCGCCGTGCAGGATGGCCAGCGGCGTGCGCAGCTCGTGCGAGACGTCGGCCATGAAGTCGCGCCGGATCTTCTCGTTGCGCTCCAGCGTGTCGGCCATGCGGTTGAAGTCGCGCGCGAGCTGGCCGACCTCGTCGCCGGAGGCCGGCGCGACGCGCTGGCTGTAGTCGCCCGCCGCCAGCGCGTGGGTCGCCTCGGCCACCCGCTTGATGGGGCGGATCAGGATGCGGGCGACCCACAGCGCGATCACCGCCGCCAGCCCCATGCAGACCGCGCCAATCGTCCAGCTGGCGCGGGTCTGGCTCTGCTGGAAGCGCACGTCGCCCACCGCGCTGACGCTCTGGAACGGCGCCTGCGCCAGCCAGCCCACCGTGCGGCCCTCCACGACGATGGCGCGGCGCAGCGCATCGTCGCCGATCTGCGGGTAGCCGATCACGGTGCGGCCCTGCTCGTCGAGCAGGCTCAGGCGCAGCACCGCGCCGGTCAGGTCGGACATCGGCGGCGAGCGCATGCCCGCGGGGCTGCCGGTCGGCATCTCGGCGCGGCGCACCGGCCGCACCAGGGCCCACCATTCGTCCGGGTGCTCGCGGAAGTACTGCCAGTCGCGGTGCTCCCGGTAGGCCGCTTCGACCCCCGGCAGCACCGCGTCCATGCGGGCCGCGGCCTGCTCGTTGAGGTAGCCCAGGAAGCCGCGCTCGAAGCTCCAGTGCGCGGCGAAACCCATCGCGAGCACGGCGAAGGCCGCCGTGGCGAGCACGGCGGCAAACAGCTTGGCGGTGATACTGGTGGTCATGGAACGGGCAGCGGCAGCGGCGATCAGACCGCGAAGCCGGCGCGATGGCAAGCTGCAACCCCGGCGGCGCAAGCCCTTCAACTTCCCTGCACATTTGCGGCGCAGCCTGCCGCTTGCCTGTCCGTGCGTCTGCCCGGCACCGCTGCTCGCCGCACCAGAACCTTCCCCCCGAGAGCCACGACCACCGCCCATGAAATCACCTCGCTCCCGCTGGCCCGTCGTGGCCCTGCCGATGGCTGCCCTCTGCGCTGCCGCCCTGCTGGCGGGCTGCTCCGGCGAGGCCTCGACCGCCAAGGCGTCCGCCGAGCGCAAGGCACAGCAGGTCGGCGTGCTCGCCATCCAGCCGCAGCGCCTGGCCGTCAGCACCGAGCTGCCCGGCCGCACCAGCGCCCGCCTGACGGCCGAGATCCGGCCGCAGGTCGGCGGCATCGTGCAGCAGCGCCTGTTCACCGAGGGCTCGCTGGTGAAGGCCGGCCAGGTGCTCTACCAGATCGACCCGGCGAGCTACCAGGCGGCCTTTGCGAGCGCCCAGGCCAGCGTCAAGAAGGCCGAGTCCAGCGTCGCCGCGGCGCAGATCGCGGCCAGGCGCAATGCCGAGCTGCTGAAGATCGACGCCGTCAGCCAGCAGGTCAACGACGACGCCCAGGCCACGCTGCAGCAGGCGCAGGCCGATCTCGGCGTGGCCAGGGCCGCACAGGAGACCGCGCGTATCAACCTCGGCTTCACCCGCATCGCCGCGCCGATCTCGGGCCGCATCGGGCTGTCCAGCGTCACGCCCGGGGCGCTGGTGACGACCAGCCAGACGACCGCGCTGGCCACCGTGCAGCAGCTCGACACCCTGTATGTCGACGTGACCCAGTCCAGCGCCGAGCTGCTGCGGCTCAAGCGCGAGTTCGCCAGCGGCAAGCTCAAGCGCAGCGGCGAGAACGAAGCCCGCATCAAGCTGCTGCTGGAAGACGGCAGCCCCTACCCGCAGGAAGGCCGGCTGACCTTCAACGGCGTGACCGTCAACGCGACCACCGGTGCGATCACGCTGCGCGGCGTGGTGCCCAACCCCGACGGCCTGCTGATGCCGGGCATGTACGTGCGCGCCGTGCTCGAAGAGGGGGTCGACGAGGCGGCCCTGCTGGTGCCGCAGCGCGCGGTCACGCGCACCCCCACCGGCGGGGCGACGGCGCTGCTGGTCGGCCCCGGCGACAAGGTCGAGCGGCGCAGCCTGGTGGTGGACCGCGCGGTCGGCAACCAGTGGCAGGTGACGGGCGGGCTGAAGGCCGGCGAGCGGGTGCTGATCGAGGGCTCGCAGCGCGTCAAGCCCGGCGACACGGTGCAGGCGGTCGCGATGTCGGCGTCGGCCGTCACCGGGACGGCGGCCGCGGCGCCCGCGTCGGCGCCGGCTTCGCTCGCCAGCCGCTGAAGGAGCACACCCCATGGCACGCTTTTTCATCGACAGGCCCATCTTCGCGTGGGTCATCGCGATCTGCATCATGCTGGCCGGCGCGCTGTCCATCCGCTCGCTGCCGCTGGAGCAGTACCCGGACATCGCGCCGCCGCGCGTCTCCATCAACGCCACCTACACCGGTGCTTCGGCCAAGACCATCGAAGACTCGGTGACCCAGGTCATCGAGCAGCAGCTCACCGGGCTGGACAACCTGGTCTACATGGGATCGACCAGCAGCTCGGCCGGCAGCGCGCGCACCACGCTCACCTTCGAGGCCGGCACCAACCCCGACGTGGCGCAGATGCAGGTGCAGAACAAGCTGCAGCAGGCCATGTCCCGGCTGCCGCAGGCGGTGCAGGACCGCGGCGTCACGGTCACCAAGGGCGGCAACGACTTCCTGATGATCATCTCGCTGGTCTCGCGCGACGGCAGCGCGACCGCGGTGGACATCGGCGACTACATCACCAGCAGCCTGGTCGACGTGGTCAGCCGGGTCGAGGGTGTCGGCGAGGTGCAGACCCTGGGCACCGGCTACGCGATGCGCCTGTGGCTGGACCCCGCCAAGCTCGAGAAGCACGACCTGATGCCGTCCGACGTGGGCACCGCCATCAACGCGCAGAACGCGCAGGTCTCGGCCGGCCAGCTGGGCGCGCTGCCGGCCACGCCGGGCCAGCAGCTCAGCGCCACCATCACCGCGCGCAGCAAGCTGCAGACGGCCGATCAGTTCCGCAACGTGCTGCTCAAGACCAGCGCCGACGGCGCGGCCGTGCGCGTCAAGGACGTGGCGCGCGTCGAGCTGGCCGGCGAAAGCCTCTCGGTGGCCTCGCGCCTGAACGGCCAGCCGGCCGCCGGCATGGGCATCGTGCTGGCCGACGGCGCCAACGCGATGGCGGTGGCCGAGGCGGTCAACGCCAAGGTGGCCGAGCTCGAGCCCTATTTCCCCAACCAGCTGCAGGCCATCGTCGGCTACGACACCACGCCCTTCGTGAAGGCCTCGATCGAGGAGGTGGTGCTGGCGCTGTTCGAGGCGATGGCGCTGGTGGTGCTGGTGATGTACCTGTTCATGCAGAACTTCCGCGCCACGCTGATCCCGGCGATTGCGGTGCCGGTGGTGCTGCTCGGCACCTTCGGCGTGCTCTCGGTGGCGGGCTACTCCATCAACACGCTGACCATGTTCGGCCTGGTGCTGGCGATCGGCCTGCTGGTGGACGACGCCATCGTGGTGGTGGAGAACGTCGAGCGGGTGATGACCGAAGAAGGCCTGTCGCCGCTGGAGGCCACCCGCAAGTCGATGGCGGAGATCACGCCGGCGCTGGTCGGCATCGCGCTGGTGCTGTCGGCGGTGTTCATCCCGATGGCGTTCTTCGGCGGCTCCACCGGCGTGATCTACCGCCAGTTCTCGATCACCGTGGTCTCGGCGATGGTGTTGTCGGTGCTGGTGGCGCTCTCGCTGACGCCCGCGCTCTGCGCCACGCTGCTGAAGGCCCACGTGCCCGGGCAGCACAACAGCCACGGCCCGCGCCGCGGCCCGCTGGGCTATGTGGACCGCTTCTTCGACCGCTTCAACGCCGGCTTCGACGCCACCGCCGACCGCTACCAGCGCGGCGTCGGCCGCATCGCGCGGCGCGGCGGCCGCATGATGCTGCTGTACCTGGCGATCGGCGCTGCGATGGCGGTGCTGTTCGCCCGCCTGCCCACCTCCTTCCTGCCCGACGAGGACCAGGGCATCCTGTCGGTCTCGGTCACGCTGCCGCCGGGAGCCACCAACGAGCGGCTGCAGACGGTGCTGCGCCAGATCGAGGACTACTTCCGCAAGCGGCCCGAGGTGGTCAACATCAACACGCTGAGCGGCCAGGGCGGCGACCAGGGCTCGGGCCGCGCTTTCATCAAGCTGAAGGACTGGAGCGAGCGGACCGGCCCGGGCCAGGGCGCGGCGGACATCGCCCGCCGCGGCAGCCGCGACCTGGCCAGCATCCGCGACGCGCGCATCTTCGTGCAACTGCCGCCCGCGGTGCGCGGCCTGGGCTCGAACGCCGGCTTCAACTTCCAGATGCAGGACCTGGGCGGCCTCGGCCACGAGGCGCTGGTGCAGGCGAAGGACCAGTTCCTGCAGATCGCCGCCGAGCGCAGCGCCAGCATCACCGGCACCCGCACCACCAACCAGGACGACACGCCGCAGTACGCGGTCGACATCGACGACGCCAAGGCGGGTGCACTGCTGCTGTCGACCGCCAACATCAACAGCACGCTGTCCAGCGCGATGGGGGGCACCTACATCAACGACTTCCTCAACAACGGCCGCGTCAAGCGGGTCTACATGCAGGGCGACGCGCCCTACCGCATGCTGCCCGGCGACATCGGCCAGTGGACGGTGCGCAACGGCAACGACGAGATGGTGCCGTTCTCGGCCTTCTCCAGCGGCCAGTGGAGTTTCGGCTCGCCGCAGCTGCAGCGCTACAACGGCAGCGCGTCGTACGAGTTCGTCGGCGACCCGGCGGCCGGTGTCAGCTCGGGCGACGCGATGAACACCGTGGACGCGCTGATGAAGCAGATGCCGCAGGGAATAGGCTACGAGTGGACCGGCGCTTCCTTCCAGGAGCGGCTGTCGGGCTCGCAGGCGCCGCTGCTGTATGCCATCTCCATCCTCTTCGTGTTCCTGTGCCTGGCGGCCTTGTACGAGAGCTGGTCAGTGCCGTTCTCGGTCATCCTGGTGGTCCCGCTGGGGGTGGTCGGCGCCTTGCTGTTCACCTCGCTGCGCGGCTTGTCCAACGACGTCTACTTCCAGGTCGGCCTGCTGACGACGGTGGGCTTGTCGTGCAAGAACGCGATCCTGATCGTCGAGTTCGCCAAGCAGCTGCAGGAGCAGGGCAAGGACCTGATGGACGCGACGCTGACGGCCGTGCGCCTGCGCCTGCGCCCCATCCTGATGACCTCGCTGGCCTTCGGCTTCGGCGTGCTGCCGCTGGTGCTGGGCAGCGGCGCCGGCTCCGGGGGGCGCCATGCCATCGGCACCGCGGTGCTGGGCGGCATGGCGCTGGCCACGCTGCTGGGCATCTTCTTCGTGCCGGTGTTCTTCGTGCTGATACGCGGCTTTTTCGGCGGCGGCAAGCAGCTCGGCGCAACGGCGGCTGCGACAGCGCTGAGCCCTGCGGGCGGCGAGGGGCAACCATGAAGCACAGCGCTCTTGCGGGCCTGCTGCTCGCCGCCGGCCTGCTGGCCGGCTGCGTCAACCTGGCGCCTACCTACTCCCGGCCCGAGGCGCCGGTGCCGGTGGCCTGGCCGGCCTCGGCCGGCGTGGGCAGCCTGGCCGCACCGGCCGGCGAGCTCGCGTGGCGCGACTTCTTCGCCGACGCGCGGCTGCGCCACGTGGTGGCGCTGGCGCTGGCCAACAACCGCGACCTGCGCATCGCGCTGCTCAATATCGACAAGGCCCGCGCCGCCTATGGCATACAGCGGGCCGAGCAGCTGCCGGCGATAGGCGCCAACGGCAGCGGCTCGGCCTCGCGCAGCGCGGCCGACTTCTCCAGCACCGGCCGCGGCACCACCTCGCACCAGTACAGCGCCACCCTCGCGATGGCCTCCTACGAGCTGGACTTCTTCGGCCGCGTGAAGAACCTCAGCGAAGCCGCGCTGCAGAGCTACCTCGCCACCGAGCAGAGCCGGCGCAGCACCCAGATCAGCCTGGTGGCCGAGGTGGCCAACGCCTGGCTGACGCTGGCCGCCGACCAGAGCCGGCTCGCGCTGGCCCGGGAGACACTGAAGAGCCAGCAGCGTTCCTACGCGCTGAGCCAGCGCCTGCACGAGCTCGGCGCAGCCTCCGGGCTGGACCTGGTGTCGGCGCAGACCACGGTGGACAGCGCCCGCGCCGATGTCGCCGGCTACACCGCGCAGGTCGCGCAGGACCGCAACGCCTTGGTGCTGCTGGTGGGCGGCGCGCTGCCGGACGAGCTGCTGCCCGCGGCCATCGAGGCGACCTCGGCCGCCAGTGCGCTGGTGAGCGTGCCGGCCGAGCTGCCGTCGTCGGTGCTGCAGCAGCGGCCCGACGTGCTGGCCGCCGAGCACACGCTGCGTGCCGCCAATGCCGACATCGGCGCGGCGCGCGCGGCGTTTTTCCCCAGCATCACGCTGACGGCATCGGCCGGCAGCGCGAGCGACAGCCTCTCGCGCCTGTTCCGCGGCGGCAACGGCATCTGGAGCTTCGCGCCGGCCATCCACCTGCCTGTCTTCGACGGCGGCGCCAACCGGGCGCAGCTGCAGTCGGCCCAGGCCGAGCAGGCGATCCAGGTGGCCACGTATGAAAAGGCGCTGCAGACCGCCTTCCGCGAGGTGGCCGACGTGCTGGCCACCCGCAGCACGCTGGACGAGCGCCTGGCCGCGCAGCAGTCGCTCACCGACGCCACGCAAAAGCGCTACGACCTGACCCAGGCCCGCCAGCGCAGCGGCGCCGACAGCGCGCTCGACGTGCTGGACGCGCAGCGCTCGCTCTACACCGCGCAGCAGACGCTGATCACGCTGCGCCTGGCCGAGCAGAGCAGCCGCATCACGCTGTACAAGGTGCTGGGCGGCGGCTGGAGCTGAAGTGCGGGCCGCGTTTCAGCCGAGTGCGAACAGCGCCTTCAGCTCGTCGCCGCCGAGCTGGCCTATCCAGGTCTCGCCGGTGCCCACCGCCAGCTCGGCGAGCTCGCGCTTGGCGCGGATCATGTCGTTGATGCGCTCCTCGAAGGTGGCGCGGGTGATCAGCCGGTGCACCTGCACCTTGCGCTGCTGGCCGATGCGGTAGGCGCGGTCGGTCGCCTGCGCCTCGACGGCGGGGTTCCACCACAGGTCGTAGTGGATGACGTGCGACGCCGCGGTCAGGTTCAGGCCGGTGCCGCCGGCTTTCAGCGAGAGGATGAAGACCTGCTGCGTGCGGTCGGCCTGGAAGGCCTCGACCATCGCGTCGCGCCTGGCGCGCGGCACGCCGCCGTGCAGGAAGAGCGGCTCGCGGCCGTGCAGCGCGGCCAGCCAGCCGCGCAGCAGCTCGCCCATCTCGCGAAACTGGGTGAAGACCAGCACTTTGTCGTGCGCCGCGTGGATGTCGTGCACCAGCTCCAGGAAGCGCTCGGCCTTGCCGGAGAGCGCGGCGGCCGTCTCGCCGCGCTTCAGGTACTGGGCCGGGTGGTTGCAGACCTGCTTGAGCGCCATGATCATCTGCAGCACCAGGCCCTGGCGCTTGAAGGTGTCGGACTCGCCGGCGATCACCTGCAGCCCCTCGCGCACCACCGACTCGTAGAGGGCGGCCTGGTCGGTGTTGAGCCCGCAGTACTGGTCCTGCTCGATCTTGTCGGGCAGGTCGGCGATGATGCTCTTGTCGCTCTTCATGCGGCGCATCAGAAAGGGCGCGGTGATGCGCTTGAAGCGCTGCAGCACCGCAGCGTCGCGCGCGGCCTGGATGGGCACCGCGTAGTCCTTGACGAAGTGGTTCAGCGTGCCGAGGTAGCCGCGGTTGGCGAAGTCCAGGATGCTCCAGTACTCCGACAGGCGGTTCTCCACCGGCGTGCCGCTCATCGCGATGAAGCTGCGCGCCGGCAGCGACTTGACGGCCTTGGTCTGCGCGGCGGCGGGGTTCTTGATGTTCTGCGCCTCGTCCACCACGACCAGCCGCCAGGCCAGCGCCTTCAGCGCGGTGGCCTCGCTGCGGGCCACGCCGTAGGTGGTCAGCAGCACGTCGGGGCGGGCCTGCTTGAGCTCGCGTTTGGCACCGTGGAAGACGGCGACCGACAGGCCGGGGGCGAAGCGCTGGAGCTCCTTCTGCCAGTTGGTCAGCAGGCTGGTGGGCACGACGACCAGCGCCTTGGCGTCCTGCAGCGCGCCGTCGTCCTTCAGCCGCTGCAGCGCGGCGATCACCTGCAGGGTCTTGCCCAGGCCCATGTCGTCGGCGATCACGCTGCCCAGGCCCAGCCGGGCATTGCGGTACAGCCAGGCGTAGCCGCGCTGCTGGTAGGGCCGCAGCTGGGCCTGCAGGCCGGCGGGCGGCGCCACGTCGCCGGCTTCGCCCAGCTCGCGCAGCAGGCGCTTGGCCGCGGCGTCCAGGCCCACGCCGGCACCGGCGTATTCGCCGGCCAGCGCCACCCGCAGCAGCTCGGGCCCGGAGAGCTGCGGCGGCTGGGCCAGCTGGGTGCGCAGCTGGGCGATCTGCGCCGGGTCGAGGTAGACGTACTCGCCCTTGAAGCGGACCACGCCGGTGGCGCTCTTGACCAGCTTCTCGAAGGCGCTGCGCGACAGCAGCTGGTCGCCGACCGCCACCTGCCAGTCGAACTGGAACAGCGCATTGGCGTCGAGAAAACTGCCGCCGTCGGCCTGCGCCTTGCCGCTCACCCGCATCGACAGGCGCGGGCGCAGCAGCCGCTCCAGCGCCTTGGGCAGCAGCGCGCGGATGCCGAGCAGGCGCAGCAGGGGCAGGGCGTCGAACAGCAAGGCCGGAAGGGCCTGCGGCGAGAGCGCGATCGGCGAGCGGGCGCCGTCGCTCAGGTAGTCGTTCAGCGGCGGGAAGAACTCGGCCAGCAGCGAGACCGTCTGCAGCACCGCGAAGCGGGTGGCGGCCCAGGCCTTGTCGCTCAGCACCTGCTGCAGCGGCACCGGCGGGGCTAACTCGCCGCCGCGCTCGACGGCGAGGGTGAGCGCGAAGTCGCCCGACGCGGTTTCGGCCAGGCACAGCACTGGCGCGTGTTCGTTGCGCGCGAGGTGGAAGCGGGCCAGCCAGGCCTGGATGCCGGCCGCCACCGCGCCTTCGCCGGGGCCGTCGAAGCGGGCGCTGCCGTCGGCGAAGAACAGGGCGCTCGCGGGGTCGCCGCCGTCCTCGGCCGGCTCGATCTCGCTCCAGCGCCGCACGCCGTGGTTCAGGCAGAGCGAACACAGCGCGCTGGCCTGCAGCTCGCCCGACAGCGGCGCGGCTTCGCCCTCGGGGGCGAAGACTATCAGCCCCGGCGGCAGGCCGGCGGCCAGTTGCCGCACCAGGGCCTGCACTTCACGGTCAAGCAGGGCGGGCAGCCAGCGCAGGCCCACCGCCTTGCCGCCCAGCGAGAACACCTGCGGCACCACCGCGCCCCGCGCCAGCAGCTGCAGCGCCGCCGAGCGCACGTGGTGCAGCGCGGCCAGCGCCGGCTGCACGTCGGCCAGGCGCGCGGCGGGCAGGTGGGCCAGCAACTGCATCAGCGAGGGCCAGTCCTCGACCTGCTCCAGGCCTTGCACCTCGGCCTGGAGCTCGCCATCCAGCACGATGCGCGGCTGCCCGGTGGCGCCGGCCGGCAAGGCGGCGTCGGGGTCGAGCGCCGCCGCGGATTCCAGCGCCCGGCGCGCGCCCTTGGCGACCGAGGCCAGCGCGCGGCGGGTGATCTCGCGAAAGTCCTTGCCGCCGTAGAACGCCGGCGCCGCGGGCAGCACGCGCAGCAAGGGCTCGGCCAACTCCGGCAGGCGGGAGAAGTCCAGCTGCTCCAGCGCGGTGGGGTCGGGCGGCGGCGTCTCGCTGCCCGGCGTTGGCGGCTCGACCAGCAGCGCCGCCAGGCTGGGCAGCGCCGCGGCGGCCTGGTGCTCGATCAGCACGTCGCGGGCTTTCAGCCCGGCCGTCAGGTCGATGCCGCGCAGCGAAAACACCAGGAAGGGGTCGCCGTCGATCTCGCGGCTGAGCAGGTAGATGACGGCGGCCAGGTGCTTGCAGGGCACCGCGTGGTCCGGGCAGGAGCAGCTCATCGCCAGGTCCTTCCAGCGGGCCGGGAAGACGGCCAGCCCCAGGCTGTCGGCCAGCGTCAGCACGCCGGGGTCGAGCTCGCGGTTCAGCAGGCGGGCGATGCGGGCCGGGTCGGCGGCGATCGCGTCGAGCAGGCCGTGGGCCTTTTTCGCCTCGATGGCCGGCACCTCGATGTGGACGCGGTAGGGCGTGGCGCGGCTGCCCTGCACCTTGGCGTGGATGTCGCCGCCCTTGACGCGCAGCTCGCTCACCGCGCCCTTGTTGGCGTAGCTGCGGCCGCGCGGCAGGCGGTTGTCGTGGTCGATGTGGGCCAGGGCGTTGAGCCACTGCTCGCCCCACCAGGTCTTGCCGTAGCTGGTTCTTGCCATGCGGGTGTGTGTGCGGTTCGGCGCACGCGGGACGGGTGGTCTCGGCGCGCGGCGCTCACTGTAGCGGCCCCGCGAGACGCCCTTCAGGCGGCTGCGTGAGCGACACTTCCAGATCCGCTTTCTGCGATGCCCACCCCATGATCGAACTTGTACCGATGAGCGAAACGGCCTACGGGGCCTACCTGCAAGCGTCCATCGCCGACTACGCCGAGGAGAACGTGGCCTCCGGCCGCTGGCTGGAGGCGGAGGCACTGGCCCGCTCGCGGGCGTCCTACGAGAGCCTGCTGCCGCAGGGGTTGGCGACGCCCGACAACCACATCTTCGAGATCCGGCAGAGCGGCTCGGTGCAGACGGTCGGCTACCTGTGGGTTGCGGTGGTGGTCCGCAACGGCGACAGGTCGGCCTATATCTACGACGTCTCCATCCACCCCCCGTACCGCCGGCGCGGCTACGCCAAGGCGGCCTTCGAGGCGCTGGAGCCGGTGGTGCGCGGGCTGGGGCTGGGCAGCATCGGCCTGCATGTGTTCGCGCACAACCCCGGCGCCCAGGCGCTGTACGAGAAGCTGGGCTACGCCGTCACGGGGCTCAACATGCAAAAGCGCTTGAGCGCCTAGCGAAGCCGGGCCTCAACAGCCCGCTCCCGCCGGGCCAGGCCGAGCCCGGCCCGCTTCAGCCCCCGTCCAGCGCCTTGCCCATCGCCCGCCGGTACCACTCGTGGAAGTGCTGCATGCCATCTTCCATCGGGCTCTGGTAAGGCCCGCACTCGTCGTCGCCGCGATCGAAGAGCGCCTTGCGGCCCGCGTCCATGCGCAGCGCGATCTCGTCGTCCTCGACGCAGGTCTCCATGTAGGCCGCCCGCTGCGCCTCGACCAGCTCGCGCTCGAAGGCCGCGATCTCCTCGGGGTAGTAGAACTCCACCACGTTGAGCGTCTTCTGCGGGCCCTGGGGGTAGAGCGTCGAGACCGTCAGCACGTCCGGGTACCACTCCACCATGATGTTGGGGAAGTAGGTCAGCCAGATCGCGCCGTGCCGCGGCGGCACGCCGCCGCGCAGCTTGAGCACCTGCTCGTGCCAGCGCTGGTAGACCGGCGAGCCGGGCCTGGAGAGCGACTTGTTGACGCCCACCGTCTGCACCGAATGGTGCTGGCCGAACTCCCAGCGCAGGTCGTCGCAGGTGACGAACTGGCCCAGGCCGGGGTGGAAGGGGCCGACGTGGTAGTCCTCCAGGTAGACCTCGATGAAGGTCTTCCAGTTGTAGGCGCACTCGTGCATCTCGACGTGGTCGAGCACATAGCCCGAGAAGTCGAGCTCCGCACGCGGCCCCAGGCCGGCGAGGTCGGCCGCGATGTCGCGCCCGTTGTCCTCGAACAGCATGCCGTTCCAGCTGCGCAGCGGGTAGTTGTTCAGGTGCAGGCAGGGGTCTTGTTTGAAGTGCGGCGCTCCGACCAGCTCGCCTTGCAGCGTGTAGGTCCAGCGGTGCAGCGGGCAGACGATGTTGGAGCGGGTATGGCCCCGCCCTCGCAGCATCAGCGCCTGCCGGTGGCGGCAGACGTTGGAGACCAGCTCCACGCCTTTTTGCGTGCGCACGAGCGCGCGCCCCTCGCCCTCCTGGGGCAAGGCGTAGTAGTCGCCGACTTCGGGCACGGACAGCTCATGCGCCAGGTAGCGCGGTCCGTGCTGGAAGATGAGATCGTGCTCCCTACGGAGCAGGCCCTCATCGAAATAGGTTGAGACAGAGAGTTGAGAGCGCGCGCGCTCCAGAGCTTCCAGCGTGATGCTCAGGTCCGACATGATCCCCAGGATCTCCAAAAAACATGTCTGTAAACCCCCCACCCGGTGGCCCCGCGGATGGGAATGGACAAATAAAAAGCCTTCCCAGGTGGGAAGGCGGGGGACAAGATCATACCCGTGTCGGATTGCCCCGCGCACTTGGCGTGGCAAGAATGTCGCAATTGGACGCACACTTCCTCCTGTCTGGGGAGTGCGTACGGCGGCAAAGTGGTCCTGGCTGACTACAATTCGCCTTTGATTTACCACGATCCGAAATGCCACGTTCCGCAGCCGCCGTTGCGCCGCCCCCCGATGAGCCCGCCAGCTATGAAGAAGCGCTGGCCGAGTTGGACAGGCTGGTGCAGCAGATGGAGGGGGGCCAGATGCCGCTCGATCGCCTGCTGGAGAGCTACCAGCGCAGCGCGAGCCTGCTGGAGTTCTGCCGAGCCCGCCTGCAGTCCGTAGAAGTACAAGTCAAAGTCCTGGAGGAAGGGCAGCTCAAGCCCTGGACCAACAATTCATGAAGCCGGACGATTCCAACGCCTGGGTGCGTCTACAGCTGGCCGCCGTCGAGGCGGCGCTCGAGGCCTGGGTGCCGGCCGATGCGCCGGCCGGCCTCGGCGAGGCCATGCGTTATGCGGTGCTCGACGGCGGCAAGCGCCTGCGCCCGCTGCTGGTCCACGCCGCCTGCGAAGCGGTGGGCGGCGACCCGCAGCCTGCCATGCGCGCTGCGGTCGCGGTCGAGCTGATCCACGCCTACTCGCTGGTGCATGACGACATGCCCTGCATGGACGACGACGCGCTGCGCCGCGGCAAGCCGACGGTGCATGTGCAGTTCGGCCAGGCCGTCGCGATGCTCGCGGGCGACGCGATGCAGGCGCTGGCGTTCGAGGTCCTGACGCCCGACGAAGGCATCGCTCCGGCGCTGCAGGCGCGGCTGGTCTCGCTGCTGGCGCGCTCGGCCGGCCACGAGGGCATGGCCGGCGGCCAGGCCATCGACCTGGCCAGCGTGGGCAAGCCGCTGGTCGAAGCCTCGCTGCGCGACATGCACCGCCGCAAGACCGGCGCCCTGCTGCAGGCCAGCGTGCTGATGGGCGCCGCCTGCGGCGCGACGGCGCCCGGCGCCTGGTCGGCGCTGGCCGAGTACGGCGCGGCGATCGGCCTGGCCTTCCAGGTCGTCGACGACATCCTCGACGTGACCCAGGCCTCCGAGACGCTGGGCAAGACGGCCGGCAAGGACGAAGACAACAACAAGCCCACCTATGTCTCGGTGCTGGGCCTGGAGGCCGCCAACCGCCACGCGCTGGAGCTGCGCGACCAGGCGCAGGCCGCGCTGGCCCGCAGCGGCCTGCGCAGCACCGCGCGGCTGGCCTGGCTGGCCGACCGCGTCGTCGATCGCCAAAGCTGAGCTGAGCTGCGATGCCCGCCCACGCCCGCAAACGCACCAAAGAATTCCTGCCCGCTTGCGTGGGCACCAAAGCCATGAGCCACACTTTGCTGCAAACCATCGCCGGCCCTGACGACGTGCGCAAGCTCTCGCGCCCGCAGCTCAAGACGCTGGCGGCGGAGCTGCGCGACTTCCTGCTGCAGAGCGTCAGCCGCACCGGCGGCCACCTCTCGTCCAACCTCGGCACGGTAGAGCTGACGATCGCGCTGCACCACGTTTTCAACACGCCGCACGACCGCCTGGTCTGGGACGTGGGCCACCAGACCTACCCGCACAAGATCCTGACCGGCCGGCGCGACGCCATGGCCACGCTGAAGCAGCTCGGCGGCATCAGCGGCTTCCCGCGGCGCGACGAGAGCGAGCACGACGCCTTCGGCACCGCGCATTCGTCGACCTCCATCTCCGCCGCGCTGGGCATGGCCCACGCCGCCCGGCTCAAGGGCGAGCTGCGCCGCTCGGTGGCCATCATCGGCGACGGCGCGCTGACCGGCGGCATGGCCTTCGAGGCGCTCAACCACGGCGGCTATGCCGGCGCGGCCGGCCTGCCCGACATGCTGGTGATACTGAACGACAACGACATGTCGATCTCGCCGCCGGTGGGCGCGCTCAACCGCTACCTGGCCCGGCTGCTGAGCGGCAAGGTCTACTCGGCCGCGCGCGAGGGCGCCAAGAGCGTGCTCAAGAACACCCCGCTGTACGAGTTCGCCCGCCGCTTCGAGGAGCACACCAAGGGCATGGTCGTGCCCGGCACGATCTTCGAGGAGTTCGGCTTCAACTACGTCGGCCCCATCGACGGCCACGACCTCGATTCGCTGATCCCCACCCTGCAGAACCTGCGCCAGGCCCGCGGCCCGCAGTTCCTGCACGTGGTGACCAAGAAGGGCTACGGCTACAGCCTGGCCGAGGCCGACCCGGTCAACTACCACGGCCCCGGCAAGTTCGACCCGGCGGTGGGCCTGCAGAAGCCGGCCGTGCCGCCCAAGCAGACCTTCACCCAGGTCTTCGGCGAGTGGCTGTGCGACATGGCGGCGGCCGACGAGCGGCTGGTCGGCATCACGCCGGCGATGCGCGAAGGCTCGGGCATGGTGGAGTTCGAGAAGCGCTTCCCCAAGCGCTACCACGACGTCGGCATCGCCGAGCAGCATGCGGTGACCTTCGCCGCCGGCCTGGCCTGCGAGGGCCTGAAGCCGGTGCTGGCGATCTACTCCACCTTCCTGCAGCGCGGCTACGACCAGTTGATCCACGATGTCGCGATCCAGAACCTGCCGGTGGTGTTTGCGCTCGACCGCGCCGGCATCGTCGGCGCTGACGGCGCCACCCACTGCGGCGCCTACGACATCGCCTACATCCGCTGCGTGCCCAACCTGAGCCTGCTGACGCCGGCCGACGAAAACGAGTGCCGCCAGGCCCTCAGCACCGCCTTTGCCCACAACGGCCCGGCCGCCGTGCGCTACCCGCGCGGCAGCGGCGCCGGTGTGGCCACCACGGCCGACCTGGGCACGTTTGCCTGGGGCAAGGGTGAAGTCCGCCGCCGCTCCGGCCTGGCGCCCAGCACCGGGCGCCGCATTGCGATGCTGGCCTTCGGCACGCTGCTGTATCCGGCGCTGGAGGCCGCCGAGCGGCTCGACGCCACGGTGGCCAACATGCGCTTCGCGAAGCCGCTGGACAAGGACCTGGTGCTGGAGCTGGCCCGCAGCCACGACGCCATCGTGACCATCGAAGAAGGCGCCATCCAGGGCGGGGCCGGCAGCGCGGTGATGGAGGCGCTGGCCGCGGCGGGCGTCACGCTGCCGGTGCTGCAGCTCGGCCTGCCGGACATCTTCATCGAGCACGGCGACCCGGCCAAGCTGCTCTCGATCTGCGGGCTGGACGCGGCGGGCATCGAACAATCGGTGCGCAAGCGCTTCGGCGCGCCGCTCTCGCTGGTCAAGCCGGCGGCGGCGTAAGCCGCCCGCTTAGCACAGACGCCCCGCGCCTGAAATCAACCCTGCGACAGCAGGCCCGGGGCTTTGCTGCCATGCTGCCGGGCTCGACTCGTTGACGTTCCCATGAATCTGCTGACCGACGCCCTGCACATCCCCGACACCCAAAGCGAGCGCGACGAGCGCCATCTGGCGATCCAGCGTGTCGGCGTCAAGGACGTGCGCTACCCGCTCAGCGTCAAGGTCAGCGGCGCCACGCAATCGACCGCGGCCCTGTGGAGCCTGGATGTCGCCTTGCCGGCCGAGAAGAAGGGCACCCACATGTCGCGCTTCGTCGCCTGGCTCGATGCCCAGGCCACGCAGGGCGAGCCGCTGGACGCCGCGAGGCTGGAGCGCCAGCTCGAGGTGATGCTGGACAAGCTGGGGGCCACCGATGGCCGCATCGAGGCGAAGTTTTCGTTCTTCATCCGCAAGCGGGCGCCGGTCTCGGGCCTGCAGAGCCTGCTCGACTACCAGGGCGCCTGGATCGCCGAGCGCCGCGCCGGCGTGACGGCGATCTGGGCCGAGGTCGCGGTGCCGGTCAAGAGCCTGTGCCCCTGCTCCAAGGAGATCTCCGACTACGGCGCGCACAACCAGCGTTCGCTGGTGACGATACGCGTGGAGCTCAAGTCACCCGCCGGCGCGCCCGTCGAGTGGCACGAGCTGGTGCGCTTCGCCGAGGAGTCGGCCTCCTGCGAGCTCTGGCCCATGCTCAAGCGCGCCGACGAGAAGTGGGTCACCGAGCGCGCCTACGAAAACCCCAAGTTCGTCGAAGACCTGGTGCGCGACGTCGCGCTGCGGCTGGACGCCGAACCCCGCATCGCGCGCTACCGCGTCGATGTCGAAAACTTCGAGTCCATCCACAACCACTCCGCCTACGCCCGAATCGAAGGCGCGCCTCGGTAGCCCCCCGGCGGCTACACCCACCACCCTCGCCCCACCGCCCCCAGGCACACACCACGGATCCGGCTTTGCCGGTCCGTCAGTGTGGCCCCCTTGAGGGGGCGCGGGTCAGCGCGTAGGGGGTGGGCCTTTCTACCACCAGCGTTCGAGAAGGGTGGCGAACCATTCCTTCAGGCGTTGGTCCACGGGGCGGCGGCGCCAGTCGGCCAGGGTGATGGCCTGCGACGCGGCGACGTCGCGCAGGAACATGGTTTCCATCTCGCGGCCGAAGTCGTCGCCCAGCACCACCGCATTCACCTCGTTGTTGGCGGTGAAGCTGCGCCAGTCGAGGTTGCTGGAGCCCACCGTCGAGACCACGCCGTCGATCACCGCGGTCTTGGCGTGCAGCAGCGCGTCCTGCAGCTCGTGGATGCGCACGCCCGCCTTCAGCAACTGCGTGTAGTGTGCGCGGCCGGCATGCAGCACCGGGCTGAAGTCGCTCACCGACGGCAGCACCAGCTGGACCTCGACACCACGCCGCGCGGCCTCGGCCAGCGCGTCGATCATGTCCGGGCCGGGCGCGAAGTAGGCCATCGTCAGGTGCACGCTGCGCTGCGAGGCGTCGATCGCCGACAGCAGCGCGGCGTAGATGCGGCTCTCGGCGTCGTCCGGGCTGGCGGGGATGACGCGCACCACCTTGTTGCCGGCTGGCGGCGGGCGTGGGGCGGAGGCGGCCACGGCGGGCGCGGCCGGTTCGCCAGCACTGGCCGCCATCGCCGGCTCGCAGCCCTGGCTCGCCCAGGTCTGGCGCACCAGGCTCTCGAAAGCGCCAGCCGCCGGGCCCTTGATGCGCACTTGCGTGTCGCGCCAGCCCTCGTCGGGCGGCGCGGGCGGCACCACCAGGCTGGCCGCGCCGGAGGCGGCGGGGCCGGCCGGCGTGGCCTCGGGCAGGGTGGCCTGCGGTGTGGACGCGGCAGCCGCAGGCGGCCTGGCGCTGCTGCGCTTGCGCCCCTTCAGCGAGCCGCCCGAGGCGCCCGAGCCGGCCGAATACACCTCGCTGATGTTGATGCCACCGGTATAGGCCATCGCGCTGTCCACCGTCAGGATCTTGCGGTGGTCGCGGTGCGAGATGTCCCAGTAGCCCGGCCGCTCCAGTGGGTTCAGCGGGTTGAAGCTGCAGACCGGCACGCCCTGGTCCTTCAGCCGCTTGAAGTAGTCGGCCGAGGTGGAGATGGAGCCGACGCTGTCGTAGATCATGCGCACGTCCAGGCCCTGCTGGCGCTTGCGTATCAGCAGGTCCGCCATCTGGGTCGCGATGGCCTGGTCCTCGACGATGTAGCTCTCGAGGTAGACGCTGCGCCGTGCCGCCTCGATGTCGGCGAACATGGCTGTGAAGGTGGCAGGCCCGTCGACCAGCAGCTTCACGTCGTTGCCCGCGTAGAGATCGACGTCGCCGGCTTCGCCCATCACCGCCAGGTGGCGGCTGAGCAGGTCGTTGCGACCTTCCGCCGCCAACCGCGCCAGCACGCGCTGCCGCGCGGTGGCCGACAAGCGGCCCGACGCACCGACCACGCCCAGCTGCTGCGCGCTGGCGGGCAGCTTGCCGGCCGCCGCCACGCGCTGGGTGGCGGGATTGCGGGCGGGCAGCACGGCGCAACCCGCCAGCAGGGCGGCACAAAAAAGCGCCATCCAAGGCGCTGTAGGGAGGCGGGCGGGGCGACGCGCCGGGTGAGGCGCAGCCGCCTTGGGATGGGGCATGGCTACTTGCGTACCGCGCCGATGCCCAGCAGCACCAACACCGTCAGCACCACGAAGATGACGACAAAGACGAAGAACAAGACCTTGGCGATGCCCGCTGCGCCAGCGGCCACGCCACCGAAGCCGAGCACGCCGGCAATGACGGAGATGACGGCAAAGATCAGGGCCCACTTCAACATGATGTTTCTCTCTCTGGCAGCAGGATGCCGGTTGGGAGTTGGGGAGAACGGGCCCGCTGGGCGGGCACGGATGGAGCTGGCGTGGAGTTACTGTAGGCAGGGGCCGCCGGGCGGCGCATCGGAGCCCCCCACCTCCTGCTGTAGGACAACGGCGCGCCGCTCTGCCGCCGCCGTGGCGGCCCGACCCCGCCGATACAATGCGCCCGCAAAACCGTGAACCTGCCCGCCTTGCCCACCACCGATCCCCTGTTGCCTGCGCCGACGGCCCTTGCCGGCTCCGCGGCCGAGCCCCCGGTGCAGCCCGCTCCTGGCTCAACCGGATCTGCCGTGCCCGCCGGGCCGGCCGCAGCACCGGCCCGCCCGGCGCTGTGGGTACTCGGCGCCGTGGCGCTGACGGCCCTCAGCGTCGCCAGCCTGGCCCTGGTCTGGAGCACCCAGCAGCGGGTGCGCGGCCTGGAGCAGGAGCTGGTGCGGCGCCAGCAAGTCAGCCAGGACCAGTCCACCGAAGCGCGCCTGCTCGCGCGCCAGGCCAACGACGCCGCGGCCGAAGCCACCGCCAAGCTGACGCTGATCGAGGCGCGCGTGGCCGAGTCGGCGCTGCAGCGTTCGCAGGTCGAGGAGCTGATGCAGTCGCTCTCGCGCTCGCGCGACGAAAACGTGCTGGCCGACGTCGAAGCCGCGCTGCGCGTGGCGCAGCAGCAGTCGGCCATCACCGGCAGCGTCGAGCCGCTGGTCGCCGTGCTCAAGCAGGCCGACGAGCGGCTGGCGCGCTACAACCAGCCGCGCCTGGAGCGGGTGCGCCGCGCCGTGGCGCGCGACCTCGACCGCGCCCGCGGTGTGGCCGTGGTCGACCTGCCTTCGCTGTCGATCAAGCTCGACGAGGCGGTGCGGCTGATCGACGAGCTGCCGCTGCTGTCGACGCCCGAGCGGCGCGGCGCGGCGGGGGCCGCCTTGCCTGCATCGGCGGCGTCTGTCGCGCACGAGGCCGGCAAGCCCGGCTCGCTGCGCACGGCTGCCGCCGCCAGCCGGCCAGCCGCCACGTCGGCCACCACATCGGCCGCCTCGGCGGGCAGCACGGAGTTCGCTCCGGGCGAATGGCTGGCGAGCGCGGCCGGCGCCTGGCAGCGCTTCGGCGAGCATGTCTGGGAGGAGGCGCGCGCGCTGGTCCGCGTGACCCGCATCGACCGGCCCGAGGCGATGCTGATCGCGCCCGAGCAGAGCTTCTTCCTGCGCGAGAACCTCAAGCTGCGCCTGCTCAACGCTCGCCTCGCGCTGCTCTCGCGCCAGTTCGACCTCGCGCAGAGCGACCTCGGCCAGGCGCAGACCGTGCTCGACCGCTACTTCGACCGCAGCTCGCGCCGCGTCGTCGCCACTGCCGACCTGGTCAAGCAGGTCGCGTCGCAGAGCCGCCAGGTCGTGCTGCCGCGTCCCGACGACACCCTCGCCGCACTGGCCGCCGCGGCGGCCGGGCGCTGAGAGCGGGAAGGCCGCTGATGCGCTCGGTGATCTGGCTCGTCCTGCTCTTCACGGCCGCCGTGGTGGCGGCCACCATGCTGGGCCGCAACGACGCGCTGGTCTCGGTCTTTTACGGCGACTGGCGCATGGACCTGTCGCTCAACCTCTTCCTGCTGCTGGCGCTGGGCGCGGTCTTCGTGCTGTTTGCGGCGCTGCAGGCCATCAATGCGCTGCTCAGCCTGCCCACCCGGGCGCGCGAGTGGCGCGAGATCAAGCGCGAGCGCGCCGCCGAGGCCGCACTGCGCGAAGCCCTGGCCGAGCTCTTCGCGGCCCGTTTCGCCCGCGCCCAGCGCGCCGCCCAGAACGCACTCGACCTGCAGGCCGAGTCGCCCGCGCTGCGCGGCGATGCCCAGTTCACGGTGCTGGCGCAGACCATCGCCGCCAGCGGCCTGCACCGCCTGCAAGACCGCGCCGGCCGCGAAGAGCGTGTGCAGCTGGCCATGACATTGGCGCGCGAGCGCAGCGGCGTCGGCAGTGCAGCCGATGGCGTGCAACTGCTCAGCGCCGAGTGGGCGCTGGACGACCGCGACGCCGAGCGCGGCCTGGCGCTGCTGGCCGAGCTGCCGCCGGGCGTGGCCCGCCGCACGCAGGCGCTGCGCCTGAAGCTGCAGGCCGCGCGCCAGATGCGCCGCCCTCTCGAGGCGCTGCAGACGGCGCGCCTGCTCGCCAAACACCAGGGCTTCTCCAGCCTCGCCGCCCAGTCGCTGCTGCGCTCACTGGCCGTCGAGGCGCTGGACCAGGCCTACGACGACGAACAACTGGGCCGCGTCTGGGCCGCGCTCGACGCCGCCGACCGCCGCGACGCCTGGGTGGTGGCCCGCGCCGTGCGGCGCGCCTGCGCGCTGGGCAACGCGCCCCAGGCGCGCCAGTGGCTGCAGCCGGCCTGGGACCAGATCAGCCGCAGCGAGCCCGACGCGCGCAAGCAGCTGGCGCTGGCGCTGATCGAGTGCGCCGGCGGCCTGGGCACCGACTGGCTGCCCCGCGTGGAGGCCGCGCTGTCGCAGCACGGCCACGAGTCCGCGCTGGTGGCCGCCACCGCGATCGCCTTCGCCGAGCGCCAGCTCTGGGGCAAGGCTCGCCGCCCGCTCGAACAAACCGCCGCCGCCGACGACCTGCCGGCCCAGGTGCGCCGCCTGGCCCTGCGCTGGCTCGCCACGATTGCGCGCGACGAAGGGCAGAGCGAACGCGCCGCCGGCTACGAGCAGGCCGCGGCGGCGATCGACTAGCGGCGCCGCGCGTGCATCGCGCGCAACAACGGCGCCCTGCGCTGGACGACAAGAAATTCCATGCTATACTGCGAGGCTACGCGGCTGTAGCTCAGCTGGATAGAGTACTTGGCTACGAACCAAGGGGTCGTGGGTTCGATTCCTGCCAGCCGCACCAAAAAACAAGAAATGGATCAACGGGTTAGATGCTTCGGCGTCTAGCCCGTTTTTCTTTGCTGGGGGACTTTTGGGGGACTGGCATCACCCCGGCCCCACTTCGAGGCGCTCGAGAAGTTGGGCCACATGCTGGCCGACGAACGTGCAGCCATCCAGCCACCGCCGGCTTCTTCAGCGAGCAGCTCAGCGTGAACGGCGTGCGTTCGCAGCCGGCGTCCTCCAATACGTTCGCTCGACGCTGGACGAGCTGCTCCAGATTTTGCCGGCACCGCCTCGCCACGTGCTGGTCAACCGGCTGCCCCTGACGATGGATCGCCGCAGTTTCGTGACCCTGCAAAACGGCGGTGCGGACATCCAGGCGTACCGGATCGCCAACGACG
>DATHWJ010000369.1:0-13273 GCA_035460745.1 Ideonella sp. | reverse complement strand
TGGGCCTGAGCGACAGCGAGCTGCTCTCCATCCTGCCCTCGCTCAGTACCTGGAACGCCTCGCAGCGCAACCTCGGCTTCATGGCCTGACCCGGACCAACCCGCCCAGCAAAAAGCCGCCCTCGGGCGGCTTCTTTGTTGTGGCGCGCGAGCCCGGTCAGTTGCGCCCGTAGGTGTCCTCGAAGCGCACGATGTCGTCTTCGCCCAGGTAGCTGCCCGACTGCACCTCGATGATCTCCAGGTCGACCTTGCCCGGGTTGGCCAGGCGGTGCACCTCGCCCAGCGGGATGTAGGTGCTCTGGTTTTCGCTCAGCAGGATCTTGCGCTCGCCGCAGGTGACCTCGGCGGTGCCGGTCACCACGATCCAGTGCTCGGCGCGGTGGTGGTGCATCTGCAGGCTCAGCGAAGCGCCGGGCTTGACCATGATGCGCTTGACCTGGAAGCGCTCTCCCGTGTCGATGCTGTCGTACCAGCCCCAGGGGCGGTGTACCTTGCGGTGCAGCGAGTGTTCGCCGCGGCCGGCGGCGCCCAGCCGGTTGACGATCTTCTTGACGTCCTGGCTGCAGGAGCGGTCGGCCACCAGCACCGCGTCCGCCGTCTCGATCACGATCACGTTGTCCAGGCCCACGGTGCCCACCAGCCGGCTGGTGGCGTGCACCAGCGTGTCGCGGCTGTCTTCCATCATCACGTCGCCGACGAAGGCGTTGCCGGCGGCGTCCTTGGTGGCCACCTGCCAGACCGCGTCCCAGGCGCCGAGGTCGTTCCAGCCGGCGTCCAGCGCGATCACGCGGATGTCGAACTCGCTGCCCGGGCAGCGCTCCATCACCGCGTAGTCGACCGATTCGGCCGGCACGGCGTCGAACTCGCGCTTGCCGGGCCGCACGAACTTGGTGTCCACCTTGCGCGCGGCCCAGGCGGCCTGGGTGGCGGTGAGGATGTCGGGGCGGAACTTCTCCAGCGCCTTGATCCAGACCGAGGCGCGCAGCACGAACATGCCGCTGTTCCAGGTGTAGTCGCCCTCGGCCAGGTAGCGCTGGGCGGTGGCCAGGTCGGGCTTCTCGACGAACTGCGCCACCTTGGCCGCGCCGTCGTCGGCCGCTGCGGTCGAGCGGATGTAGCCGAAGCCGGTCTCCGGCCCGGTGGGCGTGATGCCGAGGATCACGATCGCGCCGTCGGCCGCCACGCGGATGGCCTTTTGCAGCGTGGCGGTGAAGCCCGCGTCGTCGGTCACGGTCTGGTCGGCGGGCGTCACCACCAGCACCGGGTCGCCGTTTTCCAGGCCTTGCAGCGCGGCCAGCGTCAGCGCCGGCGCGGTATTGCGGCCGGCCTGCTCTAGCACCAGCGCGGTGGGGTCGATGCGCATCTCGCGCAGCTGCTCCAGCGCCATGAAGCGGTGCTCGGCATTGCCGACGATGACCGGCGCTTGCAGCGCGATGTCGTCCGCGCCCAGGCCGTTCAGGCGTTGCGTGGCCTGCTGGAAGAGGCTGGTGTCGCCCGACAGCACCAGGAACTGCTTCGGGTAGCCCGAGCGCGAGAGCGGCCACAGGCGGGTGCCGCTGCCGCCAGCCATGACCACGGGAAGGGTAGGGATCGGGGAAGACATCAGAGACTGCTCCTGGGATTCAGTGACAAGGCGAGACCCGGGCCGGTGGGGGCCGGGCTGCCGTTGTCGCCGGAGATCGGCATGTTCGGCCGGTTAAAACACAAAGGGATGGGGATGTCGTGACTATTCTGGCAACAAAAGCACACGGCGCGACCGACTCACGCTGCGGCTGCGCCACGCTTCAGGCCGCCAACGCTTGCAGGAAGGGTGCCACCGCGTCCTTGGGCGAGAGTTGCGGCGGCCCGCCGACGTCGGGCCAGGCGATCGCGACGCTGGGGTCGTCCCAGCGCAGGCAGCCCTCGGACTGCGGGGCGTAGTAGTCGGTGGTCTTGTAGAGGAAGTCGGCGCTCTCGCTCAGCACCAGGAAGCCGTGGGCCAGGCCCGGCGGTATCCACATCTGGCGGCCGTTGTCAGCGCTCAGCTCGGCGCCGACCCAGCGGCCGTAGGTGGCGCTGCCCGGGCGGATGTCCACCGCCACGTCGAAGACGGCGCCCACCACCGCCCGCACCAGCTTGCCCTGGGCATGCGGCGCGCGCTGGAAGTGCAGGCCGCGCAGCACGCCGCGGGCCGATCGGGAGTGGTTGTCCTGGACGAACTCGTGGTGCCGGCCGACGGCTTCGTCGAACTGGCGCTGGTTGAAGCTCTCGAAAAAAAAGCCGCGCTCGTCGCCGAAGCGCCTGGGCTCCAGCACGAGCACGCCGTCGATCGGTGTCTTGTCAATCTTCAATTGGGGTTCGCTCCGGGGTCGGCTGGTGACTGTACTGCACCCCTCTGGTGCCGCTGTTACAAAAGCCCTCGGCGCTGGCTCACGCCCGGGTCACCGCCAGGCAGGTGTTGGAGCCGCCCATCGCAAAGCTGCTGGAGAGGGCGGCGCTCACGTCCACGTCCTTGCGCGCGTGCAGCGGCACGAAGTCGAGGTCGCAGTCGGGGTCGGGCTGCTCCAGGTTGGCGGTGGGTGCGATCAGGCCGTCCGTCAGCGCGACGATGGCCGCCAGCAGCTCGATCGCGCCGGCGGCGCCCAGCAGGTGGCCGTGCAGCGACTTGGTCGAGCTGATCGGGATCTGGTCGGCCTGCGCGCCGAAGACCGCCTTCAGCGCCTGCACCTCCACCGGGTCGGCCGAGGGGGTGGCGGTGCCGTGGGCGTTGATGTAGCCGATGTCGCCGGTGGCCAGCCCGGCGTCGCGCAGGCAGGCCCGCAGCGCCAGCGCCTGGCCCTCGGCGTCGGGCTGCGCCAGGTGCACGGCATCGGCCGAGGCGCCGTAGCCGGCCAGCCGGGCGTAGATGCGGGCGCCGCGGGCATGGGCGTGCTCGGCGGCCTCCAGCAGGTAGAGCACCGCGCCGTCGCCCAGCACCATGCCGCTGCGGTCCTTGGCAAAGGGCCGGCAGCTCGCTTCCGGGTGGGCCGGATCGACGGTGGCCATCACCCGCAGCGCCTCCCAGCTGCGGATCGCGCCTTCATTGAAGGTGGCCTCGGCCCCGCCGGCCAGCGCGGCGTCGAGGTAGCCGTGGCGTATCGCGCGCATCGCGTTGCCTATCGCCGAGTTGGACGAGGAGCAGGCCAGCATCACGTTTTCACAAGCGCCGCGCAGCCCGTGGCGGATCGCGATCTGGCTGGCCGCGCCGTTGCTTAAGGCCCGCAGCACCGAAAACGACTTGATCGTGTCCTGGGTGGCGAGCTGGGTGAAGTTTTCGTAGGCCGTCATCGACGAGCCCTGGCCGGTGCCGAGGTAGACGCCGATGCGGTCGCGGTCGGCGTACTCCAGCATCAGGCCGCTGTCGGCGAGCGCGTCTTCCGAGGCCAGCTGCGCGAGCTGGGCCACCGGGTCCAGCAGCAACTGGTCGAAACGCGAGAAGCGGGTCGACCAGTCGTCTTCCATCTTGGCGAAGGCGCGCTGCCGGCCGCCCGGGCCGGGTACCAGCCGCACCACCGGCCGGCCGCTCCCGAAGACCGCCTTGACGGCCTCCAGCGTGTGGCCCATCGGCGTGCGCAGCCCGATGCCGGTGATCACCACCTCACGCATGCGGCCCCTCCAGCCTGGCTTCGACCAATGCCACCAGCCCGGCCACCGAGATGCCCAGCGGCGGGTCCTCGTCCAGCCGCAGCGACATCGTGGCCTCGATCTCGTCCAGCACCGCGTACAGCGCCAGCGAGTCCAGCCCCAGCTCGCGCAGCGAGGGTGCGGCGGCCACTTCCTCCGGCGTCTTGTCGCCGGTGGCGGTGGCGATCATGCGGTGGATGCGCTGCGCAACGTCGCTCACGGCATGTCACCCCCGCGGTCCGCGTCAGGCCCGCCCTATCGAGCGGTAGGTGAGGCCGAAGCTCCGCATCAGCGCCGGCTCGTAGAGGTTGCGCCCGTCGAACACGCACTTGTCCTTCAGCGCGCTCGCCACCGCATCGAAGTCCGGTGTGCGGAACTCCTTCCACTCGGTCACGATGACCAGCGCGTCGGCACCGCTGAGCGCCGCCGCCGCGGAGGGAGCGAAGCGCACGCTCTCGGCCAGCGCCGCGTCGCCCAGGTCGTGCGCCAGCACGCGCTGCGCCTCGTCCATCGCCACCGGGTCGTAGGCCTGCAGGCGGGCGCCGCGCTTGAGCAGCTCGGCCATCACCACGCGGCTGGGCGCTTCGCGCATGTCGTCGGTATTGGGCTTGAAGGCCAGGCCCCAGACGGCAAAGGTCTTGCCGCGCAGGTCTTCGCCGTAGTGCGCCACCACCTTGTGCACCAGCACCTGCTTCTGCGCCTCGTTGACCTCTTCGACCGCGGCCATCATCTTGCTCGGCAGGCCGGCGTCGGCCGAAGCGCGGGCCAGCGCTTTGACGTCCTTGGGGAAGCAACTGCCGCCGTAGCCCGCGCCGGCGTAGAGAAAGTGGGTGCCGATGCGCGGGTCGGAGCCTATGCCCACGCGCACCGTCTCGATGTCGGCGCCCACCACCTCGGCCAGGCGCGAGAGCTCGTTCATGAAGCTGATGCGGGTGGCCAGCATCGCGTTGGCGGCGTACTTGGTGAACTCGGCGCTGCGGATGTCCATCACCAGCAGGCGGTCGCGGTTGCGAACGAAGGGCGAGTAGAGCGCGCGCAGCAGCAGGATGGCGCGTTCGTCGTCGGCGCCCACCACCACGCGGTCGGGCCGGGTGAAGTCGGCCACCGCCGCGCCTTCCTTCAGGAACTCGGGGTTGGAGGCCACCGCGAACTTCAGCGAGCTCATGCCGCGCTTCGCGAGCTCGTCGGCGATGGCGGCCTGCACCTTGTCGGCCGTGCCCACCGGCACCGTGCTCTTGTCTATCACCACCTTGTAGTCGGTCATCAGCCGGCCGATGTTGCGCGCGGCGGTCAGCACGTACTGCAGGTCCGCCGAGCCGTCTTCGTCGGGCGGCGTGCCCACGGCGATGAACTGCAGCGTGCCGTGCGCCACCGAGGCGGCGACGTCGGTCGTGAACTGCAGGCGGCCCGCGGCGGCATTGCGCTGCACGATCTCCTGCAGGCCCGGCTCGTGGATGGGGATCCCGCCGTTGTTCAGGATGGCGATCTTTTTCGGGTCCAGGTCCAGGCAGACCACGTGGTTGCCCATTTCAGACAGGCAGGCGCCCGTGACCAAGCCGACGTAGCCGGTGCCGATGACGGTGATTTTCAACGCAGGGCTCTCGTTTGAACGAAGTAGGGCCCATTGTCGCGTGCCCAACGGACCGCGCGGGCATGGATCGCATGCTCAGGGTTTGCACCGATCTGTGGCCACCGCGGCTGTGGCGCTTCAAACCTGTGCGCGGGCTGGCCTGGGCCGGTACCGGCCCGGTTTTCTCAGCGGGGCATGCGCCGGCTGCCGACCACCAGCAGGGCCATCACGCCGGCCAGTGCAAGCACCAGGCCCGACTCCAGCTCGAAGCCCGAGGCCTGGGCGGGGCTGTTCTCGGCGCTCTGGGCCGCCTGCATCGGCAGCTTGGCACGGTTGGCCGGGCTGCTCTCGGAAGAGACGGTATTGAGCGCCACGGCGAGCTGCGGGCTTCCCATGTTCTGGGCCAGGCTCAAGGGGGCTGCGGCCTTGGTGATGGCGGCATGCGCCGAGCCCAAGGCGCCCAGAAAAATCAGTGTCAATACAGGCGATTTCATGTCGGTCCTCCCAAGCGGGCCCGTTAAGCGAAGCGCCGGCCCCATTGCCGGCGGCTCTGTGCAGTGGCGCTCTGCGGCTCCAGCTGCGACAAATCTCACACACAGTATGCCGGGTAAACCCGAGGTTCAGACCCCGTTTGTCTCTATCTCACCAGCAGACTGCAAAAGACTCAGCAAAAAATGGGCCCTTTGTGCTAGGAAAACGAGGGCCTTCTATCGATATGCCTCAGCGCAGCCAGAACTGGCCAAAACAGCTCACCAGGGTGTTGCCGTAGGGGTAGCTCAGGCCCAGGCTGGCCGCCGAGGTGTTGCGGCGCTCGCGCGAGACCAGGCAGCCCAGGTCGATGGCACGTGCCGGGCTGTAGCGAGCCCCGAGCGAGAGTGTGGTGGTGTCGTCGTTACCCCGTTGTGACAAGCCCGTCGCCGTATCGCTTTCGAGATCGCGCCGGGCGTGGCGGGCCGACGCATCGACCGTGATCTTGGCCGTTGCCGTCCACTTGGCAGCCAGCGCCAGCGTGGTGCTCAGCCGGGCGTCGGTGGTCTCATCGGTGGTGATCGCGCTGCCGGCGTCGGTGGGGTCGGTGCCGAAGCGGCTGGCGCCCACGTCGCTGTCGCGCTGCAGCGAGGTCGTGAACGCCAGCTTGCCGGTCGGCGCCCAGCGCCAGCGGATCGAGCCGGCCCAGAGATCGCGGCTGCGGCTGTCTTGCTGGGTGTGCGACTCGGTCGCCCAGGTGATGCGCGCGTCCAGGGCGCTGGCGCCGCTGAGCCGCCAGTCGGCCGAAAGCTCCAGATCGTTGCGGCGAAACTCGTCGGCGCCCAGCAGGGGCGAAAAGTGCGGGTACTCGCCGCTGGCGTGGCGCAGCATCAGCCGCCCGCCCAAGTCGGCGTTGTAACGGTAGCGCAGGCCGGCTTCGCCCGCCCATTGTTTCTGGTCCAGGCGATCGAACGATGCCAGCGAGAGGTCGCGCTCGTAGGCGGTGAGGCCGACCTCGAAGGTCCAGGTGGTGATCACGCCGACGCGGGCCCGCAGCCAGGCGCGGGTGCTGCGTTGTTCGTTCAGCGCCAGGTCGGCGGTGTTCTGGTCGTAACGGTAGAGCTCGCGCCCGGTGTCGAAGCCGAGCTCACCTCCCCAGCGGTTGACGGTGGACCAGTTCAGCTCGGCACCCAACTGGTAGGGCTTGTTGTTCCATGCGCTGGTTTCGCTGAAGCGCTCGACGCCCAGTTCGGCTTTGGCGCGCAGCCGCTGCCGGCCCATGGGTTGGTCCAGCAGGAAATTGAGCCCCGTGGTCGAGACCGTGTCGTCTTGCGCGAGACCATCGCGTGCGCGGCCCACATTGGACTCCTGGCTCAGCGTCTGCGCCACGCCCACGGCGTACGGGCTGGTCTCGGCCTGCACCGCGCCGGCGCAAGCCGCCGCAGCGGCCAGGGCAAGCGCACGCGGCGCGAAGGATGTGTTCATGGGGTTTCCATGGCAGGAGAAGAGACGAGGCCGCGGCCGCGCCGCATCAGTAGGCGCCGCGGTCGAAGAACACCAGCCGCGCCGTGCGCGCGATGATCTTCAGGTCCAGCCCCAGCGACCAGTTGCGCAGGTATTCCAGGTCGTACTCGACCCGGCGCGCCATCTTGTCCAGCGTGTCGGTCTCGCCGCGCAGGCCGTTGATCTGGGCCCAGCCGGTGATGCCCGGCTTCACCTTGTGGCGTGCCATGTAGGCCTTCACCAGCGCGCGGTACTCGGTGTTGTGGGCCACCGCGTGGGGCCGGGGCCCCACGATGCTCATGCGCCCCTGCAGCACGTTGACGAACTGCGGCAGCTCGTCCAGCGAGGTGCGGCGGATGAAGGCGCCGAACGGCGTGATGCGCGCGTCGTTGCGTGTGGCCTGCTTGACCACGCTGCCGTTGTCCTGCGTGGTCATCGAGCGGAACTTGTAGACCTGGATGATCTCGCCGTCCAGCCCCGTGCGCCGCTGGCGGAAGATGACCGGCCCCGGCGAGCTCAGCTTCACGCCGAGGGCCAGCGCCGCCATGATGGGCGACAGCAGCAGCAGGATCAGCGCCGCCAGCGCGATGTCGCTCAGGCGCTTCAGCAGGCCGTTGATGCCGGTGAAGGGCGTCACCGTGAGCCCCACCACCGGCATGCCGCCCATGTCTTCGAGGCGGCCCTGGATGATGGTGACGCCGAAGATGTCGGGCACGAAGTGCAGCGAGGCGGTGGTGTTCTGCAGCATCTCCATCAGGTTCAGGATGCGAGGCTGCGAGGTGAGCGGCAGTGTGATGAAGACGTCGTTGACGCCGTGCCGGTCGATGAAGGCCGGCAGCCCGGCAAGCGGCCCGCACAGCACCGCGCCAGGCGGCAGGTTGACCCGGTCGGCCGAGCGGTCGTCGAAGAAGCCCAGCACGTCGCGCCCCTGCTCGCGGTGCGCGTGCAGCATCTCGGCCACCCGCACGCCCATGCGCCCCGCGCCCACGATGACGGCCGGCCGGCGCGAGGCCGGCAGCCGCATGCGCTGCGCCAGCACCCGCGTGCCCACGCTGACGCAAAACCACTGCAGCAGCGGCGTGGCCACCCCCCAGGCCACCAGCATGCGGTGGTCGAACTGGTGGAAGCTGCGTGTCGCGTAGCCCAGCAGCAGCAGCACGCACAGCACGCCCAGCCACGAGAGCAGGATGTCGATCACGACGCCCACGCCGCGCTGGCCGAAGCGGTTGACGCCCGGGAACATCAGCACCACGGTGAGTATCAGCAGCGCCATCGAGGCGCCATCGAAGGGCTGGCGGTAGACCATGTGGACCACCACCAGGCCGGCTGCGGCCAGCAAGGGCTCCAGCAGGCCGGCTACGGCTGTCGGCACCGAAGGGGGTGCGCTCAAAAATTGTTTGCGGGCGGTGCGCTCTTCAAACATCAGGTGGTGTTCCGAGCGGCGAGGCCAACAAGCACCCCCGTCACAAAGAACCCGAAAGCTCCCACGAACGACTTGTACGACTTGTGGCCAGCCTGCATCGTGCGTGGTTGTCCTGGAAACCAGTCTAGCAACAGCAGCCCGCAGAAGCATGTAACTTTGCTGCATTGCATCAAAGCATGCATGTTCCGCGCCACATCGCCGACGCGCCGGCCCCTGGCGGGCTGGCTACAGCAGCGCAAAGTCGCGGGCTGTTGCGCCCGGTAACACCTCCGCCAGTGCCGTGTCGCTCAGGCCGTAGAGCCGCTTGAAGAGCCCGCCCAGCAGCGCCCGGTTGTCATTCAGCACCGGCCAATCGCGGCCCTGGTTCAGCGTCTGCGGGGTCACCCCCACCTGCTCGCCCGCGATGCGCCCGCCGCACACGGCGCCGCCCGCCACCCAGTAGGCCGTGCCATGCCCATGGTCGGTGCCACCGGTGCCGTTCTCGCGGAAGGTGCGGCCAAACTCCGAGACCACCACCACCACGGTCTTGTCCCAGCTCTCGCCGCTCTCTTCGGCAAAGCCGGCCAGGCCCCGGCCCAGGTTGTCGAGCAGGTTGGCCAACTGGCCCTGCGCACCACCCTGGTTCACGTGGGTATCCCAGCCGCCGACGTCGATGAAGCCGATGTTGTAGCGCTCGCGCATCAGCGCCGCCATGCGGCGCGCCTCCAGTTCGAAGCCCTTGGCGCTCAAGGCGCGCCGGCTGGCCGCCTGCATCTCCTGCATGCGGCCCGCCATCGCCATCGCCATCTCGCCCTCGGGTGCCGAGGCGGCCAGCGCGGCGTTGCGGCGCTGCATGGCCTCGGCCTCCTGCGCCACGGTCTGGCGCAGCTCGAAGCCCTCGGCGATGGCTGCCTCGAAGCGCGTGCCCTGGTACATCTGCGCCAGCAGCCGGGTCTGGCGCTCGTCGAACGGCGTGCGCCCCGTGCCCTTGAGCGAGACGTTGGGCACTGTCAGGCCGCCGCTGAGCGCGAGCGGCAGCCCGTCGGTAAAGGCCACCGGTTCGCCGCGCGCGCCCAGCGCCGCCGCCAGCCGGTTCAGGAAGCCGCTGCCGCGCAGCGCGGCGGATCGGGCACGGTCTGTCGGGGCCACCGCGTCGCCCGGCAGTGCCAGGCCCGCCTCCAGGCTGTCCTGTGTCTCGAAATGGCTGCGCGAGAGGTCGCTGCTGCCGGCAAACGGCACGAAGGCCAACTCGCCGCGCTGCCACAGCGGCAGCATGGAACCGCCCAGCGCCGGGTGCAGCGCCCAGTCGCCGATGGCGCGCGCGGCCGCTGCACCGGCGCCTTTGGGTGCCGCGGCGGCCAGCGACAAGGCGGCCCGCGGGTCAGCCGGCTCGCCTGTGGCCACCGGCTTGCGGATGGCGATCTTCTTGCGTGACTCGTAGTAGAAGTCGCTGCCGGCGGGGATCAGCACGTTGGTGGCGTCGTAGGCGCCGCGCAGGAAGACGAGCAGGAAGCGCGCGTCCTGCGCGCCGGGTGCTGCGTAGGCGCGGGAGAAGAGGGGGGCGGTGCCGAGGGCCAGGCCGGCGGCGGTGCGCTTGAGCCAATCGCGTCGGTGCATGGGTGCCGTCGGATCGTTGACGGGTTGGATGCGGTGCTGGAGCCCAGCGCGGGCGGAGGAAGACTCGCAGACCTGGCCGGTTGCCTGGCCTGCCCAGCACTCACTTGGGCATCTGCTTCGCAATCTGACGTGCAAAGTCTTCAAAGTCGCGTAGCGACAGGTCAGAGAGCGCATGGACTATCGACCAGTCGATCACATCGTAGTTGTGAACGGCAATGTTGCGGAACCCGACGGCGTTTCGCACCCGCTTGGACAAGTCCACGTCGATGAACTTGGCATCCGCCAGACGGACAAACGTCTCCCCCATAGAGCCGGGTGTGGGGGTCTGGCTGGCAGCCAGCAGGTGCGCCCAATGTCTACACAAAGCTGAACAGCCCGGCTCAGGTTGAGTACCAAGACGTCTTGCGCATCCAAGTCAGCAATCAATGCGTCGAGCTCGGCTGGCCGCCTTTCCCTCACTCGATAGACACAGCGCCGCAGCGACCCCAGCTTGCGCTCGATCACAAGCCAATCCACGCTTGCCTCCGTTCTGCCAGCATGCGCCGCACATAGGGCAGGAAGTCTGCGGCATCGACGAGATGCCTGCTGACCAACTGCGCATAGACATCGTCGCTGCCGTGTATCCGCTGGCCGTGTTCCAGGATTTGACCGAGTAGCGGCTCCCCAACGGTCCGAAGGTCGATCAGATCGATGGCGCCGCCGGTCGCTTCCGCCAAGTCGGCGATCAGCGCCATCCTTTGGGCGGAGCTCATCTCGTGAGAGAACATGACCGCCACGTCCACGTCGCTGTCAGCATGCGCTCGCCCGGTGGCGTGAGAGCCAAACAGAATAGCCAACTCGATCTGCGGGTGAGCCCGCAGAGCTTGTTGGACCAGGTCTTTCATCATGGTCTGGATATTACGCGGCGCCGGCTGCATGCTGTGTTTGTCTCCTACCCCGACGGCATGGTGACTTGCCATCCTGCGGACGACGCGCCGCCCTTCAACGCTGCATCCACTCCGGTGACGACAGCAGCGTGGCGTTCCACTCTGCCTGCGAGGTGGTTTGCGCGAGCGCGCTGCGTGTGGCCGGGGAGAGCGTGGGCTCGATGGCTGCATGGTAGAGCGGCGTGGTCAGCAGCGGCGGGCCTGGGGGCTGGCCGGGCTTGCCGTCGGGGCCGATGAAGAGATTGGCCGGGCCGTTGGCCAGGTTGCGCGCAATCTCGAAGCGCTTGACCATCTGGCCCGAGCTGGCCCAGGCGGCTTCGCCCGTGGGGTAGCCGTCCGGCGAGACGCGGCCGTAGAGCGGCTCGCCGAGCTGCGCCAGCCAGTTGATCGCCGGGCGGGTGCTGGTGATGGTGCGGCCCTCGTAGGCCAGGCGCAGCGAAGAGACGACGAACTGCATCGGGTCCTTGAACTTGCGGGGGGAGGTGTTGTCGCCCGCGGCGGCTTCCATCTCGGGCGAGAGGAACAGGGTGCGCAACACGGCGGCGATGTCGCCGTCCGTGCGCTCGAAGGTATGGGCCATGCGGCTCACCAGCGCTGGCGGCGGCGTGTCTGCCACGAAGTAGGCCGCCAGCTTGGCCGAGATGAAGCGCGCCGTGGCCGGCTCGCGCGACAGCAGCGCCACGGCCTGCGCCACCTCGCCGAAGCCCACCGGCGCGATAGCCTGGCCCAGCAAGACCTTGGGTCCGAAGTCGTGCCGGTTGGGGTTGAACTCCAGCAGGCCCTCGGCCAGGTACTGCGCCTGGCGCTGCGGCGAGAGCTTGGGGGGCTGCTCGTTCACCCGCAGCCCCACGCCGGTGAGCACCCGCGCCAGCTCCTGCACGTCTTGCTGCGTATAGCGCGAGCCGCTGGGCCCACCGGAGACGCCCAGCGTGTGCAGCTCCAGCAGCTCGCGGGCGTGGTTTTCGTTCACGCGGCCGGCGGCGCTCTGGGCGTTGTCCAGGTACTCCAGCATCGCCGGCGAGGTGAGCGTGGCCATCACCAGCTCGTTGAACTTGCCGAAGGCGCGCGGGCGCACCACGCGCTCCTCGTAGTCGGCCAGCGTCCAGCGCAGGTCGGCCTTGCCCGAGTAGACGCTGAAGTGGTTCATCCAGAACCAGGTCATCTGCTCGCGCAGCTGGGCGGGCGAGAAGAGGGCGCGCAGCAGGTGGCGCGCCTGGGTGTCCTGCACCGCTTCGCCGCCCAGCTTGTTGAGCGCCATGCGGGCGGCCTGCTTCTCTTCGTCGGTCGGCAGGGTGTTGATACGCTGCCGCTCGGCGCGGGCGGCACGCCAGCGTTGCTCGCCGGTGAGCTGCGAGATGGGCATCGCGGCGACGGGCCCGGCGACGGCGGGTGGGTCGGGCGGCAGCTCGGCGGCGAGCTGCTCGTCGAGAAAGCGCGCCCGGCCCAGGCGCTGCAGCCGCTCCAGCGAGGCGGTGTCGGCGCCGAAGCTGGCGCGGCCTAGCCAGCGCCAGTCGGCAATGGTGGCGACAGCGCTGGCTTGCGCGCCGAGCGTGCGCGCGGTCGTTGGCGATGAGGGGGGTGGGCTGCCGCAAGCGCCCAGCAGCAGGGCCAGCGACAGCGCGAGCAAGCCGGCCGGACTAAATGACTCTGACCCCATTATTGGGGGTGCCATTCCATGTAGGCGCCGAGGGTGGGGGTGACGGGGTGGCGGACGGGGGTGTCGAGCAGCTTGGTCCAGCCGAGGTGGCGGTAGAAGGCTTCGGTGTCGCGGGTGTAGAGGCCGGTGGGGTGGGGGTGCAGGGCCTGGGCGAGCTCGACGGCGCGGCTGCAGAGCAGGCGGCCCACGCCGCGCCCGCGCCATGTCGGCGCCACATAGACGTCGGCCAGCGAGCAGATGGTGCCGGCGTCCAGCGGGTGCTCGTCGTGCACCAGGCTCGCGGTGCCCACGGGCAGGTCGCCGGCCAACGCCAGCAGCGCCAGCGGCAGCGCGCCGTGCTGCAAGCGGGCCCGCAGGCCGGCGTCGGCCTGCGCCAGGCTGAGGCCCCAGGCGCTCCACCACTCGTCGTGCAGCCAGCCAGCCACCACTGGCAGCGCGGCAGGGTGCTCGGCCAGCGCGACGACGCGGGGGGCCGGCGGTGGCGTCGCG
>DATHWJ010000368.1:0-2713 GCA_035460745.1 Ideonella sp. | reverse complement strand
GGCGAGCAGGCACAGTCAAGCGCCCCTTGCTATCAAGCGTCAGCGACGAAGCGCCGAAAAAGCCAGTTGATTCCACGATACCCCACTCCGCCCCACGAATCTGCACTGTACCCAAGCGAGCAGGGACGGTCAATGTCGGCCGTTCAAAAAAATCAAGCGTATCAATAACTTAGCGAAACATTTGCAAGTGATTCGCTGTTAAAACAAGGACTTGCGAGTGGGACTGGAAGTTAAGTCTCAATTGACAACTTGTGCTGGTGTGGTGCATGCACGTCTGGCCAGCTGATCGGCCAAGTGCAGTTCTGGTGCGCCAGACTCGAAAAAGTGGCTCGAAAGCCGCCGGATGGGGTGGAAAAGTGGGAGACACACACTCGCGCTTGCTGTGACAGCCCCGGCTATCGTTGACGGCGTAGAATGTGTACACATGGATTCACAATCTATGCGTTCACTCAATGCAGGAGCCAACACAATGGAAGCCACCAAGGTAGGGATCAGGGAGTTCCGGGCTGGCTTGGCCGAGTTCATCGCATCCGACACCCCGGTGGCGGTCACCCGCCACGGCCAGACGGTCGGCTATTTCATCCCCACCCCGGGCCGGGCCGACGCAGACGTGGCCGCGCTCAAAGCAGCGGGCGAGGCGCTGGACCGGATGCTGGAAGCGCGCGGCATCGACGTGGACGCTGTCGTTGCCGACTACAAGGCCTCTCGCGAGAAAGGCAAGAAGGCGAGCGCTGGCGACGCCCCCCCCCTGCTGCCTGGCAAGCCTGCCTGAGCGGCTCTGCCTGCAGCACGGGCTTGGCGGGCGGTCGCGGACGGGACGACGCGCAGAAACGCGGTGCAGCGGTGAGCAAGGCCATCGTCCTCGACGCCAACATTCTGATTCGGGCCGTGCTCGGCAAGCGGGTGCGGGAACTGCTCGTCGAGCACGCCGGTTCGGTGAAGTTCGTCGCGCCCGACAGCGCGTATCAGGAGGCGCGCAAACATCTGCCCAGCGTGCTGGCAAAACGCAATGCGGATGCCACCTTGGCGATGGAGTTGCTCGACCTGCTTGAATCCATCGTTCAGCCGGTCGAGCTGGAGCTGTACGCGGGCATGCAGCAGCAGGCGCTGCAACGCATCGCCCTTCGCGATGCCGACGACTGGCCCGTGCTGGCCTGCGCCATGGTCATGGGCTGCCCCATCTGGACGGAAGACGCCGACTTTTTCGGCACAGGCGTCGCGACATGGACAAGCGACCGGATCGCGCTCTACCTCGCCGCATGACGCCTCGCGTCATTCGCTCAGCCCCACCCACCACCCAGTGCGCGTATCAGCCCCACCGTCGCCTGGTACTGCGCCGACCGCACCTGCAGCGCCTGCCGGCGGTTGGCCAGCTCGCTGCGCTGGGCGTCCAGCAGGTCGAGCTGGCTGACCAGGCCGTTGCGGTAGCGGGAGTCCGAGAGCACGGTGGCGCGCTGGGCGGCGGCCACGGCGCGGCCCTGGGCTTCGGACTGCTGGGCCAGCAGGTGCAGTGCGGAGAGCTGGTCCTCGACGTCCTTGAAGGCCACCAGCACCTGCTCGCGGTAGCCGGCGTGGGCGGCGTCGAGCTCGCCCTGGGCGTTTTGCACGCCGGCTTCGCGCCGGCCGCCGTCGAACAAGGGCAGCGAGAGCAGCGCGCCTATGCCCCAGGAGCGCGCCGACCACTTGAAGAGGTCGCCGATGTCGCTGGAGGCGAAGCCGCCCGAGCCGGTCAGCGAGATGTCCGGGAACCAGGCGGTCTGGGCCACGCCCAGGCGGGCGTTGGCGGCCAGCAGGCTGCGCTGGGCGGCGGAGATGTCGGGCCGGCGCGCCAGCACGGTGCTGGGCACGCCGGCCGGGATCACCGGCAGCGCGGTGGCCCACTCGGCCGGTGCGAGCTGGAAGCTGCTCGCGGCTTCGCCCAGCAGCACGGCCAGCGCGTGTTCGAGCTGGGCGCGCTGGCGGTCGAGCGCGATGGCCTCGGACTCGGTCGAGGCGACCTGCGTGCGCACCCGCGCCACGTCGAGCTCGGCGATGTCGCCGGCGGCATAGCGGCGCTCGGTCAGCCGCAGCGTGTCGCGGTAGGCGGCGACCGTGTCGCGCACCATCGCGCGCTCGGCGTCCAGCGCGCGCAGGCCGAGGTAGCTCTGCGCGACGTCGGCCTGCACCAGCAGCAGCGTGTTCTGCAGCAGGGCTTCGCGGGCCTGGGCGTCGAGCGAGGCGGCGCTGCTGGCATTGGCCAGGCGGCCGAAGAGGTCGAGCTCGTAGCCGAAGGTGGCGCCGGCGCTCAGCACGGTGCCGGGGCGGCCGGTGGCCGAGTCGGTGCCGCGCGAGGCGCCCGCGCCGAGGCCGATCTGCGGTGCCCGGTCGGCCTCGGCCGAGCGCAGCAGCGCCCTGGCCTGCAGCAGCCGCGCGGCGGCGACGGCGAGCTGGTTGTTGTTGCGCGCCGCGCGGTCGACGAGCTCGTCCAGCGTGGGGTCGGCAAAGGCCTTCCACCAGGTGCCGCGGGCTTGCGCTTCGGCCGGCGTGGCCGGTGCCCAGCGGCCGTCGCCTTCCTTGAAGGCGGCAGGCGGCGGGGGCGCCAGCTTGGCGGTGTCGATCGCGGGCACCGATGCGCATCCGGCCAGCACCAGCGCGGCGAGCAGCGGGGCGAGTGCAAAGCGCCGTATCAGGGTCGAGGTCTTGTTCATGGTGTGTTGTCCTGCTTGAAAGCGTC
>DATHWJ010000367.1:0-18566 GCA_035460745.1 Ideonella sp. | reverse complement strand
GATGGTCTCGGTCTGCAGGTCGCGCGTGACCTCGTAGGCCAGCATCGCGGCGATCTCGCGCACCAGGCGGCGGAAGTTGTCGGTGGTGGTCTCGGCCATGCGCAAGTACGTCAGCTTGTGCTGCATCAGCGGGTGGTCGATCACGAAGACATTGTCCATGGGGTCTGCCTTGCTGGGAGTTTCAGAACACAGTGCCATCGCTCTGGATATTGACCGGCGGCCCGCCGCCCGGCCGCAGCTCGGCGGCGATGCGGCGGCCCGCGGCCCAGGTGCCGCCCTCGAGCACGCGGGCCAGCGGGAACTGCGTGGCGCTCAGGCCCAGGCGTTCGCGCACGGCGTCGGCGATGCGGTCGAGCGCAATGACGGTAGCGGCGCGCCACTCAACCACCGCGGCCTCGTTGACTTGCAGCGGCCGGGTGTGGAAGTCGTGCGCGCGCGGCACCAGCAGCCCCAGGTCCAGCAGCAGGCCGCCGTTGCGGTACTCGGGCAGGCCGGTGAGCGCGTCGAGGCCGGTGATCTGCAGGCCGGCGTCTTCCAGCGGCTCCAGCAGCGAGTAGGTGAGCCACTGGGTGAGCTTGTGGAAGGGCACCAGGCCGTCGGGCGCGGCGGCGTGCACCCAGCAGTCGCCGAGCGAGACGCCGCGCAGCGCAACCCGGCCGGGCCAGACCGGGCCGAGCGCACGCAGCAGCGTGGCGAGCACATCGTCGGCGGCCAGGCGGCCCTCCACGGCGCGGGCGAGCAGATGGTCGAGCAGGTTGCCCAGGCGGGCCGGGCTGCCGAACACCGCCGGCGTGGCCGCCGCCACCTGGCCCAGGCGCTGCAGCAGCGCGGCGCGGCCTTCGAGGCCGACCAGCGGGTTGTTCGCCGCGGCCTGGAAGGCCTGTGCGATGACCTCGGGCGTGATGCGCGCGAGCGCGGCGGCGTCGGCCCGCAGCGGCGCGCCGGCCCGGTCGGACAGCGCGCCCTGGGTGAAGAGCGACAGGCTGGCCACGCCCAGGCCCTCGGAGCGGGCCAGCATCTGGCCGGTGGCGGCGTCGTCGAAGCGCCAGGCCGCCCCCGCGCCGGCATCCAGCAGCACGCTGGGGATCACCAGGTCGATGCGCACGCGGGCGCGCTCCAGCGCGTCGTCCTGCAGCCCGGCGCGGGCCGCCAGCGCGCCCCAGCGATCGACGCCGCCGGCTTCGAAGTGGCGCCAGCGGCTGTGGTACGGCACCGCGAGGTCGGGGTACTGCCGGTGTATGGTCTCGGCGACATAGTCGGCGGTGGCGCCCAGCTGCTCGGGCCGCCAGGTGAAGTGGGCCGACTCGCCGCGCTCGATCAGCGCCATCAGCGCGGCGCAGTGTCGGCGCACGGCGGCGGCGCTCAGCAGCGGGGCGGCGGGGTGCCCCTCGGGCACGGGGGTGTGCCACAGGTCGGTGGCGCGCCGGGTGTAGGCCCGCGTGGAGGTCTGGGTGGATGTCTGGGTAGATGTCTGGGTGGGGGTGGTGGGCGGCATGCTCTGCTCACTCGGCCAGGCCGCGGCCCTTGGCGAGCGCGAGCTCGCTGGCGTCCGGCACGTAGGTGGAGAAGTAGCCGGCGGCCTGCTTGGCGTCCATCTCGACGCGGGCGTCGGCCGGGATCAGCGCATCGGGGATGGGTACGCGCTCGACCACCTCGATGCCCTGCGCGACCAGGGCCCCGTGCTTCATGTTGCTCATCGAGGCCCAGCGGTCGATGCGGGTGATGCCCAGCCAGTGGAAGACGTCGGGCATCAGCTCCTGGAAGCGCATGTCCTGCACGCCGGCGACGCACTCGGTGCGGGCGAAGTAGGTCTCGGCGCGGTCGCCGCCGGTCTGGCGCTTGCGGGCGTTGTAGACCAGGAACTTGGTGACCTCGCCGAGTGCGCGGCCCTCCTTGCGGTTGTAGACGACCAGGCCGACGCCGCCTTGCTGCGCCATCTCGATACAGACTTCGATGCCGTGCGCCAGGTAGGGGCGGCAGGTGCAGATGTCGGAGCCGAAGACGTCCGAGCCGTTGCACTCGTCGTGCAGCCGGCAGGCGATGCGGGTCTCGGGCTTGCCCAGCTGGGTGATGTCGCCGAAGAAGTACAGCGTCATGCCGCCGATCGGTGGCAGGAACACCTTCAGGTCGTTGCGCGTGACCAGCTCCGGGAACATGCCGCCGGTCTGCTCGAAGAGCGCACGCCGCAGGCCGCTCTCCTTGATGCCGAAGCGCTTGGCCAGGCCGGGCAGGTACCAGACCGGGTCGATCGCGGCCTTGGTGACGCGCACGTCGCCGTTGGCATGCAGGATCTGGCCGTCGGGCACCAGCCGGCCATCGCGGATCGCGCCCAGCAGCTCGGGCATGTTGATGTGGGCCTTGGTGATCGCGATGGTGGGGCGGATGTCCTGCCCGCTGGTGATGCGCTCGGCGAAGGCGCTGGAGCCCAGGTGGCCCCAGGGGTCGAGCGAGACGATCTTGTCGGGGTCGGCCCACTGCGGGTGCGGGCCGACGATCTCGGCCGGCGCGGTGTTGGTGAAGTCGGGCCGGTGGTCCGGCTGCAGCTGGCCGGAGGCCACGGCCAGCGCGCGGTAGACGGCATAGGCCCCGGAGTGGGTGCCGATGGCGTTGCGCTGCGCCGGGTTGGTGAGGCTGGCGATCACCGGCCCTCGCTCGGCTGCCGACGGCGCACCCCAGTGGATCTCGTTGAAGGCCCGCGCCTCCTTGCCATGGGCATGGGGGTGCGAAGTGAGCACGATGTGAGAGGCCACGGTGACGCTCCAGTCCGGTCGCAAGAAGTTGACCGGTTGGTCAGCTTTATAGCGCCTAAAGCGAAGGCTGTGCCAGGAGTTTCGATGTGGGCGCGCACCAGTTCGTGCGCGAGGCGGACGGGGCCAGGGCGCAGGCAGGGCACCCGGCAACCCCTACAACAACAACCCGACAGCCCTACAAAGTCCTGTCCCTCGCCAGCGGCGGATTCTTCGCGAAGTAGCGCGAGATCCCCACGAACAGCGCCTCGACCAGATTGCGCTGGTAGGCCGGATCGCGCAGCTTGTCTTCTTCTTCGGGGTTGGAGATGAAGGCCGTCTCGACCAGGATGGACGGGATGTCGGGTGCCTTGAGCACCGCGAAGCCGGCTTGCTCGACGGCGCCCTTGTGCAGCTTGCCGACCTTGCCGATGCGGCTCAGCACCTCGCTGCCCACGCGCAAGCTGTCCTTGATCTGCGCGGTGGTGCTCATGTCGAGCAGGGTGCGCAGCACCTGGGTGTCCTTCACGGCGGCGTTGACGCCGCCCACCATGTCGGCGGCGTTCTCCCGCTGCGCCATCCAGCGGGCGGCCGTGCTCGATGCGCCGCGCTCGCTGAGGGCAAAGACGCTGGCGCCGCGGGCCTGCGGGGTCAGGAAGGCGTCGGCGTGGATGGAGACGAAGAGGTCGGCCTGCACGCGGCGGGCCTTGTTGACGCGCTCGTGCAGCGGCACGAAGAAGTCGCCGTCGCGCGTCAGCATGGCGCGCATGCCGGGCTTGCTGTTGAGGCGGTCGCGCAGCTGCAGCGCGACCTGCAGCACCACGTCTTTTTCGCGCAGGCCGGTGGGGCCGGTGGCGCCGGGGTCTTCGCCGCCGTGGCCGGGGTCGATGGCGACGACGATCAGGCGGTTGACGCGGTCGCGCAGGCCTTTGGAGGGCAGGGGGTCGGCGTTGGGTATCGGTGGCGGCGCAGGGGGCGGTGCGATGGCCACGCTGGGTGGTTTCGGGACCGCTGCCGTGGGCGGTGTGGCGGGCGGCAGGTTGGGCGCGGGCAGGCCGGGCTTGTCGACCTTGCCGATGAACTCGCCGAGGGCGTCCTGCACCGACTGCGCGGCTTCCTGCTCGGCCTCGCCCTTGTCGCGTATCAGCGCCAGCAGCGGGTCGGGCGCCTCGGTGGGGTAGAGGTCGAAGACCAGGCGGTGCTGGTAGGCCGCAACCGGCGTCAGCGTGAACTGCTGCGGCTTGACGGGCTGCTTCAGGTCTATCACCAGCCGCACCACGCGGGGCAGGTTCTGGCCCACGCGCACGCCGGCGATGAAGGGGTCGTCGGAGCGCACCTTGCCGACCAGCTCGCGCAGCGCGGGGCTGAGCTCGAGGCGGTCGATGTCGACCACCAGGCGCTGCGGGTTCTCGGCCAGGAAGTGGGTGGCGGCCAGCGCGGTGTCGGACTCGATGGTGACGCGCGTGTAGTCGGCCGCGGGCCAGACGCGCACCGCCAGGATGGCCGCGCCGTGCGCGATCTGGGCCGCGCCCAGGCTCAGCACCACGGTGCCGAGGCTGCGCAATGCGTCGCGGCGCTTCATGCGAGCAAGGCCCTGCCGCGTTCGCTGAAGGCCTGCAGCGTGGCGACGCGGCTTTCGTCCGCGTTGACCGCCAGCGCCAGCCGCAGGTCGGGCGACGGCAGCAGCGGCGCGGCCTTGTCGGCCCACTCGGCGAGCTTCAGGCCGGGCGCGGCGTAGAGCTCGCGAAAGCCCGCGTCCTCCCACTCGCGCGGGTCGTTGAAGCGGTAGAAGTCGAAGTGCGAGACACTGAGCCAGCAGCCGGCGCGCAGCTGCACCTCATAGGGCTCGACCACCGCGTAGGTGGGGCTCTTGATGCGGCCATCGACGCCAAGGGCGCGCAGCAGGTGGCGCACGAAGCTGGTCTTGCCGGCGCCGAGCGGGCCCTCGAGTTCGATGCAGGCGTCTTGCAGCGCGGGGTGGCGGATCAGCCTGGCGGCCAACGCGGCGGCGAAGTGTCCACAGGCCGCTTCGTCGGGCCAGTGCAGGCTGCGGGTTTCTAGAATCGTTGTATGGCCAGTAGTCACTTCGATATGTCGCAGGTCGCTCAACAGTTGCCGGGCTGGGCGCGCGCCCTCGGATTCTCCCAGATAGGAGTGGCCGATGTCGATCTTTGCACGGAGGAAGCCGGCTTGCAGGCCTGGCTGGCAGCGGGCTTCCATGGCGAGATGGGCTACATGGCGGCCCACGGCAGCAAGCGCTCGCGGCCGGCCGAGCTGGTGCCGGGCTCGGTGCGCGTGATCACCGCGCGCATGGACTACCTGCCGCGCGACACGCCCGAGGGCTGGCAGGCGGTGGAGTGGCAGCGGCTGGGCTCGCCGCAGAAGGCGGCCGTCTCGGTCTATGCACGGGGGCGCGACTACCACAAGGTCTTGCGCCAGCGGCTGCAGGCGCTGGTCGACCGCATCGGGCAGGCCATAGGTCCGTTCGGCCACCGCGTGTTCACCGACTCCGCGCCGGTGCTGGAGGTGGCGCTGGCCACGCGCAGCGGGCTGGGCTGGCGCGGCAAGCACACGCTGAGCCTGTCGCGCGGCGCGGGCTCGATGTACTTTCTCGGCGAGATCTTCGTCGACCTGCCGCTGCCGCTGAGCGACGCGGTGGAGCCGCACTGCGGCAGCTGCAGCGCCTGCATCGACGTCTGCCCGACCCAGGCCATCGTCGGCCCCTACCGGCTCGATGCGCGGCGCTGCATCTCCTACCTGACCATCGAGCACCCGGGTGCCATCCCGGTGGCGCTCAGGCCGCTGATCGGCAACCGCATCTACGGCTGCGACGACTGCCAGCTGGTGTGTCCCTGGAACAAGTTCGCCGGCCGCGCCGAGCTGCCGGACTTCGACGCGCGCGCGCCGTTGCAGGACCCGGGCTTGCTGGACCTGTGGGCCTGGGACGAAGCCACCTTTTTGCAGCGCACCGAAGGCAGCGCGATACGCCGCATCGGCCATGAGCGCTGGCAGCGCAACCTGGCGGTGGCGATGGGCAATGCGCTCGCGGCGGGCGGCGAGGGCGCGGGCCCGATACGCGCGGCGCTGAAGGCCTCGCTCGGCGAGCTGGCGCCACTGGTGCGCGAACATGCCCAGTGGGCCCTGGCGCAGGGCTGAGAGCCTGAGAGTCGGGCACGCCCGAAAAACTCTCAGGCTCTGACGGCGCGCCGCTCGGCCGCCTCTCAGCGCAAACCGTTCAACGATGCCAGCGCCAGCGGCAAGCCCAGCATGCCGATCAGCGTGGAGACGCTGACGAGGCCGGCCACGAACGGCCCATGGCCGCCCATGCGCGCAGCGAGCACATAGGCACTGGAGGCCGTGGGCAGCGCCGCGAAAGCGACCAGCACGGTTTGCTGGCCGACCGGCAGCCCGGTCGTCAGCGCCAGCGCGATCGCCAGCATCGGCAGCACCGCGTGCCGGATGCCCAGCAAGCCGGCCGCCAGGCCCGGCGCTTCGCGCAGGGCGCCCATCTGCAGCCCGGCGCCGACGGCCATCAGGCCCAGCGGCAAGGCCGCACCGCCGACGCGGGTGAGGGTGGTGTTGGCGATCTCGGGCAAGTGCAGCCCGAGCAGGTTGGCGACCAGGCCGCCGACGGTGCCGATGATCAGCGGGTTGCGCATCAGCTCGCGGCCGAAATGCTGGTTGCCGTGCCGGGCCATGGGCCAGACGGCGGCCACGTTGCAGACCGGTACGCAGACGGCCACCAGCAGCGCGATCCAGGCCACTGCCTGCACGCCGCCCAGCCGCTCCGCCAGCGCCAGCGCGACATAGGAGTTGAAGCGGAAGGCCGTCTGGGCGCCAGACGCATGGGTGCGCGCATCGACCCCGGGCCAGCGCGCCAGCGCATACGAAAGCGCGATGCCGCAGCCGACGACGGCCAGGCCGCAGCCGGCGAAGGTCAACAGCGGGCCCGGCTCCAGCGGCTGGCGCAGGATGGCGACGAACAGCAGCACCGGAAACAGCAGGTAGTACACCAGCCGCTCCACGCCCTCCCAGATCGGTCGGCCGAGCGCGGTGTAGCGGCAGATCAGATAGCCTGCGACGATCAGCAGGAAGTCGGGCAAGAGCAGCAGCACTTCGGACATGCCGCCCAGTGTGCCAGCGGGTGCGTACGCGGTTTCCCGTATCGCGGCGGGCCCAGGTGGCTCCTGTATCCTCCCAACTGATATCTCGACCTCAACCACGGCCTTTTTTGTACACGCAGGAGACCATGCCGATGAACCCCCGTACCCGCCTGAAACTGCTGGCCTTGTCGCTGGCCGCCGTGTCGTCGCCGATGGTGTTTGCGCAAGCGGCCTATCCGAGCAAGCCGGTGCGGCTGGTGGTGCCCTTTGCGCCCGGCGGCACCACCGATATCGTGGCCCGCGTGGTGGCCGAGAAGGTCAACGCGGCGCTGGGCCAGACCATGATCGTCGAGAACAAGAGCGGCGGCGGCGGCTCGGTGGGCGCGGCCGAGCTGGCGCGCTCGGCCGCCGACGGCTACACGCTGGGCATGGCGACGGTCTCGACGACCGCGGCCAACCCCGCGATCAACCCCAAGATCCCCTACAACACGCTGACCGACTTCACGCCCATCATCAACGTGGCGGCCACGCCCAACGTGATTGCGGTGCACCCGTCGTTCCCGGCGCGCGACTTCAAGACCTTTCTCGAAGTGCTCAAGAAGAGCCCAGGCAAGTACAGCTTCGCGAGCTCGGGCACCGGCGGCATCGGCCACCTGCAGATGGAGTTGTTCAAGAGCCTCACATCGACCTTCGTGACGCACATCCCCTACCGCGGCGCGGGCCCGGCGCTGAACGACACGGTGGCCGGCCAGGTGCCGATGATCTTCGACAACCTGCCCTCGGCCTTGCCCTTCATCAAGGACGGCCGGCTGATCGCCATCGTCGTCGCCGCGCCGCAGCGGCTGGCGGTGCTGCCCAATGTGCCGACCTTCAAGGAGGTCGGCCTCGAAGGGGTCAACCGCATGGCCTATTACGGCGTCATCGCGCCCAAGAACCTGCCCAAGGACCTGGTCGACAAGATCCATGCGGCCGTCAAGAAGACCGCCGAGCTGCCCGACGTGAAAAAGCGCATCGAGGACACCGGCTCGCTGCTGGTGCTCAACACGCCGGAGCAGTTCGCCGAGCAGATCAAGGCCGAGTTCGAGGTCTACAAGAAGGTGGTTGCCACCCAGAAGCTGACGCTGGAGTGAGCCGCGCCGCGCCTGCCGCCGGCGGCCGGGCCGGGGTGGCAGGGCCGGCGCCAGCCGGTGACCCCGGGAGGCTGGTCGATGCCTTCATCGACGCCTTGTGGATGGAGGACGGGCTGGCGGCGAACACGCTGGCGGCCTACCGGCGCGACCTCACGCTGCTGGCCGAGTGGCTGGCCGGCGAGGGCGGCAAGACGCTGGCCGGCGTCACCGAGACCGACCTGATGGCCTATGGCGCGGCCCGCCATGCGCAGACGCGCAGCTCGTCGGCCAACCGGCGGCTGGCGGTGTTCCGCCGCTTCTACCGCTGGTGCCTGCGCGAGCGCCACGTGGCGCTCGATCCGACCCTCAAGCTCGGCAGCGCGCGGCAGCCGCTGCGCATCCCCAAGACGCTCAGCGAAGCGCAGGTCGAGGCCTTGCTGGGGGCGCCCGACGTGGACACGCCGCTGGGCCTGCGCGACCGCTGCATGCTGGAGCTGATGTATGCCAGCGGGCTGCGCGTCAGCGAGCTGGTCGGCATCCCGACGGTCCAGGTCAGCCTGGCCGATGGCGCCTTGCGGGTGACCGGCAAGGGGTCCAAGGAGCGGATGCTGCCCTTCGGCCAGGAGGCCGAGGCCTGGCTGCGGCGCTACCTGGCCGAGGCGCGCGGCGAGATCCTCGGTGGGCAGGCCAGCCCGGCCTTGTTCGTGACCGCGCGCGGCGGGCCGATGACGCGGCAGATGTTCTGGATCCTGGTGAAGAAGCATGCGCTGCAGGCCGGCGTGCGCGCGCCACTCTCGCCGCACACGCTGCGCCATGCGTTCGCGACCCACCTGCTGAACCACGGTGCCGACCTGCGCGCGGTGCAGATGCTGCTCGGCCACGCCGACATCTCGACGACCACGATCTACACCCACGTGGCGCGCGAGCGGCTGAAGACGCTGCATGCGCAGCACCACCCGCGGGGGTGATGCGGCGGCTGCCGGCACGCAAGAAAAAGCCGGCACTAGGGCCGGCTTGTCGAGCGAAGCGTGATCAGAAGTTGTGGCGCATGCCGACGGCGAACGAGTTGAAGCTGCCGCCGTAGACCTGCAGGATGCGGTCCTTGCCCAGCATCGTGTAGAACGTGTAGAGCTTGGTGCGCTTGCTGAGGTTGTAGTTGTAGGCCAGCGTGACCTGGTAGGAATTGCTCTTGTCCAGCGAGCTGTAATCGTCGGCGTAGCCGGCGTTGACGTGGAACTCCGAAGCACCCATCGTGTACATCGCCGAGACGCGGCCTGAGGTGCGGTTACCTTCGAGGAAGATGTTCTTGTCGCGCTGCACATAGGAGCCCAGCGTCAGGTTGCCGAACTCGTAGAGCGCGCGCAGCGCGAACTGCTGGGCGTCGCCATGCTTGCTGTAGCCGGCGCCCAGGTGCAGCGGGCCGGCGTCGTAGTTGGCTGCAGCATCGTAGCCGCGCTCGCCGTCCACCGCCTCCATCGCGGCAAACTCGGCCCAGAAGCCGCCCATCGTTGGCGTGCGGTACGCGACCTTGTTGACCTGGTTGCCCAGGTTGGCGTCGGCGTAGAGCCGGTCGGCCGAGGTGCCGGTGTCGTGGTTGTGCAGGCTGACGTAGTCGGCCGTGGCGTAGTAAGCCTCGCTGGTGAAGTTGCCCAGGCGGACCATGCCGAACGGGCCGCTCAGGTTGATCTCGCTCTGGCGGTTCCAGTAGGCACTGCCGGCTTGCTGGCCGGTGGAGGCATCGAAACCGTGCTCGATGACCACCCCGGCCTTCAGGCCGGCGCCAAGATCCTCGCTGATGCGCAAGCCGAGCCGCGAAGCGTTGTCGACGACCTCGTTGACACGCTTGTCGGAGCCGACGAAGTCCTGGCTCTCCAGGCTCAGATTGAGCCGGCCGTAGAGAATCACGCTGCTTTGGGCAAATGCGGGAACAACTGCAGCGGTGGCCAATGCGGCGCCGACAAATGTCTTCTTCAAGGGTGAACCTCCGAATCGAAAGCGGGCCCGGGCCAAAAGGCCGTCGCCACGGGAATAGAAACCATCGACTGCAAGACGATTCAGACCAGTGTAGGGAGCAATATTCGCGGGCGTACCCCCTAGAACGAGGCTTTCGGGAGTATTGGCGTAACGGAAGGCGGGGCTTCGTGGCAATCCCACCACAGCCGGACACTGCGGTATGGACCCTGCTCGAACCCATTTGGAGCAAACGGCTCGCAATGGCAGGCGCGCATCCCGCAGGGATTGCAGGGACGAAAAAAAGCCGACCCGGGGGTCGGCTTTTGCTGAGGCAGAAACCTGCGATCAGAAGTTGTGGCGCACGCCCAGAGCAAAGTGGTTTTGCGCGCTGCCGTACAGATCGGCACCGGCGCCACCCAGCTTGGTGTAGTAGCCGTAGATCTTGGTGCGCTTGCTCAGGTTCTGGTTGATGCCGACCGTGGCTTGCTTGGCATCGGTACCGTCCGTGCCGCCGATGTCGCCCACTTGGCCGTAGTTCACGTGCAACTCGGTCGCGCCCATGGTGTACATCGCGGCCAGGCGGAAGTTGTTGGCCGAGCCGTCCAGGCCGGAGGCCAGGAACTGGTCGGTGTGGCGCTGGTAGTAGCCGCCGAAGGTGAAGGCACCCATTTCATACAGGGCGCGGATCGCGAACTGCTTGGCATCGCCAGCCTTGCTGTAGCCAGCGCCCAGCTTCAGCGCGCCGATGTCGTAGTTGGCGGCCAGGTCGTAGTAGCGGCCGGTCACGCTGGCGTCTTGCTCGGCCACCGAGGCTTCGGCCCAGAAGGTGCCCATCGTCGGGGTGCGGTAAGCCACCTTGTTGCCGACGGCGCCGTAGCCCACGTACAGCGCATCGGCGGAGTCGCCGGTGCCGTGGTTGTGCATGTCGATCCAGTCCGAGGTCGCGAAGTACGACTCGGCGGTGAACAGGCCGGCACGGATCATGCCGAAGTTGCCCGACAGGTTCACTTCGCTTTGGCCGGCGCCGCCCCAGAAGGCCGTCGCCGATTGCGTGCCGGTGGACGGGTCGAAACGGTGCTCGAGGATGAAGCCGGCCTTCAGGCCGCCACCCAGATCTTCCACGCCCTTGAAGCCGATACGCGAACCGTTGTTGTTGACGTCATAGGTCTTGTCTTCGCCGACGAACTTGCTGCGTTCGAGGGTGACGTTCAGGCGGCCGTAGACGGTGACGCTGCTTTGTGCAAAAGCCGGCGCTGCAACGGTGGCTGCCAGTGCAGCCAGGACGAGAGATTTTTTCATTTGATAGCCTTTTCGGTGTGAAAGAGGAAGTCGTTTGGATCTGCCTTGCCACCCTGCTGGGACTCTGGCGATCCTGGGCATTCATTTCGAAGCCGTGCGGCGAGTTTATACGGGCCGGTCGCGCGATATGAGAGTTAACCCGGTAAGTGTTCGTTGGATGCCCAAATTCGTGGTGCAGATGCAACGTCGCCGGCGCGCGCGTGGCGCGCTTCATACAGCGGCGCTCGCGGACAATCCGCCGCCATGGACCACACCTTTGTCTCCGCTTTTGTCCTGCTGCTGCTGGTGCTGGACCCCTTCGGCAGCCTGCCCATCTTCATCTCGGTGCTGAGGAGCGTGCCGCGCGAGCGGCGCACCTGGGTGGCACTGCGGGAGGCGAGCATCGCCTTCGGCGTGCTGTTGGCTTTCATGTTCACCGGCCAGGGCTTCCTGAACCTGATGCACTTGTCGGAGCGCTCGCTCGAAGTGGCCGGCGGCGTGATCCTGCTGATCATCTCGATACGGATGATCTTTGCCTCCGGCGGCGAGATCTATGCCTCGGACGGCCAGCGCGAGCCGATGATCTTCCCGCTCGCGGTGCCGCTGCTGGCCGGCCCCTCGGCGATGGCGACCGTGCTGCTGCTGGCATCGCGCCAGCCCGACCGCATCTATTACTGGGTCGGCGCGCTGACGCTGGCGATGGCCGTCAGCACCGTGGTAATGCTGGCCTCCGACCGCATCCGCAAGCTGCTGGGCACGCCCATGGTCTCGGCGATGGAAAAGCTGATGGGCCTGGTGCTCACCGCAATTGCCGTGGAGATGATCCTGGCGGGGCTGAAGCGCTACTTCTTCGACTAGTGCACCCAGCGATCACATCGCGCCCCACGTCGCAGTGGCACTCAGACCAAGCGGCGTGCGCGGATCCGGCTCCGCCGGTCCGCTGCGCTGCCTTGCAGGCCGCGCCGGGCCAGTGGCCCGGCCCTTCGCCAGGCACGGAGGGTCCACTGGACCCTCCGTGTCCGGGCTCAGCCCCCTTGGGGGCAGCGAGCGCCAGCGAGCGTGGGGGCCTTTCACCTGCCCCGCAGGTGGGCCGGCGCTTCCAGCCGCTTGGCTGCCGTGGACAACAGCAAGGTCAGGATCAGGTACATCGCGGAGATCGCCAGATAAGGCTCCCAGTAGCGCGAGTAGGCGCCCGCGACCGTGCGCGCGGCCAGCGCCAGCTCCGCCAGGCCGATGGCCGAGACCAGCGAGGAGTCCTTGATCAGCGTGATCGCCTCGTTGACCAGCGCCGGCATCATGCGCCGAAAGGCTTGCGGCAGGATCACGAAGCGCATCGCCTGCGTGTGCGTCAGCCCGAGGCTCCACGCCGCCTGGGTCTGGCCGGTGTGGATGCTCTGGATGCCGGCGCGGAAGATCTCCGAGAGGTAGGCGCCGGCGTTCAGCGAGAGCGCCACCGCGCCCGAGAAGAAGGCGCCGTGCTCCTGGCGGAACTCGCGCGCCATCTCGCCCGAGATCAGCAGGCCGTGCTCGGGGTGGACCAGGGCCGGCATCACCGCGAAGTGCACCAGCAGGATCTGCACGAACAGCGGCGTGCCGCGGAAGAAGGTCACGTAGGCCGTGGTGATCCCGCGCAGGGCGATCATCAGCCACAGCACCGCCGCCGACTTCGGTTTGGGCGCGTCACGCGAACTGCTGATCAGCCCGAAGATGGCGCCCAGCACCAGGCCACAGACGATCGCGACGATCGTGATCTCGATGGTCGTCAGCAAGCCCGCCATGAACAGCGGCCAATACCCGACCAGGATCTCCCAGCGCAAGTCCACGGGCGCCGCCGCTTATTGCGAGGCAGCCGAGGCGGGCGCGGCAGCGCCGGGAGCCATGCCGAAGGTCTTCTTGTACAGCGCCTCGTAGCCACCGTCGGCCTTGAAGGCAGCCAGGCCCTTGTTGATCAGGCCCAGCAACTCGGTATTGCCCTTCTTGACGGCGATGCCGTATTGCTCAGGGGCGAACGACGCGTCGCTGACGGTCTTGAACTTGGTGCCGGTGTTGTTGGCCACGTAGTGGATGACCACGCCGTTGTCGGCCACCACGGCATCGACGCCACCGGCTTCAAGCTCCTTGAGCGCGAGCGGGGTCGACTCGTAGCGCTTGACCTGGGTGCTGTTCTTGCCGAGCAGCTTGGTGACGACTTCATCGCCGGTGGTACCAGTCTGCACGCCGACCTTGAGCTTCTTCAGGTCGTCGAACTTGGCGATTTTGGAGCTCTCCTTCACGGCGATCAGCTGGGTCGCGTCGAAGTAGGGGTCCGAGAAGTCCATCGTCTGCTTGCGCTCGGGGGTGATAGTGATCGACGAGATCAGCAGGTCGCGGTCGCCCTGGCCCAGCGCGTTGAAGATGCCTTCCCACGGGGTGTTGACGAACTTGACCTCGAAGCCGCCCTTGGCCGCCACCGCATTCAGCAACTCGACCGAGAAGCCGACGATCTCACCCTTGTCGTTCTGGAACTCGAACGGCGCGTAAGCCGCGTCGGTGCCCACCGTGTAGACCTTGGCGGCGACCGGCGCGGGCGGCGGTGCAGAAGCCTCGGCCGCCGGGGCCGGTGGGGCTTCCTGCTTGCCGCAGGCGGCCAGGGTCAGGCCGACGACGAGTGCGCCGGCTGCCTTCAGAAATCGACGCGTGGGGGTGTGGGTAGGGGCATTCGGCATGAGTTTCCTCGGAGGGGTGCACGACGGGCACAGATGTTGTGATCTGGCAGTGTAAGTCGCGTAAACGCAAAAACTGCACCACCGTCCCCGGGGTTTGCACGCACCTTGGCAGTGCGGTGCCCAGGCCCCAAAAAGGGCAGGCTAGGCGTCTTGCATGCGGCTGAGCTCGCGCTCGTCGAAGCCGGCGGCTCGGCGCGCCTCGAGGTTGAGCGGGCCGCGCAGGCGGGGGGCGCCGTAGCGCACGGTCAGCACCTCGTAGGTATCGACCGGGTCCAGCCCGTCGCGCTCGCAAAGCCAGTGGTACCAGTGGTTGCCGATGGCCACGTGGCCGATCTCGTCGCGCAGGATGACGTCGAGGATCTCGACCGCGCGCTGGTCGCCGGCCTTGGCGAGCTTGGCCTGCATGGGCGGCGTGGCGTCCAGCCCGCGGGCCTCCAGCGTGCGCGGCACCAGCGCCATGCGGGCGGTGATGTCGTCGCGGGTCTTGTCGGTCATGGTCCACAGGCCGTCGTGCGCGTCGAAGTCGCCATAGGCGTGGTTCAGCGTGGCCAGGTGCTCGCTCAGCAGCGTGAAGTGCAGGGCTTCTTCGGCGGCCACCTTGAGCCAGTCGCGGTAGTAGGCTTCGGGCATGCCGGCGAAGCGCCAGACGGCATCGAGCGCCAGGTTGATGGCGTTGAACTCGATGTGGGTGACCGAGTGCAGCAGCGCGGCGCGGCCTTCTGCAGTGAAGGGCGAACGGCGAGGTACCTTGACGGCCTCGACCAGCACCGGGCGGGCAGGGCGGCCAGGCAGGGGCGCCTCGGGTGTCAAGGCCCGGCCGGTATCCAGCGCGATGCCGGCTTGTGCGCCGTCCCACAGGCGGCGGGTCTGCGCCGCCTTGTCGACCGGGTCGGCGACACACAAGACCTTCAACGCTTGCGTTCTGAGCTCCATTCGTAGAATTATGGGCTTGCCGGAGGGCGCCGCCCTGGCGGCCTTGCGGTCGCAAGGGACACATCAGGTATGAGCGAACTCCACAAGTTTCTTTTTGACGGACTGCCGGTGCGCGGCATGCTGGTCCGCCTGACCGACGATTGGCAGGAGCTGCTGCGCCGGCGCGATGGCAGCGGCGCCTACCCGCCGGCGGTGCGCTCGCTGCTCGGCGAGATGTCCGCCGCGGCGGCGCTGATGCAGGCGAACATCAAGTTCGAGGGCTCGCTGATCCTGCAGGTCTTCGGCGACGGGCCGGTCAAGCTGGCGGTGGCCGAGGCCCGCTCCGACCTCGGCTTTCGCGCCACGGCCAAGGTGGTCGGCGAGGTGCCGGCCGCGGCGCAGCTCGAAGCGATGGTCAACGTCGGCGGCCATGGCCGCTGCGCCATCACGCTGGCGCCCGACCGCAGTCTGCCCGGCCAGCAGCCCTACCAGGGCGTCGTCGCGCTGCACGGCGACCGGCGCGAGCCGCTGCAAAAGCTCTCCGAGGTGCTGGAGCACTACATGCTGCAGTCCGAGCAGCTCGACACCCGCCTGGTGCTGGCCGCCAACGACCAGATCGCCGCCGGCCTGCTGATACAGCGGCTGCCGCTGGCCGGCCTGGGCAACCTCGGCGCCACGCCGTGGAAGTCGGGCGACGAAGACCAGATCGGCCGCTCCGAGGACTTCAACCGCGTGGCCCACCTGGCCGCCACGCTGACCGCCGAAGAGCTGCTGACGCTGGACGCCGACACCGTGCTGCGGCGCCTGTTCTGGGAGGAGCCGCTGCTGCGCTTCGAGCCACTGGCGCCGCGGTTTGCCTGCAGCTGCTCCACCGACCGGGTGCGCGGCATGCTCTCCGGGCTGGGTGCGGACGAGGTCAACGGCATCGTCGCCGAGCGCGGCGAGGTGGAGATCGCGTGCGACTTCTGCGGGCGGCAGTACCGCTTCGACGCGGTCGACGTGGGCGAGCTGTTCACGCCCGGGCCCAACCAGCCGCCGAGCTCAGCCGCGCTGCAGTGAGGTGCCGGCCGGCGTGGCGCGCAAGCCGGCGTGCTCGCACTCCGGCAGGTCGCAGTGCTCGCAGACCCAGCGCCAATCGGGCTGGGCCGCATCGCGTTCGGCCAGCCGGCTGAACAGGCCGGGCTGCGGCGCCGGGCGCTGCCGCAGCAGCGGCGCGATGGCGTCCAGCGCTGCCTCGACACGCCGCTCGCCCAGGCCGGCCACGACCGTGAAGGGCAGCCGGTGCTGCATCAGCAGCTCGCGCAGCGCCGCGTCCACCGGGCCGCGGACGTGCGGGCCGTCGCGCTGCAGGCCGTCGGGCTCCCAGGGCAGGTCGAGGGCGGTCAGCAGGGTCAGCGCACAGCGCCGCTGCCAGGCGATCATGCTGGCGTCCAGCGACCGGTCGCCGAAGACCAGGCGGCTGTAGACCGCCGTCATCAGCGGCGTGGTGTCGCAGACCACCACGTCGGCGAGTCGCGCGGCGGCCTCGATGCGGGCGGCCTGCTCGCCAGCGATGGTGGCCTGCTCGTCCACCCGCGGCGTGCGGCCGCGGGCGTCGCACCACTCGCGCAGCACCTCGCCCACCGCCAGGCAGCGCAGCCCGGTGGCCTGCGCGACACGCTCGGCCAGCGCCGCGGCCAGCGTGCTCTTGCCGGTGCTCTCGGCGCCGACGATGCCGAAGACCAGGGCCCCGGCGGCCAGCGGCAGCGCGGCCTCAGGCATCGGCACTCACCCGCCCCTCCAGTGCGCGCCAGCTGCGCCAGCCCGCCAGCGCCATGAGCGCGAACAGCGCATAGAGGATGACCGTCAGCCACAAGGCCTTGTGTGCGAACAGCGCGATGCTGACCAGGTTGACGGCGACCCAGACCGGCCAGTTGTCGATCAGCTTGCGGCCCAGCAGCAGCTGGCCGGTGACGCTGGCCACCGTGGGCAGTGCGTCGAAGTAGGGCACGTCGCTGTTGCTGACCCGCGCCAGCAGCGCACCCAGCAGCGGCCATGCGGCCAGTGTCAGCGCCAGCCCCAGCCAGCGGCCGCGCGCGCTCAGGCGGTGCACCTTGAGCGGCGCGCCATCCACCGCGCTGCCGCGCAGCCATTGCCACCAGCCCCAGCCGGCGATGGCGACGAAGAAGAGCTGCAGGCTCGCTTCGCCGTAGAGCCGATAGCTGGCGAAGAGCAGGGCGTAGAGCAGCGAGCTGGCGATGGCCAGCGGCCAGCCCAGCGGGTTCACGCGCATGTTGCACAACACCATGCAGATGGACAGCACGAAGGCGACGATCTCTATCCAGGTGACCGGGCTGCCCCAGAGCGTGAACGCGGCCCCGAGCAGCGGCCCGGCGGCCTGCAGCAGGCTGTCCATCACGGCGTCAGCGCGGGTGGCCGGGCAAGTGCAAGTGGGGCGAGGGGGGCGAGCGTCAAGGCTTGGCGGCCGACACCATCACCAGCACTTCGTCGGGCTTGACCATGCCGAGGTCCTTGCGGGCCTTCTCCTCGACCATCTCCAGGCCGTTTTTCAGGTCGGTGACCTCGGCCGCGAGCCGGTCGTTGCGCAGCTTGGCCTCGGCGTTGGCGGCGCGCTGCTGCGCCAGCTCGGCGCGCAGCGACATCACGTGCGGCACACCGCCGCTGCCGAACCAGAGCTCGGCCTGGACCAGTGCCAGCAGGGCGGCAAAAACGACAGGGACAAAACGCATGGGCCGGATTGTGCCGCAGCCCGCAGGCCGGTTGAGCGGCACTGCGGGCTGCGGATGGGCTAGGGAAAGACTAGCGAAGGTTGTAGAACGCGCCGCGGCCCGGGTACTGGGCGACGTCGCCCAGGTCTTCTTCGATGCGCAGCAATTGGTTGTACTTGGCGATGCGGTCCGAGCGGCTCATCGAGCCGGTCTTGATCTGGCCGGCGTTGGTGCCCACGGCGATGTCGGCGATGGTGGAGTCTTCGGTCTCGCCCGAGCGGTGGCTGATCACCGAGGTGTAGCCGGCGCGCTTGGCCATCTCGATCGCGGCGAAGGTCTCGCTCAGCGTGCCGATCTGGTTGATCTTGATCAGGATGGAGTTGGCGATGCCCTTGTCGATGCCTTCCTTCAAGATCCTGGTGTTGGTGACGAACAGGTCGTCGCCCACAAGCTGCACCTTCTTGCCCAGGCGCTCGGTCAGGTGCTTCCAGCCGTCCCAGTCGCCTTCGTGCATGCCGTCCTCGATCGAGATGATCGGGTACTTGTCGACCCAGGTCGCCAGGATGTCGGTCCACTCGGGGGCGCTGAGCTTGAGGCCCTCGCCGTCGAGCTGGTACTTGCCGTCCTTGTAGAACTCGCTGGCGGCGCAGTCCAGGCCCAGCGCGATCTGCGTGCCCGCGGTGTAGCCGGCCTTGTCGATCGCCTCCAGGATCATCTGGATCGCCGCTTCGTGGCTGGCCACGTTGGGCGCGAAGCCGCCCTCGTCGCCGACCGCGGTGGTCATGCCCTTGGCGTCGATGATCTTCTTCAGCGCATGGAACACCTCGGCACCGTAGCGCACCGCCTCGCGGAAGGTGGGTGCGCCGTCCGGGATGATCATCATCTCCTGCAGGTCGAGGTTGTTGTTGGCGTGGGCGCCGCCGTTGATGACGTTCATCATCGGCACCGGCAGCGACATGCCGCCCATGCCGCCGAAGTAGCGGTACAGCGGCAAGCCGGATTCTTCAGCGGCCGCACGCGCGACGGCCATCGACACGGCCAGGGTCGCGTTGGCGCCCAGGCGCGCCTTGTT
>DATHWJ010000366.1:0-2139 GCA_035460745.1 Ideonella sp. | reverse complement strand
GGGCGTCTCCGGCGTATCGAGCGGCAGGGGCCCCTCGTAGCGCCAGCTCAGCAGCCGCTGGCGGATGCGCTCCACGCAGGCCAGCGCCTGCTCGGCCGAGGTGTGCGGCAGCAGCAGCAAAAACTCCTCGCCGCCCCAGCGCGCCAGCACGTCGCTGGCGCGCAGCTCGGCCGACGCCAGCTCGGCAAACGCCTGCAGCACCCGGTCGCCCACGCGGTGACCCAGCGTGTCGTTGATGCGCTTGAAGTGGTCCAGGTCGAACAGCACCAGCCCGGTGACCAGCCCGCCGCCGGTCTCGTCGCGCCGGGCTCGGCGCACCTCGCGCTGCACCTGCTCCAGCATCGCGCGGCGGTTCAGCAGCCCCGTCAGTGCGTCGCGCGTGGCCAGCGCCTGGATGCGCTGCAGCGCGGCGCCGAGCTCGCCCTTCTGCTGGCGCAGGCGCTGCCGCATGCGGCCCAGCCGCGCCGCCAGCGCCGCGATCGAAGCCATCGTCACGCCGGCGAAGAGGAGGTGGATGGCCTCGACCCTCGGGTCATGGGCCGCGGGCGCGGTCCAGCCCTTCCAGAGCATCACGCCGCCCAGCAGCGAGAAGCCCAGCGCCGCCAGCCGGCGCGCCTGCGTGGTCGTCAGCGTGAAGATGCCGAAGCTCAGCACCAGCACCATGACCCCCAGCATCGCGCCGCGCGCCGGTCCGGCGATGGCGTAAGCCCCGCTGGTGGCGATCAGCGCAAACACCATCTGCGGCCCGCTCAGCGACGGATCGCGGCTGACGATCTGGTTCACCCCGCTGCGTATCAGCAGATAGAAAAGGCTGGCGCCGCACAGGTTGAACAGGGTCAGCGCGCTGGACGCCGCCGGCTCGATCAGGCCCAGCGCCACCTCGATCTGCTGCACACAGGCCAACACGGCATAGATCGTCCACGCCAGCAGCGCCTGCGAAACCCGCACCCGCTGCCGCCCTTCTCGGCCGAGCAGACAGGTCTTGAGAGCGGGCAGCAGACTGGACATCGTCCGGCCTCATCGGCCGGCGCGGCGACGAACTTGAATTGGGCCCGGTGCCGCGCCGCGTGCGGCCGGGCCGTTTCAACCGCCTCGCAACTGATCGAGCACCCGCCGGCCGACGCCGTTCTGGTACAGCCACAGCCCGTTGGTCTGGCCGTCGAAGCTGGCCTCGCCGCCGAGTTGCGCGTCGCGCGGCACGAAGCCGGAGGCCAGTCCGATGCCGAACAGGTCGGGCAGCGCCGAGCCGTCGGCCGCGAGCACGCGGCACTGCGCATCGACCAGCGGCTCGCGCGGACCGGCCTCGGCCCGCAGCGCGATGCGCCGGCCCTGTTCGTCGACCACCTGCACGGTGTTGGGGCGGTAGCCGAAGGCCGGCACGATCACGTCCGCCCCGGCCAGCAGCGCACGCAAGGCCGCCGGCGCCATCGCCGGCAGCTCGGCCAGGCACAGGCGCGGCTCGGGCGCCGCCCCGCCCAGCCCCCAGGCCTGGCGCAGCAGCTCGCGCGCGGCCATGCGCAGGCCCGCGAGACGAAAGACCCGGCCGGTTCGCGGGCACACGTCGTCGCGGCCGAACTGCAGGTAGCCATCGGCGCGCGCGGCATCGCGGTCTGGGTAGAACAGGCGCGGCGCGCGGCGATGGAGCAGCGTGATGGCGCCCGGCCCCCACGGCAGGCCGGCCGACGCCAGCAGCACCTGCGCCGCAGTCACCGCGCTGTGCGAGCCGCCGACGATCACGGCCCGCGGCGCGGCGATGCCGGCCAACCGGCGTCGCAGCCGCAGCACGCCGCCCTCGGCAAAAAGCTCGCCGGTCAGCATGCAGCGCGCGGCAAAGCCATCCACCAGCCGCAGTCCGGGCAACAGCTCGCGGCCCAGCGCCTCGGCCAACTCCTGCCGCCCTCCCATCGCGAACAGCACGCGCCGGGTGTGCAGCGTGCTGCCGTCGTCGAGCAGCACACGCCAGTCGCCAGCGCCCTGCCGGGCCACCTGGCGCGCGCGGCGGCCCAGCAGCAGCCGGCTGGGCGGGTGGGCGGCGATCTCGCGCGCCGCCACGCCGCCGATGGCGCGCAAGAAGGCCGCTGCCACCGGCAGCGGCAGCGCGCCGGCGCCATGGCCGCGCACCGCCTGCGCCGGCCCGCT
>DATHWJ010000365.1:0-18452 GCA_035460745.1 Ideonella sp. | reverse complement strand
CCAGTCGCTCACGCCCGAGGGCGAGGCCTTCCACGAGCACTGCATGCGCATCCTCGCGGAAGTGGCAGGCGCGGAGGCCTCGATGCTCGATCAACGCGGGGCGATGAGCGGCCTGCTCACCCTCACGGCCACGCCGGCCTTCGGCCGCCAGTACCTGGCGCCGCTGGTGGCCGAGTTCCAGGCCGAGCACCCCGCCGTCTCGGTCCGCCTGCTACTCACCGACCACGTGGTCGACCTGGTCGAGCAGCGCGTCAGCCTGGCCTTCCGCTTCGGGGTGCTCTCCGACTCCAGCATGAAGGCGCGCCGCGTGGCGCCGAACTTCCGCGTGCTGTGCGCCGCGCCGAGCTACCTGCAGCGGCATGGCGCCCCGACGCAGCTGGACGACCTGGCCCGGCACGCCTGCATCGTCTTCGGCGAGAGCATGGAGGACCAATGGGTCTTCCGCCACGCCGGCAAGACGACCAGCATCCGGGTCAAGGGGCGGCTCAGCGTGAACGACGGCGAAGTGGCGCAGGCCCTGGCGGTGGACGGTGCCGGCCTGATCTACAAGTCGGTCTGGGAGATCGGCACCCACCTGCAGGCGGGCCGCCTGGTGCCGGTCCTGACCGACTACCTGGCGCCGAGCAAGCCGCTGCAGCTGGTGTTCCCCGGCGGGCGGCTGCCGGGGCGGGTCAGGCGCTTCATGGACCTGGCGGTGGAGCGGCTGCCGGTGATCGGGCCGCGGATGGCGTGGGGGCCGGAGGGGGCAATGACCAGCCCGCCTGAAAGTATGCATTACAACGCATAGATTGGGATCGTGAATTAAAAAAATGCGTTATAACGCATGAAGTCAGGCATTGCTTGCACAGTCAAAAATGCGTTTGATAACATAATTCATCGCCAACCTGACCACTTTATGACCCCGCCCGCATATCTCCCCCTGGCCAGCTTGGCAACGCTTCCTGATGTGGGCCGACGATTCCAGGCTCTGCGCAAAGCGGCGGGCAAGACCCAGACCGAGGTCGCCAAGGCGGTGGGGATGCGACAGGAGGCCTTGTCCCGATTCGAGTCGGGCAGCGGCACGGACTTCTCCTTGGCCAAGCTGTTGCGCTTGCTGCAGGTGCTCGAACTCCAGCTCGACTTGACGCCGGTCGTGCGCCGCCACTCGCTCAACGACGTGCTGCGAGAGGTGCGCCAGGGCAACAACACGGGACCGAACGCGCGATGAGCCTCAAGGTCTTCGTCCAGGGCGTGCCCGTCGCCACGCTCGAAAGCCCGGATGGGTTCGAGCACGTGATGACCTACCTGCCGGACGCCGCCCCCGAACAGTTCGTTTCGCTGAACATGCCGGTGGAAGAGGCGGTCCTCCGATGGCCCGCGCTGCACCCGTTCTTCCAGGTCAGCCTGCCCGAAGGGTTCCTTCTCTCGGTACTCAAGGAACAGCTCGGCCCGCATATGGGCGCCATGCCACTGGACCTGCTGTCGGTCGTGGGCCACAACCTCATAGGTCGCGTGCAGGTGAGTGCCGGCATGCAGCCGACCGCGGCGATGGCATTGGCCGACCTGGGCCCGCTGCTGCACGGCGCGGCCTCGCAGCAGGTTTTCCTCGAGCTGATGACCCGGTTCGCCACCTCAGGCGTCTCGGGTGTGGTCCCGAAGTTCCTGACCCCGGAGACCGAAGCACTGTTTTGCAAGGGCACCGTGGCCACTGAGCGGCACATCGTCAAGGCCAGCTCTCCGCAGCAACCGTTCATTGCCCTCAACGAGCACCTGTGCATGCAGGTTGCCAGCAACACCGGTGTGCGGACCGCCGGCACGGTGGTATCGGATGACGGCCAGGTGCTGGTGGTCGAGCGTTTCGACATCGACGCGGTCACCGGCCAGCGCAGGGGCTTCGAAGACTTCTGCAGCCTGCTGGGCCTGTCGCCCGACCAGAAGTATGAATCGACCTGGGAGCGCGTGGCTCGCCTGGTGCGGGACTACGTGCACCCGGACCGCCAGCGCTCGTCCTGCGAGCGCCTGGCCATCACCCTGCTGTTGACCTATGCGCTGGGCAACGCCGACTGCCACACCAAGAACCTCGGGTTCCTGTACACCACCCGGCAGGACGTGGAGGTCTCGCCGGTCTACGACATGCTGACCATCCTGGCGTACGACCGCTACGCGGACAACCCGCCGGGCCTGTACATCGACGGGCGCAAGAGCTGGGACGCCACCAAGGCCCTGTGGCGCTACCTTCAGCAAAACCTTGGCTTCGAGCCCGCAGCTCAGCGCGAGCTGGTCGACCGCGTCTGCTCAGCAGTCGCTGCGGTGGTGCCCGAGCTCAAGCACCACATCGCGCACACCCGGGGTTTCGAACCGGTGGGGCTGCGCATGCTCTGGGAGTGGAACGAGGGCATGAAGCGCCTCACCGACCGCCGCACCTTCGCCGTGCCGGACTGGGTCGAGACGGCCGAGGCGGAAGGTCTGCCCAAGCCGTCGCCGGCAGAAAGATTCGTCGCGCCACGCATCGGCGAATCAGCTCTGATGGCGCCCCGGCCTCGCCGGCGCCGTCCACTTCCCCCGTCCTGACCGCCTCGACACTCGACGACGCCAAGCCCGCGGCGCGCGCTCTCACACCTTCGCCAACGCCCCTTCGAGGAAGGGCTTGACGTTTCGCATCGCACGCGCGACGTACTCATCCTTCTCTCCCACCGGCGCGACGTAGTGCATCGCGCTCTGCGCTGCCTCGACGCCCTCCAGACGCGCGATCACCCAGGCCGCCAGGTACTGCGAGGCGAGGCAGCCCCCCGCCGTGGCCACGTTGCCCTGGGCCACGAAAGGCTGGTTCAGCACGGCGACGCCGGCGGCCTCGACCCAGGGTTTCGTCGTCAGGTCGGTACACGCCGCCACTCCGCCGAGCAGCCCCAGCTTGGCCAGCACCAGCGTGCCGGAGCATTGCGCGCCCAGCAGCTGCCGTGCGGGGTCCAGCTGCAGTTGCGCCATCAAGGCCGCGTCGGCGACGACCTCGCGCGTCTGCATGCCGCTCCCGACGATGACCGCATCCGCGGCGCTGGCCTCGCGCAGGGAGGCCTGGGCCTCGAGCACCACGCCATTCATCGAGCGGACGTGTGCCGTGGGGCTGGCGATGGAGACCCGCCAGCCCGGCTTCTTGACGCGGTTGAGGATGCCCAGCGCGATGAGCGAGTCGAGCTCGTTGAAGCCTTCGAAGGTGAGGATGGCGATGTGCATGGCGTCGTCCCGTGGGCGCCCGGTCATTGGCGCCCAGTCCTTGGTGATGCGACATCGTAGGCACCTATCTCAATACAATCAAATTATTGTCATGGATACATCGGTGCATGGCCCACGCTCGCTACAAACAACTGGTCGACACGCTCGCCGCCGGGATTCGAGAGGGCCGCCTGGCGCCGGGTACCCGCCTGCCCACGCACAGGCAGCTCGCCGCCAAGGAAGGCCTGGCGCTCGTCACCGCCACACGCGTGTATGCGGAGCTCGCGGCCATGGGGCTGGTCAGCGGCGAGACCGGCCGCGGCACCTTCGTGCGGGAGGCCTCGCTGCCGCGCAGCCTTGGCATAGACCAGCAGGCCGCAGCGGCGGGCATGGTGGATCTGAACTTCAACTATCCCTCGCTGCCCGGCCAGGCCGATCTGCTCCGGTCGGCGCTGCGCCAGCTGGCCGCGGCCGGCGATCTGGAAGCGCTGCTGCGCTACCAACCGCACGGCGGTCGCGAGCACGAGCGCGACACCGTGGCGCGTCACCTCGCAGGCCGAGGTCTGGCGGTGAGTGCGGATCAGGTGGCGATCGTGGGTGGCGCGCAGCACGGGCTGGCGACGACGGTGATGGCGCTGCTGCAGCCCGGCGACGTGGTCGCAACAGACGCCCTGACCTACCCGGGCTTCAAGGTGCTCGCCGAGGCGCATCGCCTGGAGCTGGCGCCGATACCGGCGGCAGGCGCCGGCCCGGACCTGGACGCGCTGGAGGCCTTGTGCAAACGCCGGCGGGTGCGCGCCGTGTACGCCATGCCGACGCTGCACAACCCGCTGGGGTGGGTGATGGGGGCGAGCCGGCGGCGGCAGCTGGTGGCGGTCGCTCGCCGGCACGGGCTGCTCATCATCGAGGATGCGGCCTACGCCTTTCTCGCGCCGGATCCACCCGCTCCGCTGGCCGCGCTGGCACCGGAAACCACCGTCTACGTCTCAGGGCTCTCCAAGAGCGTGGCGACCGGCCTGCGCGTCGGCTTCGTCGCGGCACCGGCTGCCTGGGTGCCCAAGATCGAGCGGGCGATCCGGGCCACCACCTGGAACACGCCCGGCGTGATGACGGCGATCGCCTGCGGCTGGCTGGAAGACGGCACGGTCGCACGGCTGGAAGCGGAGAAGCGCCAGGACGCGACGGCCCGGCAGAAGATCGCTGAGATGGCGCTCGCCGGCCTTCGATGTGTGCGCCACGCCGGCTCCTACTTCGTCTGGCTCCCTTTGCCAGAAGAAGCCCGTGCCGACCAGGTGGCGATGGCGCTCATGTCCCATCGCATCTCGGTATCGACGGCCGAGCCTTTCGCGACCACCGCCCAGGTGCCGCACGCGCTGCGCCTGGCGCTCGGATCGGTCGGGCTGGGCGCGCTGCGGGACGCGCTGGAGACGGTCGGGCGAGTGGTCGATGAGCAAGCGTACATGCGGCGATAGCAGCCGGTCCCCGGTGCTCGCACAGGCCACGGGCCCCCGCCTTCAGCGGCCTTCCCGCAACGCTTCGAGCGCACGCTGCACGACCGGGTCCTGGTCGCCGGTGGCCGTCGCCGCGGCGCCGACCTCGATGTCGGGCCGCACGGGTTGGGCGCGCGTGTCGCCACTGGGGCGGATGAAGTCTCGCGTGGCGATGAACGCCGTGAAGCCGCTGTGCCGCAGCCGCGTGGGCATCATGTTGCCGGTCTGGTTGCCGTGGCCACCCGTGGCGCGGCCCACCAGCCGGGCCAGGCGCTGGTCCTGCAGGGTGGTGGCGAAGAGGATGGCTGCCGAGTAGGTCATCTCGTCCACCAGCACCACCGCACGGCCGCGCCAGCGTTCGGCGGCCGGCAGCGGCTCGATCACGCCGTCGCTCGCGAGGTCGAGCTCGCGCATCGAGCCGGGCGGGCCGCGGTAGCCGAGCCAGCCGTTGTTGTCGGCGTTCAGCCGTTCGCGGGCCCGAGCCACCTGCTGCACCGGCCTGTCGATCAGGGGCCGGATGATCTCGGCGCCCGCTTCGCTCTGCCCGCCGGTGTTGCCGCGCACGTCGATCACCAGGTATTCGATGCGCTGCCGGCGCAACTGCGCGAACGCCGCCGCCACGGCGCGCTTGAACGCGGCCGGGTCTTCATCGACATCGAAGGTCGGCACGCGCAGCCAGGCCGCGCCGGGCGACAGCGGCTGCAGCACCGGCAGCGCCACCGGCGGCCTGGTGGGCACCCAGGCCTCGCCGGCCTGCAGCGCCAGCTCGGCGGGTGCGTCGGCTGCGGCCTGCACGCGCAGGTTGAAATCGCCCTGCCAGCCCAGCACCGCATGCAGCCACTGCGGCCACATCAAGGCCAGCATGTGGCGGCGCAGGGCGGCGGTCTCGCCGTGGCTGCAAGCCTCGAGGGCCTGCAGCACCGCATCGATGGGCTGGCCATTGATGTCCAGCACGCGCGTTCCGGCCGCCAGCTCCAGGCCGTCGCGGGCACGGCGCCAGCCGCTGCGCAGGCGCAGCGCGCCGTCCGGGTCCAGCCGGACGCCGAAGCGAAACTGCCGGTCGCGCAGCGCGGGCTCGGGCGAGCGGCCGTCCAGCCAGGGCATCAGCAGGGTGTGCGCGTCGAGCAGAAACGGGTTGATGCGGGCGAGCTGCGCAAAGGCCTGCTGGTGCGACAGCGGCGCCGTCAAGGCCAAGGCGGTCCGGGCGAAGGCCGACTCCAGGGCATCGTCGAGCCGCTCCTGACCGTGGAAGCGCGGGTGGCGCAGCAGCACGGCCTGCCGCCATTGCGCGAGGTCTTCATGCAATTGCTGCGGGCTCAACAGCGCGGGGGCGGCGCGGGCGCCCGCACGCTCGCAGGCGGAAAGCGGCGTGGCCAGCGCGCAGAGCAGCAGCGCGCGGCGGCGAGCAATCGGAACAGTCATGGGCGTGGGGGTGGCTGATGAAGAGTGCCATCAGCTTGGCACCAGGCTGTGAAGGCGGCGTCAAGACCCGGCAGGCCCTCACAAGCGCCACGGCACCAGCGGCAGCCAGCCATACACGGCCAACAACACGCACAACTGCAGCGCCGCCAGCCCGAGCAGCCCCTCAGGCCACCCGGTGTGCTGCGCCCGCCAGCGCCGCCAGGCCTGCAGCACTTGCGCGGCGCAGGCCACGGGCCACAGCAGCGAACTCAGCATCACCAGCACGGCGATGGCCGTGAATTCCCCCATGCGCTGCCAGCCTTGCAGCGCCCACGCGGCCATGGCCATGGCCAGGACCAGCAAGGCCCAGGCTGCGGGCACACTGGCGCTGGCGGTGCGCAGCCCATCGCGCCGCCAGCGCCAGAGTGCCAGCGGCAGCAGGGCCGCCACGCCCAAGGCGCCGAGCAACACGCTGGCCCAGAGCGCGCCTTGTTCCCACAGGCTGACGCGGCGCAGCGTGAGGGTGCTCCCGCCCAGCAGCGGCTGCCCTTGGGTGTCGCGCAGCAGTGCCTGCGTCGCCTGCCGGCGATCGGATTGCCGGTACAGGCGGTCGCCGGCCGGGAGCAGGGTGCGCGCCGGGCCAAAGCCCTCGCGCAGCGTGGCACCGCCGGGCTGCAGGTCCAGCTGCCAGAAGCCGAGCAGGCGGTCGGGCAGCGCCAGTGCCGGCAGCCGCCCGGGCGATGGCACGTACAGGCCGTTCCAGTCCGCGTCGGCGGTCGTGGCGGCCTGGCCGGCTGTCGGCTGCAACAGCGGTGCACCCAAAGGGCCAGGCGGCGGCGCGGACAGGCCCAGGTGGCGCACCAGGCGCTCGTCGAACAGCGGGTACTGCGCGTCCTCGCGGTCGGTGTTGATGGCGACGAAGAAGCCGCGCTGCGAGGCACGGTAGACACAGAACATGGCGCGCCAGCCGGCCACGCTGCCGCCGTGGCAGAGGCCCACGGCGCCGTGGCGGTCGCGGGTGTACATGCCCAGGCCGTAGCCGCTGCGCAGCCCGGCGCGCGCTGTGTCGGTGGTGGGCGACCGGCCCATGCCAAGCATCAGGTCGCTGCGCAAGAAGGGCCGGCCCTCGATGCGGCCGTCACCCAGCAGGAAGCGCATCAGCCGCGCCATGTCGGCCGCCGTGGTGGTGAACTGGGCGGCCGGCCGCACGGCGACGGGCCAGTCGGCCACCGGCTGGCCATCGTCGAGGTGGCCCCATGCCAGCTCGGGATCGTCGCCCTGGCGGCGGAACTCGAAGCTGCTGCGCGCCATGCCCAGCGGAAGCAGCACTTCGCGGGCGGCCCAGGCTTCGTAGCGTTCGCCGGTGACCGCCTCGATCGCCATGCCGGCCAGCGTGAAACCGAGGTTGGAGTACGAAAACTGCGTGCCCGGCTCGCTGCGCAGCCGGACAGGCCCGGCCTCGGCCCGCAGCGCCAGCGCCAGCGGCTGCTGCGCCGTGTGGCGCTCGTTGAACACATGCCAGAGTTGCAGGTCGGGCAGGCCCGAGCTCATGTCCAGCAGGTGGCGCAGGCGCACCGGGCTGCGGTCGGCCCAGGGGTTATCCAGCTGCACCTCGGGCAGCAGCGCCGAGAGCGGCGTGTCCAGCGTCACCCGCCCTTGCGATACCAGCCGCAGCACGGCCAGCGCCAACACGCTCTTGGCGATCGAGCCCACCTGCACCCGGTCGTCCAACCGCAGCGGCTGGCGCGTACCGGTCTTGAACACGCCCAGCGCCAGCACATCGCCGCGCGGGCCGTCCACGGTGGCGACGACCGCGCCCGCCAGCCGCTGCGCTTGCAGCAGCGCCTGCAGATCGTGCTCCAGGACCTGTGCCCAGGCCGGCGTGACCGACACCGCGCCACAGAGCAACGCGATCCGCGCGAAGAGTTGGAAGCTGGGCATCGGCGGGCCCGGCCCGTCGGGGGCAGGCTCAAAACGGTGGGAACGCCAGCTTGGCCCCGGGTTGTGAAGGCCGCATCAAGACGGCGTCGGCGGCAGCGCCGGATGGGCGATGCGGGCCAGCGTGAAGCCCTGGTCGTGCACCAGCTCGAGCCGGCTGCCATGGCGCTCCAGCAGCCGGCGCACGATGGCCAGGCCGAGCCCGAAGCCGCCGCTCGCTTCGCCTTTGACGAAGGCCTCGCCGGCATCCATAGGCAGCGCGGCGCTGGGGTTGCGGATCAGCAGGCCGGCGTCGTCCAGCGACACCTGCACCTCGCCGCCCGGCTGGCCATGCGCCAGCGCGTTGCCCAGCAGGCTGGACAAGGCCAGTTGCAGCACAGGCGCCGGCAGCGCCAGCCTGGCGCTGCGAGACAACTGCAGGCCCAGCGTCAGGCCTTGCGCGTCGAGCCAGCCGGCGTGTGCCAGCACCCATTGCTCCACCAGCGGCAGCACGGGCGTGGGCGCCACCGGCAGGGCTGAGGTTTCGCCTTCGCGCGCGAGCAGCAGCAGCGTGTGCACGGTCTGCTCCATCAACAAGGTGGCGGCGTGCATCGGTGCCAGCTGCTGCCGTACCGAGGCCGGCAGCCCGGCCTGCCCTTGCAGGCGCTCGATGGCCACGCGCAACACCGTCAGCGGGGTGCGCAGCTCGTGGCTGGCGTCGCGCGTGAACGCCTGTTCGCGGCCGATGAAGGCGCGCGTGCGGTCCAGCAGCGCGTCGAAGGCCCGGGCGAGCGCGCCGACCTCGTCATCCCCCGTGCCCTGTGCCAGGCGCTGCGGCAACTGCTCGGGCGCGGCTTGGGTGACCTGGGCGGCCAGCCGCTCCAGCGGCCCACTGACACGCCGAGCCAGCGCGAGCGCCAGCAGCGCCGACAAGGCGGCCACGAGCAAGCCCCAGCCCAGCAGCCAGCCCAGCAGCTCCTGGCGCATCGGGCGCACGATGAGCTGCTGGCTCACCTCGGCGACCAGCCAAGGGGGCGCGCCAGGGCGCTGCAGCGACAACAGGTGGTAGTGGCGGCCCTCGGCCCCGGCCGCTTCGCGCCGCCGCGGCTCCTCGGCCAGCACGGCGCGCAGCTCAGCCGGCAAGCTGGCGGCGTCGGTGTGCAGCGTGATGAAGTCGCTGGCGGTGGAGCCCCAGCGCCCCTGCTGCGCGAAGTGGGCATGCTGCCGGGCGGCTTCCTGCACGAGCAGCCGCTCCAGGAAGCGGTCTTCGACGGTGTAGACGAAGGCCATCGCGAACAGGCCGAACATCGCGCTCACGCCGAGCGTGAAGGCGCCCAGCGCGAGCATCAGCCGGCGTTTCAGCGGGTGCTTCAAGGCTGGGGCGCCGGTGGGCCGTCCGGCTCGGCGGCATCCGCCGTGTCGGCCTCCAGCCGAAAGCCCACGCCGTGCACCGTCTTCAGCATCGGCGTGGCAAAGGGCCGGTCGAGCTGCTGGCGCAGCACGTACAGGTGGCTGCGCAGCGGGTCGGAGTCGGGTGCATCGTCGTCCCACAGCCGGTGGATGAGCGCGCTGCGCGTCAGCGCCCGTGGCCAGGCCTCGGCCAGCAGCAGCAGGATGGCGTAGGCCGTGGGCGGCAGTGCCAGGCGCCGGCCATGGCGGCTGGCTTCTTGCGCGCGGCGATCGATCTGCAGGCTGCCGATGCGCAGCAGGTAGTCCTGCCCTGCCGTCCTGCGCCGCAGCAGGGCCTGCACGCGGACCAGCAGCTCGTCGCTGGCAAAGGGCTTGACCAGGTAGTCGTCGGCCCCGGCGGCAAACCCGCCCAGCTTGTCGGCCAGCGTGTCGCGCGCGGTGAGCATCAGCACGGGCACATGCCGCTGGGCCTGTCGGCGCAGTTGTTCACAGACGGCGAGGCCGTCCAGCCCGGGCAGGCTCAGGTCCAGCAGCAGCAGGTCGGGCACCTGGGCCAGCACGCTGCGCAGCGCCAGGCGCCCGTCAGCCGCCTCGTCCACCCGGTAGCCGGCGCGCAGCAGCAGCGCGACGAGTTGTTCGCGCAACGGGGCGTGGTCCTCGACCACCAGGACGTGCGGTTTGGGCGCGGCGGCTGCCATGGCTTGTTGGCGGGAGTGTGCCGCAGCCAGCGGCGTGCCGGTGTTGCCGGGCGGGTCGGAGAAAGCGGTCATGGTGACGCAGCTTGGCGCCCGCGTGTGAAGCTGGCGTCAAGGCGTCGCGCGGCCAGAAACGGAGGGGCTGCTTACTCCGGCCGGACGGGCAACTGCCAGTCGGGCCTGATGAAGTGGCAGGTGTAGCCGTCCGGCAGCCGCTGAAGGTAGTCCTGATGCTCCGGCTCGGCCTCCCAGAAGGGCCCGGCGGGCGCGAGCTCGGTCACGACCTTGCCGGGCCACAGGCCCGAAGCCTCGACATCGGCGATGGTGTCGAGGGCAATCTGCTTCTGTTCGTCGTTCGCGTAGAAGATCGCCGAGCGGTAGCTCAGCCCACGGTCGTTGCCCTGGCGATTCAGCGTCGTCGGGTCGTGGATCTGGAAGAAGAACTCGAGCAGCTTGCGGTAGCTGATGCGGTCCGGGTCGAAGACGATCTCGATCGCCTCGGCATGCGTGCCGTGATGGCGGTAGGTGGCATTCGGCACGTCGCCGCCGGAATAGCCCACGCGGGTCGAGACCACGCCGTCGTAGCGGCGTATCAGGTCCTGCATGCCCCAGAAACATCCCCCGGCGAGGATGGCGCGTTGTTCAGTCATGGTCTGTCCTCCACTTGGTCGATCAAGTCACCGTAGCCTTGGGCTTCCATGTCGTCCCGATGGACGAAGCGCAGCGAGGCCGAATTGATGCAGTAGCGCAGCCCCCCGCGATCGGCGGGGCCGTCGGTGAACACATGGCCGAGGTGGCTGTCGCCGTGGGTGGAGCGCACCTCGGTGCGGACCATGCCGTGCGCGGTGTCGCGCAGCTCGTTGACATGGGCTGGCACGATGGGCTTGGTGAAGCTGGGCCATCCGCAGCCCGACTCGTACTTGTCGGACGAAGCGAACAGCGGCTCGCCAGAGACGATATCGACGTAGATGCCGGGTTCCTCGTTGTCGAGGTACTCGCCGGTGCCGGCTCGCTCGGTGGCACTTTGCTGGGTGACGCGGAACTGCTCCGGCGTCAGCGCGGCAAGGGCTTCGGTGGATTTGCGGTAGAGGGGCATGTCTCTCAACTCCAGGGGTTGCGATCGGCGTCGCAGCGGGCGGCAGCGGCCTTCGGGCGATTGGAATCCATGGATGCCAACTGGTGCCGCAGTCGGGTTTCTCAAGGTGCGGGGTCAGGGAACCGGCATCGTGCGCCCCCTCAGGCCCGCCCGGAACGCCGGCTGCGCGGCTGCAACTTGTCGAGCTCGGCGAGCTGCTGCTTCAAAAGCATGAGCAAGGTGCGCGCATGGTCGACCGGCAGTCGCAGGCTGCTGGTGGCGGGCTGGTCGTCGCGCAGCGAGCGGGGCAGCACCAGCGCGTCGATGCCGATCTCGATCAGGCCCCTGTCGTGCCTCATCGATTTCAGGCGCTGCACTTCAATGTCGTAGGTTTTCATGCGCGTTCTCCTGCGTTGCTCACCCGGGATTGTCGGTCACTGGTTTTCTTCCATGAACGGCAGTAGCGCCGGCACGGTGAAGCTCCTATAGTGGCGCGCTGCATCCCGGGGCGCGCCCAGGAGCGCCGCCCAAGGAGAGACGATGGCCACCGCGGACTATCCCGACAACCTCAAGCTGAGCGTCTGGGAAAAGAAGAAGGACAGCCTGCCCAAGGGGCACGAGGTCGGTGACAAGCTGAAGGCGCTGCAGAAAAAACACGAGGCCGTCGGCTGGAAGGCTTTTGAGCCCGCCACCTGGGCCAAGCCCTGCAAGAGCGTCGAGGAGCTCGAGCAGGCGTTTGCGCAGGCCGACCGCCTGTTCCGCTCGGCCACGCAGCCGCTCCGGAAGGACGCCAACGACCTGGCCACGGCCGCCGGCAAGATGGGCAAGGAGAAAGCGGCCGCCAAGCCGACGCTGGACGCCGCCAAGGCGATCACCGCGGCGGTCGGCGCTTATGCCGAGGCGATCGATGCCGGCATCGCCGAGCTGAAGAAGGCCTGCGACTCCGCCCGCGCCGCGCTGCCCGCAGCCGGCGGCAGCGGCGAGGAGGAGTCCGAGCCCCCGGCAGCGCTGCTCGACCCGAAGAAGCTGCTTGCATTGCTGCAGCAATGCAAGCGCGAGCCGGAGCTTCGCGTGAAGTTCGCGTTCGTCGACGGCAAGGGGGAACAACCGCCGGCCCTGGCGCTGCACCGGCGCCAGAGCGGCCGCTCGATGTTCGCGACGCTGGTGAAAGCGACCGACGTGAAGGCCGGCAGCTTCGGCACGGCCTGGGTCGAAGACACCACGCTGTACCTGCAGGTCGACAAGACCTTCAGCGGCCTGACCAAGAAGGCGCGCGTTGCGCTCAAGCCCACCGGCTTCCGGGTCTCCAAGGTCGTGCTGGTCCAGGACGACGGCAGCCTGCTCGAGCAGGACGACGAAGCCGCAGCGCCGCAGGAGCAGGCCAGCCCCGCGGCATCCGGCGCCGAGCCCACGCCGGCCGCCGGCCAGGCCGAGCCCGAGGCGGCCTCGCCGGCAGCCGCTACCGAGGCCGCCTTCACCGCCAGGCTCAAGGCCCTGATGCCGCGACTCGCCGCGGCAGCCGGCCAGAAGAGCGGGCAGGACGCCAAGCTGCTGGTCAGCGAGGCCGGCGTGTTCGCACGCAAGAAGGACTGGGTCGGCGCGCTCGGCAAGCTCGACGAGGCCGAGGCCCTGCTGGCCAGCCCGGTGGCACCCGCTTCGCCGGCCGACTCGCCAGCCGCCGGCGGCGCGTCGGCGGTGGTCTACAAGCAGTCGCAGCTGGTGTGGACCAGCACGCGCGAGAAGGTGCGCGCCGAACTGCAGCGGCTCGAAGCCGCGATCATGGAGAGCTACACCGGCGACGCGCGCCAGCCTCAGGTCACGCAGGCGGTGCGCAAGCTCGACCGCGTGCTGGAGATGTTCGACACCTCGCTGGTGCAGAAGATCGACCAGATCCAGGCCGCCGCTTCCGAGGAGGAGCGCGACACGCTGCGTGGCGAGGCGAGCTCCATCGTCAAGCGCTACCAGGGCTTCCTGGCCAGCGACCCGCTGGTGCTCGAGCTTGACCAGAACCCGTTCACGCCCATCGTGGCGCAGGCGGTGCTGTCGAAATCGCTCGAGACGCTGGCCAGCAAGCTGGCCTGAGACTCCCGGACAAGGCGGCTTCGCCGCAACCCGATCGTCACGCTCCGGTGCCTGCAAGGCACGGAGAACGGGATGGTCCCCACGTTCAGCAGGAAGCAGGTACACCGTGAACCGACCGAGCGACAAACTGGAGACTCGCAAGATCCTCAAGGATGGCTCGCTGAAGCCCAAGACCATCGACAAGCTCGATGCCGGCCAGAAGGCCTGGTCGCAGAACGTGATGCGGGCGCTGGGCCTGAAGAGCACCAGTTCCCAGGCGCGGGTGCTGTCCGGCGGCATCGCCTCGGCCGCCGTGGTGGAAGCCAAGGGCAGCGACAAGGACAAGGCCACCGCGCGACAGCTGCGGGCCAAGGTGGTCGCCGCCGGCAACCCGCCGTGGAAGGACGCCGGCAAGGCCATGGCGGCCACCAGCGCCAAGGTCCACCTGGACATCCTCAGCATGCCCGCCGACGAACGCCAGCTCAAACCGCTCGGCGCCGACAAGCAGGGCATCCACCAGGCTTTCTGGATAGACCGGCGCGACCCCGACGACGACACCGACCATGCCTTCCTGTGCAAGCCGGCCAACAAGCTGACGGCCGACGAGATACGCCTGCTCCGAGGCGGCAAGCCGCCGCTGGCCGACAGCGGCGGCCCACGCGGCGGCGAAGTGGCCCGCGAGGCGCTGTCGGGGCGCACCGCGCAGTTGCTCGCGTCGCAGACCGGCATCGACATCGGCATGCCGGAGACCCATGTGGTGGCGCTGGACCGCGACATGATCCCGGGCAGCGACCCCACCGGGCCGGCGCAGCTGACCTGCTCGGTGCAGGAGGCCCGGGCCGCCTCGGGCGACCTGACGTCTCTGGCCGGCATTCAGAAGGCCACGTTGTCGGCCGACCAGGTGGCCGGGCTGGCCATCTTCGATACGCTGACGCTGAACACCGACCGCCACCCAGGCAACGTGCTCACCGACGGCAAGGGCAACGTCATCCCCATCGACCATGGCGAGAGCTTCGCCGAGCCGAACGAAACCGGCGTCAACCGCATCAAGGCGACCTTGGGCAGCCCGCACAACGCGCTGCTGGCCCTGCCCGGCGCACATTCGCCGATGTCCAGGCAGATGCTCAAGAAGCTCAAGGCACTCGATGCCGACAAGTTCGCCAGCGGGCTCAAGAAGGACAACCAGATGATCGGCGCCCAGCACGCCGACATGAAGGACGCGGTGAGCCCGGAAGCGATCGACACCTCGCGCCGCGCCGCGGTGTTCGTCAAGCTCGCGGCGAAGAACGCCGTGCCCTTGTCGCCGGCGGCCATCCAGGTGGCCATGGGCAATGCCGCCGACAGGCTGTTCGGCAAGGGCATCGACGAGAAGACCTTCTTGAAGACGGCCAAGGAGGTCATCGCCCGCGCCGCGCCGCAGCAGCAGGCGATCAAGGAGGTCTGCACCTCGAGCTCCGTCGAGTACGACACCCTGATCGCGCAGGCCGATGCACTGGGCTGGTCCGACGTGTTTTCCCAGCGGGAGGGGGCCCCGGATGTGGCGCGCTGCGGCGACCCCATCGTCCTGCTCACCATCATCAAGCGGGGCCTCAAGGCCCCGAAGAAATTCAGTGAGATGCAGGCCAAGATCAAGGAGATCCAGGAGGAGCCCCAGGCTGCCCAGCTGTCTCCCGCCGACGCGATGGACGCCATTGCCACGGCCCGCCAGGAGACGATACAGCGGCTGATGGTGGCGATGTCGCGCCCCAGCCGGGCGGAGATCGCGAACCGCATGGTCGAGATCTCCTCGCGCAAGCTGGACGACCGCCTGCACTCGCAGTCGCTGCTGATAGCCACCGCCACGCGGTTGGCCACGGACAACCAGCAGGCCCGCCTGGCCGCCTTCAAGCTCACCCACCGCATCGACGATCTGATCCGCGAGGAGCTCATGGCCAACCCGACGACCCTGAACTCGATCAAACTCGCGGCAGCGTCGTTGACGAATGCAGATCCACTGCGCGCATCGAGCGACATCGACGCCGCCGAAGCCAGCGCCAAGATCGGCCAGTTCCTGCCCGATGCCTCCGACGCCGTCGGCAAGAAGCTGCGGGAGATGGCGCAGACGCTGCTGATCCCCGCGAACGACGACGACCTGAAGGAAGGGCAGAAAGCCGCCAAGGCGCAGGACCCGTTCGTGGCAAAGCAGCATCTCGTCAGCCTGGTGGACCGGCACAAAAAGGGCGAGTTCATCGACGAGCCCTTGAAGGTCATCCAGGCCGAGTTGGATGCCTTGAACGCCAATTTCACGCTCGACCCCTCGTCCCAGTACGCGGCCGCGGCCGCCAAGGCCTTGAACGACAAAAACCCCTTGATGGCGGAGGCCGCGATGTACGAACTGCGCAACACGGCCAACCGCGGCGCCCTGTTGCCGAGTGCCAAGCACCTGGACCGCCTGATCGAAGCCATCGGGGCCAAGGACGACGACCCCGATCTGGCCACGATGCGCAAGGCCTTCGCCGACAACGACGTGGCGAAGTTCGAGAGCAGCCTGGGCACCTTGAAAAAGCGTGCCAAGACCGGCAATCTCGACGACGCGGCCGCCGCACGCAAGGTGCAGCAGCGCCTCGACACCGTGCTGGCCAAGTTCCAGGTGCCCGCGGACGCGCCCGATGTCTTCTGGACACTGTACGGCCTGAAGGCCGGCAATGAGCGGGACCTGGTGTCGGCCACGGCCTGCGTGAGCCGCCTGGAAGCCCGAGCCAAGGCGGGGGCCTACCCGCCAGTCCAGAAGGTTTGACGAGCGCCGCGCAAGGAGACAGTCATGGCAGATGACACGAACAAGTGGGATTGGATGCAGCGCGTGCTGGGCGTGTCCGGGGAGACGCCCCGTGCGCCCGCGGCCGGCCCGCGGCCCATGCTTTCACCGATCTGGATGGAAGCCAAGGAGGAGGTCGATGCCGGCATCTCGCGGCTGCAGGACGCCCTGCGCCAGACGGCCGACGACGACCTGCTGCAGATTGCCGAGTACGGCCTGTACGGCGCCACGCAGGGTGAGAGCGTCAAGCTGATGGCCGCGCTGCGCGTGGCCGACGGCGGCAGCGACGAGGGCCTGGCCAAGGTACTCGACGCCGTCAGCGACTACCGCGATTTCCTCGACGGCGCACCGATCGTCGAGCTCATCGAGGACAACCCCTTCGGCGTCAAGGTGCCGCTCCGCAGGACCCTCGGCGCTGCGCTCGACGAGCTGGAGCGCCTGGCCAGCGCCTGAGACCACGCAGAGGCGACTGACCGGCCCTGATGTCAGCGCGCCCCGGCGGGCGCGGGGGGTGCGGGGGGCGTCAGCACGAACAGCCCACCCACGTCGTGCAGGCCGCCGTTCTTGCGGGGCGCCACGACCCTGCCGTCGGGCAGCAAGCTCAGCTCGAGGTCATCCGCCGTGCGCTCGCCGCGCAGGTCGCCGTTCTCGCCGGCGAACGACAGCAGCGTCTCGAAGTTTTCACCCGTTGGCGCCACGCGCCACAGGCTGCCGTAGCGGTCACCCTCGGTGAGGAAGATGTCGCCGGCGGTGCTGCCGTACAGCCTGCCGTCCGGGCTCTTGAAAGCGACCATAGGCCGCACCGAGGAGGGGCTGGGGAAACTGCGAAGCAAGGTGTACTCACCGCCGGGGCTCAGGCTGAACAGCGAGCCTCCGCCGAGTGGCGAGCCACGCCGGGTGGTGCCGTAGAGCAGGCCATCGGCCCACATCAGGCTGCTCAGTTCGGAGCCTTCGGATTGCGTACCAAAATCGTGCAGGACGGTGATCGATCCGCTGACCGTATCCACGCGGTAGATCGCATTCAGCCCGTTGACGGTCCGGTTCACCCAGTAGATCTGGTCGTCCGGCGCGATCGCCCGCGGTCCCGCGGCGTCGAAGTCCCAGGCCGGCACCGGGGCCAGCACCGAGAAGACGCCGTCGGGCGCCCGGCGAAAGATGGTGGTCTGGGTGGCGCCGTAGAGGCTGCCATCGGAAGCCTCTAGCAGCGGGCCGCCGGGGCGGCAGCCGATGGCAGCGGCGCAGTCGAACGACCACAGCAGGCTGTAGCCGCCATTCGGATCCAGCTTGAACAGCACGCCGCCGTCGTACGCGCCGGTGTAGTGTGCGCCGCCCAACATGGTGGTGCCATAGAGCAACCCGTCGCTGTGCGCCGTCAGGCTGTTGTTGTTTGTCGTGTCGAATCCATCCCGACCCGTGAGGACCTTGACCGTCTGCACCCGGCCCGTAGGTAGAACGCGGTAGATGGCGCCGCCGCCGGCCTTCCCATCGGTGCGGCCGTTTTGCCAGGTCATGCCGTACAGAAGACCGTCGGCAGCGAGCGTGAGCGGCGTGTTCGGCCGCGAGATACCGCGCAGCATGCCCAGCGACACGTCGAAGTCGTGGAAAACCGAGTAGGTGCCTGCCGGCCCCTGGCGGTGGCGCGGCGTCGGGTCCGTGACGACTTGCGCATGGGCCAGTCCGGCGAAGAACAGGCCGGCCATCGTGGCGGCGGCGCCTGCGCGGCGCGCCGGGGTGGCGATTCGATGTGTCTTGGGTTGCATGGTGTCTCCTCAAGCTGATGAGCCTTGCCTTGGCATCGCGGGCCTGGATGAGCCGCCTCGCTCGGCGCTGCGGCGAGGCGTGCTTACGGCGAGAACGGGCGGGACTCGCGCGAGGCGCGCAGCAGAACCGCGGGCCGATCTGGCGGGGCCTCCAGGCACGCAAGGCTTCACAAGCCTGGGGCTGGGTCATTCTGCGCCGGTCGACGGCCTTGGAAGCGAGAGGTCGCCGGCCTTGGGGAGAAAGCCTGGGGGAGGCAGCAGCGCAGGTCTCGACTGTCTGCAATCCACATCATCAATATTGATGATGGACTTCCCGCGTGAGCGGCGGGTGGGCTCCCGGACCTGACCCAGAGGCGCCAGACGCCGTCAAAAGGCGAACAGCAGGTACGCAGCGGTTCCGCCACGGCCTGTATGACCGCTGACGCCCCGTCAGCGGTCCTCTGAAGGCATTCGAGCCGATTTCCCGGCGCACATCGTCGATGGCGTCACTGCTTGAGCTTCAGCCCCGCAGGTTCTGAATAGACTGCATCTCGATTGTCCCGGTGCCAGGCAGACAAGCCATTGGCTGTCACGAGTCACGGGAACCCGCGTTCCGGAAGCCAACGGCACAATTGCGCCTAGGAGAGCACCATGATCAGGGAAGACATGCTTGCGAAGATG
>DATHWJ010000364.1:0-27401 GCA_035460745.1 Ideonella sp. | reverse complement strand
TGGCCAGTTGCAGCTGCGTCTCGATCTGGTTGTGCACCGGCCGGCCGGTGGCGCTGAAGCGGTACCAGGCCTGCCAGCGCACGTGGGCGCTGTCGGCGCTGGCGGTGACGATCTCGTGGCTGGCGCGGAACTCCTTGGCCTGCTCGCACAGCATGCGCCACATCAGCCGTGCGTCGTCGCCGCGCAGCTCGAAGACCGGGTCGCTGAAGTGCACGTCGGGCGCATAGGCCGCGCCCATGCCGCGCCAGTCGCTCCTGGCGAAGGCGTCGTAGAAGTGGTCGACCACCTGGCGGGTGGCTTGCGCGGGGTCTTTGGCGGGGGAGGGGGTCATGGTCACTCGGGGGTGAACGGCAGCTCGCGGCGCTCCTGCGCGCTGCGGCGGCCCAGGTCGATCAGGCGCATCACGCCCAAGGCCTGGCCGGGGGGCACCGGGTTGGGCGCGCCGCGCCGCAGCGCGTCGCGGATGCCGGCGTAGTAGGCCGGGTAGTTGCCGGGCAGCGTGGGCAGCTCGCTGGTGGCGAGGTGGTTGGGGTCGTCGGCCCGCGTGGCCAGTGCGAGGCTGCCGATCTGCGGATCGTGGCCCCAGGCGGCGGGGCGGGCGGGGTCGGGGCGCTGGCCGGCCTTGAGCGCGTCTTCCTGCGCGTCCAGGCCCCATTTGCGGTAGCTGCCGTGCGTGCCGTGCAGCGTGAAGCGCGCGCCGGGCTGGGCCGTGAGCGCGCTGGCGTGCAGCGTCACGCGCAAGCCGCCGGCGTAGCGCAGCTGGGCATGGAACCAGTCGTCGGCCTGGGCATGGTCGCGGGCGACGGCGATGTCGGCCTGGATCGCCGCGGGCTCGCCGAAGAGCTGTACCGCCTGGTCGATCAGGTGCGGCGCCAGGTCTATCCAGAGCCCGCCGCCGGCCTCGGCCGACTCGCGCCAGCGCTGGCGTATCTGCGGCCGGTAGCGGTCGAAGTGCAGCTCGGCATGGGTGATGCGGCCCAGCCGGCCATCGCGCACGAGCTGCTGCGCGGTCAGGAAGTCGCCGTCCCAGCGGCGGTTGTGGAACACGCTGAGCAGCAGGCCGCGCGCGTCGGCCAGGCGCACCAGCTCGGCCGCTTGGCCCGCGTGCAGCGCAAAGGGTTTGTCGACCACCACCGCCTTGCCGGCCTGCAGGGCCTGCAGCGCCAGCGGGTGGTGGGTGTCGTTGGGGGTGGCGACGACGACCAGCTCGATGTCGTCGCGCGCGATCAGGGCCGCCGGGTCGGCATGCACGGCCAGCTCGGCGCCCGACTCGGTGCCCAGCGCGGCGTGCACCTTGGCGGCGTCGCTGCTGGCCACGGCCGCCAGGGCAATGCCGGGCGTGCTCAGCAGCAGCGGGGCGTGGAAGGTCTGGCCGGCAAAGCCGAAGCCGATCAGGCCGGCGCGCAGCGGCGCGGTAGGTTGCAGCAGGCTCAAGGCTTCTCCGCCAGGGTTTTGAGGTTGTTCAGGCCGGCTTCGAAGTCCTTGCCGACCATCTTGTCCATCATCAGGCCCATCCAGCGCCAGGCGGGGTTGCCGCCCATGTCGCCGTCCATGGTCCAGGTGACGCGGGTGCCGCTGCCCTCGGGCTCGAAGCGTAGCTCGCCGGTGGAGGGCTTGTCGAAATCGGGGAAGTACAGCGCGTAGCCGACCCGCTTGCCGGGCTCGGCCGCCGTCATCTCCATGCGGCCGTCGCCCTCCTGGGCGCTCTTCCAGGCCCAGCCGGCGCCGGTGCCGGCCTCGGGGCCGGTGTATTCGATGGTCATGGCCGGGTCGCGCTGGTTCCAGGCCGACCAGTTCTTCCACTGCCGCGGGCTGGCGACCAGCGGGTAGAGCTTGTCGGGCGAGGCCTGCGCCACCACGCTGCGCTCGATGTGGAACTTGGGCGACAGCAGCAGCCCGCCGCCGAAGACGACGAGGGCCAGCACGGCGACGATGCCGATCAGGATCTTCAGGAATTTCATGCTGGGTGATCTCGCTGCTGGGGGTGGGCGCCGGCGTCCGGCCGGGGCGGGCGGCGCGAAGTCTGGTCCGGATCGGGGTCAAGCACAAGCGCGCGAACCCGGGCGCGGTGGCATCATGCCGCGACATTCATTTTGCACACCCTTGCTGTTGTGACAGCGGGGCGACAGGGTCCGCACGCCGGCTGGCGCCGGCGGCCACGCGACGTTCAGAGCGCGCTGCGGACCGACCTCCGATATCCGATCCGGGAGCCACGACCGATGAATCCACGCCCGTCTTCCCCCCTGCCTTGCGCCGAGGCCCCATCCACCCCAACCAACCCGCTGCTGGCCGATTGGAACACCCCGTTCGGCCTGCCGCCGTTTGCGCAGATCCGTGCCGAACATTTTGTGCCGGCGCTGGCCGAAGCGATGCGGCGCCACCTCGCCGAGCTCGACGCGATCGGTGCGCAGGCCGAGGCCCCCAGCTTCGACAACACCATCGCCGCTTTCGACCGCGCCGGCGAGCTGCTCTACCGCATCGAGGCGGTGCTGGGCAACCTGACCGCCTCGGAGACCTCGCCGGCGCTGCAGGCGGTGCAGCGCGACACGGCTGCGCCGCTGGCCGCGCACGACAGCGCGGTGAAGATGCATGCGCCGGTCTTCCAGCGGCTGGACCAGCTCTTCGAGCAGCGCGCCGAGCTGGGCCTGACACCTGAGCAACTGCGGCTGCTGGAGCGCCTGCACACCGACTTCGTGCGCGCCGGCGCGCGGCTGGCGCCCGACGCGCAGGCCCGCTACGCCCGCGTCATGCAGTCGCTGGCCGACTTGACCACCCGCTTCGCGCAGAACGTGCTGGCCGACGAAGCCGGCTACCAGCTGGTGTTGCGCGGCGAGGCCGAGCTGGCCGGCCTGCCCGGCTTCGTGCGCGCCGCCGCCCGCCAGGCCGCCGCAGAGCGCGGCCTGGGCGACGAGGCGCACGTCATCACGCTGAACCGCTCGCTGATCTCGCCCTTCCTGACCTTCTCGGAGCGGCGCGACCTGCGCGAGGCGGCCTGGCGCGCCTGGGTAGACCGGGGCGAGCACGAGGGCGAGACCGACAACCGCCAGGTGATGCTCGAGATCCTGCGCCTGCGCCACGCCCAGGCCGCCGAGCACGGCTACGCCTGCTACGCCGACTACGCGCTGGCCGACACCATGGCAGGCAACCAAGCGGCGGTGAACCAGCTGCTGCACGAGGTCTGGTCGCGCGCGCTGCCCGCGGCCGAGCGCGAACGCGAGGCACTGGTGGCGATGATGCGCAGCCACGGCGTGGCCGGCGAGCCCGAGGCCTGGGACTGGCGCTACTGGTCGGAGAAGGTGCGCCAGGCGCGCTACGAGATCGACGAGGCCGAGGTCAAGCCGTATTTCTCGCTGGAGCGCATGGTGGAGGCGGTGTTCGACTGCGCGCAGCGGCTGTTCGGCCTGCGCTTCGAGGCGCGGCCGGAGATCCACGCCTACCACCCGGACGTGAAAACCTATGAGGTCTTCGATGCCGGCGGCCGCAGCGCCGGCCTCTTCCTGCACGACAACTATGCGCGCCAGACCAAGCGCTCGGGCGCCTGGATGAGCGACTTCAACTACCAGTCGCGCAACCGCGGCGTGGACCGGCCGCTGATCGTCAACAACAACAACTTCGCCAAGGGCGCGCCGGGCGAGCCGACGCTGCTGTCGTTCGACGACGCGCGCACGCTCTTCCACGAGTTCGGCCATGGCCTGCACGGCCTGCTCTCCAACGTGACCTACCACCGGCTCTCGGGCACGCAGGTGCTGGTCGACTTCGTCGAGCTGCCGTCGCAGCTCTACGAGCACTGGCTGAGCGAGCCCGAGGTGCTGCGCAGGCATGCGCGCCACTGGCAGACCGACGAGCCCATCCCGCAGGGGCTGATCGACCGCTTGCAGGCCGCGCAGCGCTGGGGCCAGGGCTACGAAACGGTGAGCTACACCGGCAGTGCGCTGGTGGACCTGCAGGTGCATGCGCTGACCGACCCGGCCGGGCCGGCCGACATCACGGCTTTCGAGGTGGAGGCGCTGCAGCGCATCGGCATGCCGACGGCGATCGGCATGCGGCACCGCCTGCCGCACTTCCAGCACCTGTTCGCCGGGGCCGCTTACGCGTCCGGCTACTACGTGTACCTGTGGGCGGAGGTGCTGGACGCCGATGCCTACGACGCATTCGTCGAGGCCGGCAATCCGTTTGACGCAGAAGTGGCGGCGCGCTTGCACCGCCACATCTACTCAGCGGGCGACTCGGTCGCGCCGCAGCAGGCTTACGCCGCTTTCCGCGGGCGCTTGCCGAAGCTCGGGCCGCTGCTGTTGAAGCGCGGCTTGGTCGAGGCCGAAGGCTTGCCTTCGTAGCGCGGCGCGCCGGCGTTCACAGGCCGGCCGTGGGTCGGCTTGTGGTGGCCGGGGGCGCCGTGCGGTGCCGGGGCGCGGTCGAACGAGCGGTCGTGGCCGTGGTCGAACGAGCGATCACCGCCGGTGCGGTCGCCTTGGTAGCCGCGCTGGGCTTCGGCCTTGCGCTCGAAGTAGCCGCCACCGCCGTTGCCGGCCGCGGGGCGCTCGAACGGGGTGCGCGGCTGCTCGTGCTGGGGACCCCGGTCGTTGCCGAAGCGCGGGCGGCCCTGGTAGCCTGAGTTGCCTCCGGCGTTGTAGTCGCCACCGCGGCCGAACGGCTTGCCGCGCGGGGCACCGGCGCGCACCGGGCGCACGGAGGTGTCCGGCGCCGGGCCACGCGGCTCCAGGCCGACGACGGTCAGCACCGGGATGGGCTGGGTCGTGTAGTGCTGGATGCGGCGGATCATCGGCAGGTCGCGGCGCTCGGCCAGCGTGATCGCGCGGCCGGTGCGGCCGGCACGGCCGGTACGGCCGATGCGGTGCACGTAGTCCTCGGCCTTCAGCGGCAGGCCGTAGTTGATGACGTGGCTGATGGTCGGCACGTCGATGCCGCGGGCGGCCACGTCGGTTGCGATCAGCACGCGCAGCTGGCGCGAGCGCAGGCCGTTGAGCACGCGGGTGCGGCGGCCTTGCGGCATGCCGCCGTGCAGCGAGGCGCAGGCGTGGCCCATCTCGTAGAGGCGGTCGGCCAGCCAGTCGGCGTCGCGCTGGGTGCTGGTGAAGACGACGGCCTGGTCGACGTCCTTGTCGGTCAGCAGGTGGTCGAGCAGCTTGTTCTTGTGGTCCAGCGTGTCGGCCCACATCAGCTCTTGCGAGATGTTTTCGTGGGTGTCGGTGTGGGCGGCGATCTCGATGCGCTCGACGTCGGCATTCTGCAGGCGCGCGGCCAGCTGGCCGACGGCACCGGCGAAGGTCGCGCTGGCCATCAGGGTCTGGCGGTTCTGCGGCAGGCTTTCGGCGATGTGCTCGATGTCTTCGATGAAGCCCATGTCCAGCATGCGGTCGGCTTCGTCCAGCACCAGGGTCTCGACGTTCTTCAGCACGGCACGGCCGCTGCCCAGGTGGTCGATCAGGCGGCCGGGGGTCGCGATCAGGATGTCCAGCGGGCTGCGCAGCGCCTGCAGCTGGGCCGGGTAGGGCACGCCGCCGACGACGCAGGCCACGCGCAGGCCCGGCACATGGCGGCCGTAGTCGGCCGCGGCCTTGGCGACCTGCATCGCCAGCTCACGGGTGGGCACCAGCACCAGGATCTTGGGGCCGCGGATTTCGCCGCGCTGCGGCTTTTGCGCCGGGTCCTTGCGGCCGGCGATGACCTTCATCAGCGCGGGCAGCACGAAGGCGGCCGTCTTGCCGCTGCCGGTGCTGGAGCACACGCGCAGATCGCGGCCTGCCAGCGCGGCGGGAATGGCGCGCGACTGGACTTCAGTGGGGTTTTCGTAGGATGCGTCGCGCAAAGCGCGGACAAGGACCTCGTCGAGGCCCAGGGTATCGAAGCTCATGATTTTTTCCTGGCGCACGAGCACCGTCATTTGCGGCAGCAAAAACGGGGCGCGAAAGCGCGGTGGGGCAAAAAACATCGCCGCCGACCGCGCCTGGAACAAGGCAGGTGTTGGAGACACCTTGCATTGCCCGCAGGCCTTCAAGAGCTCACCTGGCTTCAAAAGCGAAGGTGACGTGTACCGGGAGGTCTGGAGGAGATGAACGAATCAGCAGCTAAAAAGCGCTGCGCCAGGCAAGTAGGCGTATAGCGTCGTTCAGTGCAGCCCGCGATTCTAGAGTAAACCCTGAAGTCGCGCAAGTCACTTGCTCAGCTGGGTGGCGCCAGCCGCATCCGGCCCTGGCCTTGCTCGATGCGCAGCAGGCCCAGCAGGTCCATGCCCAGCAGCGGCGGGCCCTCCATGGTCTCCATCACGGTGACCGGCAGGCGGCGTGCGCTCGGGCCGCCGTCCAGCAGCAGGTCGATGGTGGTGGTGTAGCCGGTCGCCGGGCCGGCCGCGGTCTGGGTACGCACCGTGGCGCCGCGCGGCAGGCCGAGCTCGCGGGCCAGGCTGCCGGGCAGGGTGGTGCGGGTGGCGCCGGTGTCGATCAGGAAACTGACGGCCTGGCCGTTGATGCGGCCCGGCCAGTGGTAGTGGCCGTCGCCCGCGCGGTCCAGCGTGACCACGCCGTCGCTCACCATCACGCGCGGCTGGCTGCGCTCGCGCAGCAGGTGCTGCATGCCGATGAACACGGCCGTGCCCAGCAGCAGCCAGACGGTGACCAGCTTGAAGGTGCGGGGCAGCTCGTTCATGCGCGGGCGGGCCGGTCTCAGCCGGCGTCGGCGGCGGCCGCCGAGACGCCGACCTCTGTCTCGCCCAGGCGCACGACCTGGCCCGGCCGGATCTTGCAGGTCTTGCGCAGCTCGACCTGGCCATCGACCTGCACCAGGCCGTCGGCGATCATCATCTTGGCGATGCCGCCGCTGGGTGCCAGGCCGGTGACCTTGAGCAAGGCGTCCAGCGTGATGTGGTCGCCGCGCACTTCGAAGGGGATGGTTTGCATCGCCGGATTGTCAGGCCGGCACGCAGGCCTCGGCAGGCGCCACCGCGGGCGCCGCCGCGCCAGCCCGTGCCGGGGCCACCGCATAGCCGCCGCGCCCGCCCTGCTTGACGCCGTACATCGCCTTGTCGGCCGCCACCAGCAGGTGCTCGGCGCTGTCGCTGCCGTCCGACAGCGCGATGCCCACCGAGACGCCCAGCACGTGGTCGCTCTCGCCCAGGCGCAGCGGCCGGCCTACCGCGGCGATGCACTTCTGCGCCAGCGCGTGCAGCGAGTGCTCCACCGGCGCGTGGATGTCGGTCGCCAGCAGCACGAACTCGTCGCCGCCCAGCCGGGCCACGGTGTCGCTCTGCCGCACCACGCCCGAGAGCCTGCGCGCCACTTCCTTGAGCGCGGTGTCGCCGGCCTCGTGGCCCAGCGTGTCGTTGAGCCGCTTGAAACCGTCCAGGTCGAGGAACAGCAGGGCCACCTGGCTCTGCTGGCGCTGCGCCCGGGCCAGCGCCTGGTGCAGCCGGTCGGCCAGCAGCTTGCGGTTGGGCAGGCCGGTCAGGCTGTCGTGGTGGGCCAGCCGGCCCAGCTCGGCCTGGTGGTCGTCCAGGCGCGACAGCAGCCGGTTGAACGCCGCCGTGAGCTGGCCGATCTCGTCGTCGCGCACCACCGGCAGCGGTGTCAGCGGCAGCTCGCCGCGGGCCATCTTCTCGGCCTGGGCCGCGGCGCGCAGCAGCGGCCTGAACAGCCAGGCGACGACCAGGCTGATCAGTACCAGCCCCGCCCCCACGCCCAGCGAGCGGTAGCGCAGGATGAAGCCCTGCATGCGGCCCACGGTGGCCAGCGCCTCGGCAGTCGGCAGCCGTGCCACGACGAACCAGCCGGCGCTGGGCACCGAGGCGATCGCCGAGATCTCCTCGATGCCCTTGGCGTTGACGGTGGTGCCGCTGCCGCGGTAGCCGGCCATCGCTCGGTCGTGCAGCGGATTGACGCCTGCCGGCGGAGTCGCCTTGAGCACCATGGCCGGGTCGCTGCTGGCCACGAAGAGCTGGTCCTGCGGCGAGATCAGCAGCACGCCGCCGCTGCGCCCGATATGGCCCTGCAGCATGCGGGCGAGGAAGCCGTCGGTCGCGATCTGCGGCGTGCCGAGCAGCACGGCGGCCACCCGGCCGCTGGCGTCCTTGATGGGCAGGGCCATCGGCAAGATCGGTTGCAGCGAGACGGGGTCGATGCCGGGACGGCCGATCGTCGGCAGGCCGCCGCGCGCCGCCAGGAAGTCGGGGCGCCCGGCCAGCGTGCCGCCGCTGCGCACCGTCGCACCCGTCGCACCCGCTGCAGTCGGCAGCTCGACCAGCACCTTGCCGCTGGTGTCGGCGACGGCCAGCGCCAGCGACATCGAAGGCTGCAGGTCGCGCCGCTCGGCCAGCCACTCGGCCAGGCGCGCGGGCTGCGCCAGCAGGGCGTGCGGCAGCGTCGCGGCCAGGCGCTCGAGGAAGCGCTGCCTGTCGCGCAGGTAGGTGTCGACGTCGCGCGCGACGTACTCGGCCAGCGCCATCTGCTGCGCCGAGACGACGTGGGTCAGGTCTTCGCGCAGGAAGCGCGTCAGCTGCACATAGCTCGCCACCGTGCCCAGCACGCCCAGCAGCAGGCCCATCGCGATCAATCGTGCGACGAGGCTGCTGGCCAGTTGTCTTGCTTTCACCCGGGTTTTGCCATCGATGTGGTGGGGGCGTGCGCCAGGACGCGCACGCTGCACCGGGCAAGATACCTCTGCCCCAACAAGGGCATTCGGGTGAATAGGCCGCCTTTGCCGGACCGCGGCGGGCCGTCAGGCCGAGGCGGCCAGGCCGAACTCCGCGGCGAGCAGCGCGTAGGAGCGGCGCCGCACCTGCGGGTCGTGGGCCCAGGTGTTGACCACCAGTTCGTCGAGCTGCAGTTCGCCGGCCAGCCGGCGCAGGCTTTGCCCCACCTGCGCCGCGCTGCCGACGAAGGCCTTGCTGCGCATTGCCGCCACGGTTGCCATCTCCTCGGCCGTGAAGCCGCGTGCGGCGATGTCGTCCGGCCTTTGCAGTGGCCCCAGCCGGCCCTTCATGCGGTCCACCCGCCAGCGCTCGCGGCTCAGCGCGTGGTGCAGGGCTTCTTCTTCGGTCTCGGCCGCCAGCGCCCAGACGCAGACGGTGGCCTGCGGCAGCGGGTGGCGCGGGCTGGGCTGGTAGCGCTGGCGGTACAGGCCCAGCGCCTGCTCGACCCCCTGGCCATCGACGAAGAAGTAGGCGTAGGCATAGGGCAGGCCGAAGGCGGCGGCGAGCTGCGCGCCGTAGTCCGAGCTGCCCAGCACCCAGAGCTCGGGCGTGCGGGCCGGGTCGGCTTCGCCCGCAGCACCTTGGCCGTGCTGGGGCGCGCGCGGGTGGGCGACGATGCCGCGGTGCTGCTGGCCGGCTGTCCAAGCCTGCAGGTCGCGGATCTGCTCGGGGAAGTGGTCGGCCGAGCCGTAGCTGTGCGGGTTGAGCGCCTGCGCGGTGCGCATGTCGCTGCCCGGCGCGCGCCCCACGCCGAGGTCGATGCGTCCGGGCGCCAGCGCCTCCAGCACGCGAAACTGCTCGGCCACCTTGAGCGGCGAGTAGTGCGGCAGCATCACGCCGGCGCTGCCGATGCGGATGCGCGTGGTGCGCGCCGCGACGGCCGCCATCAGGATCTCGGGCGCCGAGCCGACGATGGTCGGCAGGCTGTGGTGCTCGCTGAGCCAGAAGCGGTGGTAGCCCAGCGCTTCGCAGTGCTGGGCGAGCTGCAGGGTGTCGCGGATCGCGGCGTCTTCGCCGCTGCCGGCGAGCGCGACGGATTGGTCCAGTACCGATAGTTTCATCGCGCCGATTCTGGGGCGCCGGCGGCGCGGGCGTGGCGCAAAGGGTCTTGGCGCGGGCGCGCCGGCGATGGCCTGGGCGCGGGCGTTCGGCTGCTAAAGTGCCCGCCACCCGGGGTCTGGAGCCCTGCCTGGGTGTCACCTGTCCCCGACCCTTTCGCAAGAGGAATCCATGTCATCCCTGCGTTCTCTTTCGTCTCGCCATCCCCAAGTGCAGCGCGCCGCGCCGCTGCTGGCCGCGCTGATGGCGCTGGGCGTGGCGGGCTGCGGCAAACAAGGTGTGGAGATGGGCCAGGGCGGCTCCGTCGTGTCGGGCTCGGGCGGCCCGCAGGGCGCGCAGAACGAGGCCAAGGAGCTGCTGCACTGCGACGCGCCGGTGGCGGTGGTCTCGCTGGTGGAGAACCAGACCGGCTACGTCGGCATAGGCCGCGGCGGCCTGCCGGAGTCGCCGCTGCCGCTGGTGCGGGTGATCATGCAGCAGAGCGGCTGCTTCCGCATCGTCGACCGCAACGCGGGGCTGAACGCGACGGTGCGCGAGCAGGAGCTGAAGGACAAGGGTGTGCTGCGGCAGGACGGTTCGGTGCGCAAGGGCCGCGGCATCGTCGCGCAGTACAGCGTGGTGCCCAGCCTCACGTTCTCCGAGCAGGACGCCGGCCGGCAGATCGGCGGCATCCTGGCCGCGATCCCGGGGCTGGACAAGTTCGCCGGCGCGGCCGAGCAGGTCAAGCTCAAGGAGGCACAGGTGGTGCTGCTGCTGACCGACAACGAAACCACCGAGCAGCTCTCGGCCGCCACCGGCGCCGCCCGCACCACCGACCTGGGCATAGGCGGCATGGTGCTCGGCAAGCTCGGCGGTGCGGGCGGCCTGGGCTGGAGCAATACCAACGAAGGCAAGGTCATCGCGGCGGCGTTTCTCGACGCGCACAACCACCTGGTGACCCAGGTGCGCACGCTGGCGGCCAAGCCGCTGCCCGAGCCGGTGGCGACCCGCAAGGCCGCCGGCTGACCCGGCCGGCCCCGCGCGGAGCCTTGCATCCAGGCTCAGGCTCAGTTGCTTTCGACGATGCGCTCGGTGGCCGAGACCACCTTGCCGTCGGCACCGAAATCGACGTCGAACAGGGTCTGGCCGTCGGTCTCGACGGTGGCCACGTCGTAGGTCCAGGTGGGGCCTTGTTCGTTCATGAATTTTTCATGGCGCGCCGGCCGGCCCAGCGCCTGCTTCACTTCGGCCTGGCTCATGCCCGGCTGCACCAGCGATTCTTGCGAGGGCACGACGCTGACACCGCCGGCGGCATGGGCGGCGATGGCACCGACGGCCAGGCCGACGGCGAACAGCAGGCGGGAGGCCTGGGTCTTCAGGGGGGTGTTCATGGCAGGGATCCTTTCGATCATGGGTTGCGCGGTCTCGCAGCGACCTTGTGGCTGTCGCTTCGCCCGTGGCCTTCAGGTTCTGCCCGGCCGGTTAGCGCCAGGTTTCACGCCGGCTCGCGCTCCGTTTCACTTGTCATGTCCCGCCCCAAAAGCACATGGGCCCGAGGGCCCATGTGCGGTGGTCAGCGGACCGAAGCCGTCATCACGGTGCCGGCGTGGCCGCAAGGGCCGCGTTGGCATCGACGATGCCGCTGCCGCAGCCCTCGCACGAGGCCGGGAACGGGCGTGCGGTGGTGATCAGGATCTTGGCCACCTGCTTGGGGCTGAGCGACGGGTTCTTGGACCAGATCAGCGCCGCGACGCCGGCAACGTGCGGTGCCGCCATCGAGGTGCCTTGGTAGCCGGCATAGGCATCGGCGACCGGCGTCTTCTTGCCGGTGTTGAGCGTCGACCACACATACTCGTTGCCCGAGCCGCCGGGCGCGGCGATGCGCACGATGCTGCCGAAGTTGGAGTAGGTGGCGCGGGCTCCGTCGCGGCCGGTCGCGGCCACCGGGATCACGTTGGCGCAGTTGGCCGGGTTCTTGGTGCCGGCCTCGGCGGCGTCGTTGCCGGCCGAGACCACCGACAGCGTGCCGCGCTTGGCGGCGGCGTTGATGGCGGCCTGCAGCGCCGCGCTGCACTCGCCGGTGCCGCCGAAGGACATGTTCATCACGCGCGCCGGCGTGGTGGTCTTGGGAATGCCTTCGACCTTGCCGCCCGAGGCCCAGATGATGCCGTCGGTGATGTCCGAGGTGTAGCCGCCGCCCTTGCCGAGCACGCGCACCGGCATCACCTTGGCGTTGAAGGCCACGCCGGCCAGGCCGATGCCGTTGTTGGTCTTCGCGGCGACCGTGCCGGCGGTGTGGGTGCCGTGCCAGCTGCTGTCGATGGGGATGACGCCCAGGTACTTGTACCAGTCGCCCGGGTCTTGCGCGTCGGCGTCGCGGCCGTCGCCATCGTTGGCGACCGTCAGGTCCTCGATGAAGTCGTAGCCGGGGATGATGTTGTCCACCAGGTCGGCGTGCGGGCGGTAGCCGGTGTCCAGCACGGCGACCACCACGCCGGTGCCGGTGGCGGTGTCCCAGGCGGCCTCAAGGTCGATGCCGCCGACGGGCTCGTTGTAGTGCCACTGCGGCAGCGAGGCGTAGAGCGGGTCGTTGGGCGTGAAGTCGGCCTTCAGGATCTGATCGGGCTCGGCGTACTCGACGCCGTCCACGGCCTTCAGCCCCTGCGCCAGTGCGCGCGCCTCGGCGAGCGGCAACGGGCGGCCGAGCTTGAAGACGGTGGCGCCGACGGCCAGCGTGCGCAGCTTGGCCAGGCTCACACCGTGCTGTGCGGCGACGGCTTGCAGGCTGGCGCCGGCCGCTTCGGCCGCACCGGCGCGCAGCTTGACGATCATCTGGCCGGTGCTCTGAGGGCCTTGGGCGACGGCGGCCGAGATCGTCGGGCCGCCGGCCGTTGCGGTGGTGGAAACAGCCGCAGCGATCGCGGCGGCCAGGATCGCCGGCTGCCAACGATAAAGCGTGTTGTGCATGAGGATCTTTCCAAAAGAGTAAGACACGAGGGAGTGCATCGTCAGCAAGCACCGTGCCGATGTCGAGGGGACGATCCGCTATTGACAAGCCCTCGGCGAGGCTTCACAGTTCGCCGCTTTCCAGCCCCGCCACGCGAAGGAGGACGCCATGACAGATATTGCCCGCACCCCCTCCCGGGTCACCCGCTGACCGCCGCGCCGGACTGCTGATACCTCATCGCGCGCCTTGAGCTTTCGCTCAGGCGCCGACCCCGCGAAGACCGCTGCGTCTCGCCCGCCCGAGCTCCCCATGGCCGCTGGCCGCCTTGCAGGCGGCGGTGGCCGGCTCGGGGCACTCCGTCCGCGCTACCGGCTGTCGCCGGGCCGCACCCCAGACCTCTTGTTGCCATGCGCTTCGGTGCATGTGCGTCCGCGCGTGTGCCGACACACGCGCCAGTTCTGGAATGACGGATTCTTCATCCATGATCGACTCGATAGATTTCGAAGCGCTGCGCGGGATCGGCCTGAGCCAGGCCCTGGTGGCGCGCTTGTTCAGCCTGTCCGCCAGCGAGCCGGGCGACCGGCTGATGCGCATCACCGAGGTGCAGCGCGACCGCGTGACGCTGCACGACGGCCACACGGCCCTGCCCGCGCAGACCTGGCCCACGCTGCGGCTGGCGCTGCAGATGCAGGCCGATACCCTGGTGGTGGGCGACTGGGTGCTGGCCCGGGAAACCCAGCCCGGCGAGTGGTGGGCCGCCGCCCGCGTGCCGCCCGAGACGCGGCTGCTGCGGCGCGACAGCCGCGGCGAGCGCCAGCCGCTGGTGAGCAACGTGGACACCGCGCTGCTGGTGATGGGCATGGGTCACGACTTCAACCTGCGCCGGCTCGACCGCTACCTGGCGCTGGTGCGGCTGGCCGGCGTGCGCCCGGTGGTGGTGCTCAGCAAGGCCGACCTGCACGCTGAGCCGGCGGCGCGCGTGCTGGCGGTGCGCCGCCACCTCGGCCTGGAGCAGGGCGGCCGGCTGCACGGCGAGGTCGATGTGCTCGCGCTCGACGGCCGCGCCGAGACCGCCCGCGCCGCGCTCGCCCCGTGGCTGGGCGTCGGCCAGACGCTGGTGCTGATGGGCTCCAGCGGGGCCGGCAAGAGCACCCTGACCAACACGCTGGCGCAGGCCGATGGCGGCTCGCTCGGCAGCCTGCAATCGACCGGCCCGGTGCGCCAGGGCGACGACCGGGGCCGCCACACCACGACGGCCCGTTCGCTGCACCGCTGCCCCGCCGGCGCCTGCATCATCGATACGCCCGGCCTGCGCGGCCTGCAGCTCGATGCCGACGAGGCCCAGCTCGACGCCGCCTTCGACGACGTGGCCTCGCTCGCGCCGCACTGCCGCTTCCGCGACTGCGAGCACCACGACGAGCCCGGCTGCGCGGTGCGTCCAGCGATCGCGCCCGAGCGCTTGCTGAGCTACCAGAAGCTGATGCGCGAAGCCCGCCGGCACGAGATGACGGTCTTCGACCGCCAGCAGCAGATGGCGGTCTGGAAGGCCCGCGGCCGCGCGGCCAAGGCCGTGAGCCGCTCGAAGCGGGGCTGAGCGGCGGTGCGCGGGGCTACTTCAGCCCGTAGACCTGCAGGAAACCCTGGCTGGTCGAGACGTGCACGCGGCCTTCGACCACCGTGACCTGGGCGTGGCTGCCCCAGAGGATCTCGGGCAGGATGGCGCCGGGCTGGCCGGTGCGGGCGTCCATCGTGGTCAGGCGGTGCACGCCGCCGAAGTCGGTGATGGTGAAGAACAGCACGCCGTTGGCCAGCACCAGGTTGGAGGAGACCGCGGCGCTGTTGGGCAGCGTGGTGCTCCACCGGACCTGGCCGTTGCGGGCGTCGATGGCGCTCACGGTGCGGGTGCCGGTGTTGACGAACAAGGCCTGCTCGATGGCCACCAGCGGGGCCGAGACATAGCCGCTGAAGGCGGTGTGCCAGAGCGGCTTGCCGGTGGCGGCGTCGTAGGCGTAGACGGTGCCGCTGTCGCTGCCGGCAAAGACGCGGCCGGCGGCGACGGCCGGCGGGTACTGGCTGTTGCCGAGGTCGGTGGGCTTGGTCCACTTCGGCGTGCCGTCCTTGGCACTGAAGGCGAAGACGCGGTGCGGCTCGCTGCCGCCGTTGCCCCAGGTGCTGAGGTAGACCATGCCGCCGGCGACCGCGGCCTGGTTGTTCAGCATGCCGGTGGCGGCCTGCCAGTGCAGCGCGCCGGTGGCGGCGTCGAAGGCCGAGATGCCGGAGCGGCCGTCGGCCACGTAGAGGCGCTTGCCGGCGAGCGTGGGGTCCTGGAAGCCCAGGCTGTTGGCCTGGGGGTTGGGCACGGGCACGCTCCACAGCGTGCTGCCATCGGCGCGGTTGAGCGCGCTCAGGGTGCTCTGGCTGGGCACCGGCGGCCGGGTGGTGACGTAGGCGACGCTGTCCGTCAGCGTGGCGGCGCCGCAGTTGCCGCCCAGGCCGCCGCGCGTCCACAGCGTGGCGCCGCTGGCGGCGTCGAGCGCGCTCAGGCCGTAGAGGTTGGAGCAGGCGTACAGCACGCCTTCGGACTGGGTCGTCTGGCCGACATAGAACTGGCCCAGTTGCTGCGACCAGAGCTGGCTCAGCTGGCCGACGTTGCGCGGCTTGAGCGTTCTTTCCTGCGGGTTGGCCCAGCTTTGTGCGGCGTCGAAGCCGGGCTGCAACCAGGCCGGTGCGGCCGTCTGCGCCGTGGCGCCGGCAGCAAGCAGCAGGCCGGTGGTGGCGGCAGTGACGGCGCGGCGCCAGGCGAGTGAAAGGGTCTTGTTCAAAGGGTCTCCTCCGGGGTACGGATTGGCGGGTCAGGGCTCGTGCTGCGAGCCGTGTCTCAGGCTCTCAGGGGCGCGCGGCGGTGCGCCAGCGCTCCACGGCCTTCAAGGTCGTCTCGACATGCCCCTCCGGGCTCATGCTCTGGTAAACGCTCAGGATCTTGCCCTGCGGGCTGATCACGTAGGAGACGCGGTCGGCCGTGTTGGGCATCAGCGTCAGCGCGGCGTCATAGGCCTTGATCACCTTGGCGCCATCGTCGGCGGCCACGGCGAACTTGTTGCGGCAGGCCTCCACCGAGAATTTCTTCAGCGTCGCGACGTCGTCGTTGGAGACGCCGATCACCGTCGCCCCGAGCGCACCGAACTTGTCGCTCGCCTCGGCGAACTGGTGCGCCTCGACGGTGCAGCCGCTGGTGAAGGCCTTGGGGTAGAAGTACAGCACCACCGGGCCCTTCTTGAGCGCGGCGGCCAGGCTGAAGCGCATGGGCTGGCCGCCGAGGGCGGCGTCGGCGCTGAAGTCGGGGGCGTCGGCCCCCACGGCCAGCGTGGCGTGGCAGGCGGGGGCGGCAAGGCCCAGCGCCAGCGCTGTGCCGAGGGTGAGGTGTTTCAGCGTCATCGGCATGCGTCCGCGGGGTGGTCTGGGTGGCAAGCCGCGCGGGAGGTGCCGTGCGGTGGTGGGCCGCTGCAGGCACACCTTGTTGCAAATTTCACCACAGCTTCCCCTATCTAGCCAGTGCGCCGCAGTGGCCTTCGAGCTTCGGGGGCTTTCGCGTTGCCGCGGGCGCCGCGGGGGCGGGGCCTTGGCCCCGCGTTTCAGGCACCCATCAGAGCGCTTTTTGCAGCAACTCGGCGACCAACCCGTTGATGCCGCCCTCGTGGGTCGATGCCCGGTCACGCAGGCGCTGCGTGAGCTCGGACGGCAGCTTGCAGGCGAAGGGCACCAGCCCCGCCGCGGCGTCGAGCTTGCGTTGCTCACGGCGGTCGGGCAGTGCGGCGGCGGCTTCGCCGAAGCGCGCCGACACGGCGGCGTTCTTGCGCTGGCCGTTGATCCTGTCGAGCATCAGGCGGTCGAGATCGGTTTTCTTTTGGGTCATGGGGGAGCTTGTTTGGAGCGAGGGCGCTGCGAGAGCGGGGCGGCGGAGCTTACTTCACCGCTCCGCCGAGGTGCCGGCAGGCTGGCCGAGTGCCGCTTGGGCCTCGGCCACGTCCTTGGCATGTTCGGCCAGCGTGCGGCTGCGCTCTTCGCTGCGCCATTCGGCGGTGGAGAAAGCCGACAGCGGCCAGGCCTGCGAGCGGTGGACAGCACCGTGGCGGGCCGGCAACAGTGCGCGGTCGGGGAAGCGGTCGGGCTTCAGCAGGTAGGCATCGACGTCGCGCAGCGTCAGCGGGAAGCGGGGCTGCAGGTCGTGCACCAGCTTGCCGAAGACCTGCAGCCGCAGCTCCTGCGGCCCGGCCGCCAGCGTCTCGTTGAAGCCGAGCAGCGCAAGCGGCCGGCCATCGGCGTCGAAGACGCGGCCGCTGGCCACGTAGCGGCCGGCTTGGTGCACGTCGAGCTTCAGGTAAAGGTTCAGCGAGCCGCTCTCCACCGCCTCCCTGACGCCGGGCAGCCAGGCGGCCGGCGCCTGCGGGCTGTGGATCACGTCGAAGAAGGCAAAGCCCGGCTGCTCGCCGGATTGCAGCGAGAGCTCCACGCGGACCAGCCCGTCCAGCGCGGCGAAGCCCTGCCGGGCCGGCTGCAGCAGCGTGCTGAACACACCGTCGCCCGCCACCGCGTCGCCGCCGCTGCCGTCGTCGGTGAACGACACCGGCACCTGCGGCCCGCGGGGCGGCCGGTGCCCGGTCGCGCCCTCGTGCGCATCCGCCTGCACGACACGCAGCGGCAGCACGCGGCCTTGCTCGTCGCGCGCCGAGACGGTCAGCAGCACGCTCTCGTCGCCCTGGCTGTAGACGCGCTGCTGCGTGGTGCGCAGGCGGTAGCCGGGCACGACGGCGGTGCCGGGCAGGCGCAGGGGCAGCTCTTCGACGATGGGCCGCTGCGGGTTCAACTGGTCCGGCTGCTCGGCGAGCGGCCGCGATCCGGGCGGATAGCGCGTGGCGGCCTGGTAGGCGTCGCGCAGCTGGCGCATGCGGGCCAGGCGCTCGGCCGCCGCAGGGCGCTGCGCCTCGGTCAGCGGCAGGCGCGGGCTGCCCTGGGCCGCGACCGCGTTGAGCGCCATGTCCGCCCGCACCAGCGAGGTCACGCCGCCCCAGTTCTGGTCGGTGTAGTGGTCGTAGCGCTCGCTGTTGTCGCGGAAGACCACGCTGTGGTTGCTCCACTTCGCCCGGCCGCCTTCGTTCTTCTTGGTGCCCAGCGTGAGGTCGTTGCAGAACCAGTCCGAGGGGTTGCAGAAGGCCGCGCCCGAGTTGCCCGAGACGCCGCCGCTGGAGTGGTAGGAAACCACCTCGTCGTCCTGCCCCGGCAGCACGAAGGAGTAGAGCGTGCCGCTGGCGCCAGCGTACAGGTTGAAGAGCTTGCCGCGGGTCTCGTTGTGGTTGTACATGGCCCGTGCGGTGCCGGTCTTGAGGTCGGAGACCAGCGGCTCGTCGAGCGCCCAGTCGCCGCTGTTGGCGAGCTCGGAGCCGCCGCCGGCGCCGGCCGAGACGTCCACCCACTTGATGTTCCAGCCGACCTGGGTGCTGCCGTCGGTGGCGCTGCAGCTGCCGTTGGCGTCCGGGCTGGCGTTCTTCTTGACGCGGGTGCTGCCGCCGTAGAGCGACAGCGCGTAGCCGATCATCAGGTTGCCGGCGCTGTGCACCGCCACGTAGCACCAGTTGTCGCCGGTGCAGTAGCAGTCGAGCGCGTCGCGCACCCGGTAGTTCTGGTCGGCGATGTGGCTGTAGCCGTCCCAGTTGACCGACTTCTTGTTGACGCCGGCATCGGCGCTCGCCGGGCCCCAGTAGCTGAAGTCGGCGTGGTTGCCGGGCTGGCCATCGCCGTCGCGGCCGTTGATCCAGAGCGAGTAGTTGGTGGCGTGGGCGGCGGCGCCGAGCAGCGTGCTGGCGGCCAGCGCAAGCGTGAGTGAAGCTGAGATCTTCATCGAGCACTCTCCCAGGCAGTAGGGGGGACTATTTCAACAGGGTCTGCCGCATGAACAGGATGGACGCGTAGAACTGGAAGTCCGCGTTCTCCTTGCGCGCGAAGCCGTGGCCCTCGTTCTCGGCCCGCAGGTACCACACCGGCGTGCCGTTGGCGCGGGCCTTGGCGACGATCTGCTCGGCCTCGGTCCAGGGCACGCGCGGGTCGTTCTTGCCCTGCACCACGAACAGCGGCTTGGTGATGCGGTCGGCGTGGGTCAGCGGCGAGATCTGCTCCAGCAGCGTGCGCATCGCAGGGTCGCGCTCGTCGCCGTACTCCGCCCGCCGCAGGTCGCGCCGGTAGCTCTCGGTGTTGTTCAGGAAGCTGACGAAATTGGAGATGCCCACCACGTCGATGGCACCGGCGATGCGGTCGGCGTAGTGGGTGCTGACGGCCAGGCTCATGTAGCCGCCATAGCTGCCGCCGGTGACCATCACGCGCGAGGCGTCGAGATGGGGCTGCTTCGCGATCCAGTCGAACAAGGCGCCGATGTCCTTCACCGAGTCTTCTCGCAGCGCGCCGTTGTCGAGCGCGAGAAAGGTCTTGCCGTAGCCCGACGAGCCACGCACGTTGGGCTGTATCACCGCGATGCCCAGCTCCTCGATCAGGTAGTTGCTGCGGTTCATGAAGCCCATCGTGGCCTGGCTCTCCGGGCCGCCGTGGATGGCGATCAGCACCGGGCGCTTGCCGGTGAATCGGGCCGGCGGCAGGTTGAGGATGCCGGAGATGCTGCGGCCATCGAAGCTGGGCCAGCGCACCACCTGCTGGGCCGAGAAGCTGGCGGGATCGACGCCGGGCGCGGCCTGGGCCTGGGTCCACTGCTCGACCTTGCCGCTGGCCGGGTCCAGCGAATAGAGCTGGCTGGGGCCGGCCGAGCCGTTGAGCGAGAAGGCCAGCTCGCCGCGCGCGGCGTGGAAGCGGGTGGTGCCGACGTTGCCGGCCGGCAGCGTGGGCGCGGGGCGCTCCTGCAGCGTGGCGCCGTCGAACAGGTGCAGCGTGTCCAGGCCGTCCTGGTTGGCCTGCAGCGCGATCAGCCGGCCGTCATCGGTGACGCTGCCGCCGCTGATGTCCCACGGGATGTGGCCGGTGACGCGGGTGGTGGTGCCGCTGGCCAGGTCGTGGCGCACGAACTCGCGGAACTCGCCGGCCCGGTCGCTGATGACGAACAGCCCGCCGCCCTGGCGCTCGAAACCGGCCGGGAAGTAGGTCGCGGCGGTGGTGTCGCCCGCGGCGGGCAGCAGCTGGCGGCGCTGGCCGCTGGCGAGGTCGAGCAGCCAGACCTGCGACTCGGTGGCCGAGATGTAGCGCAGCAGCGCCACCTGCTTGTCGTCCCACGAGACGGCGGCGGCCTGCCAGCCGGCGCCGGGCAGCTCGGTGAGCTTGCGCTTGTCGGTGGGCCTGAGCGGGTCCATCAGCCACAGCGTGGTGGCGATGCTGGTGCGTGCGCCGCCGGCGGCGGTGCGGTCCAGCGGCACCGAGCTGGCAATGGCCAGGCTGGGCGGCACGGGCTGGCCCGGCGCGGCCGTGCCGTGCAGCCAGACGTTCAGCTCGTGGCGCTGGTCGGGGTCGGTCAGCTGCGTCAGCGTGCGCGGCTGGTTCAGGTCCAGCCGGTAGAGCTGGTAGGCCTCGTTGCCGCCGGTGCTGCGGGCGAAGACGATGTAGTGGCCATCGCGCGGCTCGTAGCTGCCAGTGGTGACGGGATCGGGGAAGTTGGTCAGCCGCTCGGGCTCGGCCATCGGGCCGGCGAGGCGGAAGAGCTGGCTGGTGTCGCCGCCGGCCGGCCGGTGCGCGACCAGCATCTCGCGCTGAGTCGGGTGCCAGTCGACGAAGCCATGGCCACGGAAGTCGGTGTACTTCTCGACGCTGCGCACCAGCGGCAGCGGCACCGGCGGGATGCCCTGGGCGACCAGGTTGGCGTTGGGCGCCAGGATCTCGGCGGGCGATGGCGGGGTCGAGGTCGAGCAGGCGGCGAGCGTGGCGAGGCAGGCCAGTGCGGCGAGGCGGGTGGCAAAGGTCGGGTGGCGCATGGCGACGAAGGCTTGTGGCGGTGGTCGGAGCTGCCGGCGGCCCGCGGGATGGCCGCGGGCCGGCAGCATGGAAGCGGCCGACTTTAGCCGCTGCGGGCATGGGCCAGTCGCACCGTCCGGGAGGCCGCTCGCCGAGGCAAGCGGCCTTCACCACGTAGACTGACCGGCCACGCCGCCGCCATGCCGAGCGGCGGCAAACCACCGCCCCGGGAGACCCCTCTTTTGTTGCAGGTTTCGCGCCGCGTGCTGGCGCCCATCGCGGCGCTCGGCCGGCCGTTCCGTTCCTTGCTGGTCAGCGATGCGCTGATGCTGCTGTCGCTGATGGTCGGCCACGTGGCCGTGCCCTGGTGGATTGCGCAGGAGGGCGGCGCCCACCACCTGGCGCTCTACGCCGGCACGCTCGCGCTGGGCTCCTTCGTCGCGCTGCCGCTGCTGTCGCCGCTGGGCGACCGCATCTCCAAGCGCGACCTGATCACCGGCGGGCTGTTGCTGATGCTGCTGGAGTCGCTGGTGCTGGCCGTGCTGGCCCAGGCCGGGGTCTACAGCATCGTCTGGATCACCGCGCTGGAGCTGGGCGCGGTGGTGGCGATGGCGGCCATCATGCCGGCCTCGTTCAGCATCGTCGCCGAGCTGCTGCCGCCCGAGCGGCTGACCGAGGGCCTGGGCTACCAGAAGAGCGCGCAGGCGCTGGGCCGCATGCTGGGTCCGGTGCTGGGCGGCGCGCTGCTGGCGCTGGCCGGCACCGCGCTGGCGCTGTGGGTGCACGCGGCGCTGCTGCTGCTGGCCTGCGGGCTGGCGTCGCGCATCGTCGCGCCGGCGCGGGCCGTGCCCGGCGGCGCCTCGGCGCACCGCTGGTGGGTCGACCTGCAGGCCGGGCTGGCGGCCAAGTGGAAGATCCCGCTGGAGCGCGGCTGGACCTTCGTGTCGTTTCTCGTGATGATCTTCTTCACCCCCGGCATCGGCATGCTGCTGCCGCTCAAGGTGCAGTCGCTGGGCTTGTCCGGCGCCTGGCTGGGGGCCTGCGAGGCGGGCCTGTCGGCCGGCATGCTGCTGGGCTCGCTGGGCGGCGCCGTGGCGCTGGCGCAGCGCATCGGGCGCTTTCGCGCCAGCTTCGGCGCCATCCTCTGCGAGGGCCTGTGCCTGGTGGGGGTGGGCCTCACCGGCCTGCCGTGGCTGATGGTGCTGGGTTTTGCGATCTTCGGTTTTTGCATCGCCACCGTGCAGATGGTCGGCCAGACCCACCGCATGCTGGCGATGCCGCAGGACTTCCGCGCCCGCATGACGGCGGTCAACATGATGGTGATGCAGGTCTCCGGCGTGCTCGGCCCGGGCCTGGCCGGCGTGGCGCTCACGCTGGGCTCGGTGCACCAGGTCTATGCGGCGTTCGGCGCCGCGCTGTTCGTCGTGGGGCTGGGTTACATGCTGGTACCCGGTTACCGTGCCTTCCTCGAGCTGCCGCATGCGCAGGCCGCCGGCCACTATGCGCGCGAGCACCCGGCGCTTTTCAAATGAGCTGGCCCGGCATCGTGCCGAGCGACCTCTCTTTGCCTGAAGGATTCCCGCAGTGAACGCTGACCCTGCCGACCTGGCGCCGACCCGTGCGGCCCCCGTGGAGCCGCCGCTGCCCACCGCCGAGCGCCTGCGTGCGGCGGTGTGGGCCTGCCGCGTGCAGTTCGCCTGCCTGGGCATGCTGGGGGGTGCCTGGGGGGTGCACGTGCCCTCCGCCAAGGCCCATTTCGAGCTCGACGAAGCGGCGCTCTCGGGGCTGCTGCTGGCCGCCGCCATCGGCGCGATGCTGTGCCTGCTGTTCGCCGGCCGGCTGGTCGCCCGGCTGGGCGTGCGCGGCGCCGCGCGCATCACCGTGCTGCTGGTGGCCGGCTCGCTGGCCGCGCTGCTGGTGCTGCCCAGCTTCGGCCTGGCGCTGGTGGCGATGCTGCTGTTCGGCGCCAGCAGCAGCCTGTTCGACATGGCCATCAACGCCGAGGGCACGGCCATCGAGGCGATCAGCGGCCGGGCCGTGATGAGCGGCCTGCACGGCATGTTCAGCCTGGGTGGCATGGTGGGCGCCGGCGTCTCCGCCGCGCTGCTGCACGCCGGCATGCCGCCCGCGCTGCAGCTCGCGTCGCTGGCCGCCGCGGTCGGCGCCCTGGCGTGGCTCAGCGCCCGCCGCATGCTCGACGCCCACCCCGCCAGCGAGGGCGACGAGGCGCACTTCGCCTGGCCGCGCGGGCCGCTGCTGCTGATCGGCCTGCTGATCCTCGCGGGCATGACCGCCGAGGGCGTGATGTACGACTGGAGCGTGCTCTACATGAAGCAGGAGCTGCTGCAGCCCCAGGCCTTCGCCGCACTGGGCTACATGAGCTTCTCGGCCGCGATGGCCGCCACCCGCTTCGCCGGCGACCGCCTGCGCGAACGCCTGCCGCAGCGCACCCTGCTGGGCGGCGGCGCCGGCCTGGCGGCCGTCGCGATGGCCGTGGTGCTGCTCTCGGCCCACCCCTGGGTGGCGATCGCCGGCTTCGCCGTGGTCGGCGCCGGCCTCGCCACCGTGGTCCCCATCCTCTACAACGCCGCCACGCTGGTGCCCGGCACCAGCCGCGCCGCCGCCATCGCCGCCGCTTCCTCCATCGGCTACGGCGGCTTCCTGCTCGGCCCGCCTCTGATAGGCGCCATCGCCCACGGCAGCTCGCTGACCCTGGCGCTCGGCGTGCTGGTGCTCTCCGCCGCCACGCTCGCGCTCTGCGCGCGTTTCGTGCCCGCGGCGCCTGGGCGCTGAGCCACCGCGGGCGATCCGCCGCACCCCCCCACCGCACCCCCGTTACCATCCCGCCGTCCACCACTTCGCAACTCCCCCACCATGGCCGCTGCCAGCCTGCTCGCCCTGCTCGACGACATCGCGACCGTGCTCGACGACGTCGCCCTGCTCACCAAGGTCGCCGCGAAGAAGACCGCCGGCGTGCTGGGCGACGACCTGGCGCTCAACGCCCAGCAGGTGGCCGGCGTCAAGGCCGACCGGGAGCTGCCGGTGGTCTGGGCGGTGGCCAAGGGCTCGCTGGTCAACAAGGTGATCCTGGTGCCGACGGCGCTGGCCATCAGCGCCTTCGTGCCGTGGCTGGTGACGCCGCTGCTGATGGTGGGCGGTGCCTTCCTGTGCTTCGAGGGCTTCGAGAAGCTGGCCCACAAGTTCCTGCACCGCGCCGAGGAGGACGAAACCGCGCATGCCGAGCTGACGCGCGCGGTAGCCGACCCCGCGGTCGACCTGGTGGCGTTCGAGAAGGACAAGATCAAGGGCGCGGTGCGCACCGACTTCATCCTCTCGGCCGAGATCATCGCGATCACGCTGGGCACGGTGGCGTCGTCGCCGATGTTGACCCAGGTCAGCGTGCTCAGCCTGGTGGCGCTGGTGATGACGATAGGCGTCTACGGCCTGGTCGCCGGCATCGTCAAGCTCGACGACGCCGGCCTGTACCTGAGCCAGCGCTCGGGCGCCTCCGGCTTCACCGGGCTGCAGCGCGCCGTCGGCCGGGCCTTGCTGGTGGCCGCGCCGATGTTGATGAAGGCCTTGTCGGTGCTGGGCACCGCGGCCATGTTCCTGGTGGGCGGCGGCATCCTGACCCACGGCCTGCCTTTCCTGCACCACCTGCTGGAGCCGCTGATCGCCGCAGCCGGCAGCATAGGCGGGCCGGTGGTCTCGCTGCTGGGCGACGCGGTGGTGGGCATCGTGGCCGGCGGGCTGGTGCTGGCGGGCGTGACGCTCGTGAAAAAGTTCCTGCCGGCCGGCAAAACCAGCGCTTGAGCGCGGCTCGCCGCCGCCGACGGCGAGCGCGCTTGTCAGATAAACCGCTACACGGCTTGCCGACGAGCACCGACAGCTTGCGCAGACGGCGTCCTGCTGTGCTGGCGCGGGGATAGGCCTAAATTTCTCACCATGCACTCACATATGGGTGCGGCCAGGAGATCAAAGATGGACCTTGCCCACAGCTCTCAGGATCGCGCGAACTTCGTTCTGCGCTTCCAGTCCCTGTTCAACCAGGGCCGCGCCCTGTGCTTCCCCTGCGACGAAGCCGGCGACGTGTCGCTGGACTCGCTCAGCGAACGGGCCCGGCAAAACTACTTCTACGCCCGCACCGTCATCGGCCGCGAATTCAGCGTGCCGGCCGTGATGCCCGCCCACTGAGTTTTCTGCCAAGGGCGCCGGCCGGTCAGTCGCCGGCCGCGCCCAGACCGGCCACCGGCGTGGGCAAGCGGGGGATCCCGCAGGCGACCCACGCCGCGGCGACGAGGCAGCAGCCCGCCGCCAGCCCCAGCGCCCAGCGGATGCCCAGCGCGGTGGCCACGGCCCCGCCCAGCAAGGCCCCCAGCAGCGTCGCCGATTGAAAGACCATGCGCAAGCCGGCATCGACCCGGGCGCGCAGGGCGGGCGGCGCGGCCGATTGACGCAGGCTGCGGTCGTGCACGTCGCGCAGCGTCTGGCCGCCATCGCCCATCACCTGTTGCGCCACCAGCAGCGCCGCGGCCCACCCCGTGGGACCGTTCGCCAGCAGCGTCAGCGCCGTGCCCAGCCCGGCCGCGGCCAGCCCGCAGGCCATCGCCGGCCCCGCGCCGATGCGCCGGCCCAGGCGGGGTGCCAACGCCGCGCCGGCCAGTGCCCCCAGCCCGCCGGTGGCGAAGATCAGCCCCAGCGGACCCGTGTCGAACGCCAGGTCGCGCGAGACGTAGATCATGTAGCTGGTGCCGGCGAGGCTGAAGTGCAGCGCCACCAGCGCGTCCACTCCCGCCAGCGTGCGCAGCGTGGGGTCGCGCAGCAGCGCGGCCAGGCCCTCGCGCGCTTCGCGCCAGAAGGTGATCGCCGGGCTGGCTTGTTTCGCCGCCGATGGGCCGCTCTCCAGCGCCGGTGCCGGCCGCACGCCCCGCAGCAGCGCGGCCGAGCCGAGGTAGCTCAGCGCGTCGATCAGCAGCGCTGCCACCGCGCCCAGGCCCTGGTAGAGCCAGCCGCCGAGCGCGAAGGCGGCCGTCTCGGAGAGGCTGCTGGCGGCGGCGAGGCGTGCGTTGCCGTCGGCCAGGTCGGTCTCGGCCAGGCGCTGCGCCGTCCAGGCCGAGCGGGCCAGCTCGAAGGCCATGGTCAGCAGCCCGCTGGCCGCGGCGGCGAGCATCAGGCCGCCCATCGTCAGCCGCCCGGTCGCCGCCAGCGCAGCCAGCAGCACCAGCACGGCGGCGCGCAGCAGGTCGGTGGCCAGCATCACGGCGCGCTTGTCCCGCCGGTCGACCAGCGTGCCCAGCCACAGCGCCCCCAGCGCGCCGGCCGCCACGTCGGCCACCAGCAGCCAGCCCATCTGCAGCGGCGTGGCCTGCAGCGCCAGCGCCGCCAGCCAGGGGACGGCCAGCCGGCTCAGCATCGCGCCGAAGTTGGACACCGCCTCGGCGCCCAGCACCCGGCGGAACTCGGCGGAGCGGCTGGCGAGCGTGGGTTCGGGCGGCGACATAGTGCAGGGCGTGGCGGTGGCGTGGAGGGTGGTGCCGCATTCTGAGCGCCCCCCATGCCCCGAGCGGCCGCGCGGCCCACCGCACAATGGCGCCCATGTCGCGTCTGCCCCCCATGCCCCGATTGCCTCGCCTGCCCAGTCTGACCTCGCTGCGCGAGTACCTCAGCTCGACATTGGCCTTCGTCGCGCTGACAGCCGGCCTGCTGGTGGCGGCCTACTGGGTGCTGGATCCGTCGCCGCCGCGCCGGGTGACGCTGGCCACCGGGGTCGACCAGGGCGCCTATGCCGAGTTTGGCCGGCGCTACGCGGCGCTGCTGAAGCAGCATGGCATCGAGGTGGTGCTGCGCCCGACCGAAGGCGCGGCCGCCAACCTGGCGCTGCTGCGCGACCCCGATGCCGGCGTGGACCTGGCCTTCGTGCAGGGCGGCGCCGACGAGCGCAGCCAGCCCGAAGCCCAGCAGAGCGACGAGGGCCTGGTCTCGCTGGGCAGCATGTTCTTCGAGCCGGTGTGGCTCTTCTACCGGGAGGACAGCGCCGAGCGGCTGCTCAAGCACAAGCAGCTCGGCACGCTGGCGCAGCTCGCCGGCTGGAAGGTCAACGTCGGCGTGCCGGGCAGCGGCGTGCCGCCGCTGATGGCGCAGATGCTGGAGGCCAACCGCATCGAGCCCGGTGCGCTCAGCCTCTCGCAGCTGGCCACCACGCCGGCGGTGGTCGAGTTCCTGGAGGGCCGGCTGGACGCGCTGGTGATGGCCTCGGCGCCCGAGTCGGTGATGGTGCAGATGCTGCTGCAGACGCCGGGCATCGGCCTGTTCGACTTCGCCCAGGCGGAGGCCTACTCGCGCCGCTTCCCGTTCATGAGCCCGGTGACGCTGCCGCGCGGCGTGGTCGACCTCTCGGCCGACAAGCCGCCGCAGGACGTGCACCTGGTGGCGCCGACCGCCACGCTGGTGGCGCGCGAGTCGCTGCACCCCGCGCTGGCCCAGCTCTTCGTGCAGGCGGCCACGCAGGTGCACGGCGACGCCGGCTGGTTCCAGCGCAAGGGCCAGTTCCCCAATGCCTCCAACACCGAGCGCCCGCTGGACCCCGAGGCGCAGCGCTTCTACCGCAACGGCGTGCCGTGGCTGCAGCGCTACCTGCCGTTCTGGCTGTCCAACCTGGTCGACCGCATGTGGGTGGTGCTGCTCTCGCTGGTGGCGGTGCTGCTGCCGCTCTCACGGGTGCTGCCGCCGCTGGTCGAGATGCGCATACGCTCGCGGGTCTTTCGCTGGTATGCG
>DATHWJ010000363.1:0-8762 GCA_035460745.1 Ideonella sp. | reverse complement strand
GTGTCGGGAGCCTGCACGGCCACGCCCGGCAGGCCGGCCAGGCCCTCGGCCAGCAGCCGGGCGTTGGCGTGGTCCTCCGCCAGCCGCTCGATGTGGTGGTCCAGCGCGAACATCGCCGCCGCGGCCAGCACGCCCGACTGGCGCAGGCCGCCGCCCAGCATCTTGCGCCAGCGCCGCGCCTGCGCGATGAGGGCGCGCGAGCCGCACAGCGCCGAGCCGACCGGTGCGCCCAGGCCCTTGCTGAAGCAGACCGAGACGCTGTCGAAGTGCGCCGCGATGCGGCGCGCCGCGGCCAGGGCATCGCCGCCGGCGCCGGCCGACGCGACGGCGGCGTTGAACAGGCGTGCGCCGTCCAGGTGGGCGCTCAGGCCGCGCTCACGCACCAGCCTGGTCGCGGCCTCGATGTAGGACAGCGGCATCACCTGCCCGCCCAGCGTGTTCTCCAGGCACAGCAGGCGGCTGCGCGCGTAGTGCGGGTCGTCCGGCTTGATGGCGGCGGCGATGTCGGCCAGCGCCAGCGTGCCGTCGGCCTGGTGCTCCAGCGGCTGCGGCTGGATGCTGCCCAGCACCGCCGCACCGCCGGCCTCCCAGCGGTAGCTGTGCTGCATCTGGCCGACGATGTACTCGTCGCCGCGCTGGCAATGGCTCATCAGCGCGCAGAGGTTGCTCTGCGTGCCGCTGGTCACGAACAGCGCGGCTTCGAAACCCAGCATCGCCGCGATGCGCTCCTGCAGCGCATTCACCGTCGGGTCGTCGCCGAACACGTCGTCGCCCACCTCGGCGCGCGCCATCGCCTCGCGCATCGCCGCCGTCGGGCGGGTGACCGTGTCGCTGCGCAGGTCGATCACGCGACCGGCCGCCCCGGCGCTCACGCTGCCACCTCCGCCCGGCTCATCGCTATGAAGTTGCGCAGCATCGCGTGGCCATGCTCCGACAGCACCGACTCGGGGTGGAACTGCACGCCCTCCAGCGGCGTGGCCGTGCCGGCCAGCTCGCGGTGGCGCACGCCCATGATCTCGCCGTCGTCCGAGGTGGCGGTGATGTCCAGCAGCGCCGGCATCGTCTCGCGCTCTATCACCAGCGAGTGGTAGCGGATCACGGTGAACTCGGGCGGCAAGCCGGCGTAGACACCCTTCTCATCCGTGCTCAGCAGGCTGGTCTTGCCGTGCATCTGCGTCTTCGCCCGCACGATGCGCCCGCCCAGCGCCGCGCCTATGCTCTGGTGGCCCAGGCAGACGCCCAGGATGGGCAGCTTGCCGGTGAAGGCCTGCACCGCCGGCACGCAGATGCCGGCCTCCGCCGGCGAGCACGGCCCGGGCGAGAGCACCAGCATCTGCGGCCGCAGCTCGGCGATGCCTTCGAGCGTGATCTCGTCGTTGCGAAAGACCCGCACCTCCTGGCCCAGCTCGCCGAAGTACTGCACCAGGTTGAAGGTGAAGGAGTCGTAGTTGTCGATCATCAACAGCATGGGTGTTCTCCTTCAGTCCCTCAAAAGCCTTCTTCGACCAGCTCGGCCGCGCGTATCAGCGCCCGCGCCTTGGCCTCGGTCTCGCGCCATTCCATCTCGGGCACCGAGTCGGCCACCACGCCCGCCGCCGCCTGCACGTAGAGGGTGTTGTTCTTGACGATGCCGGTGCGGATCGCGATCGCCACGTCCATGTCGCCGGCAAAGCTCAGGTAGCCGCAGGCGCCGCCGTAGATGCCGCGCTTGACCGGCTCCAGCTCGTCGATCAGCTCCATCGCGCGGATCTTGGGCGCGCCCGTCAGCGTGCCGGCCGGGAAGGTGGCGCGCAGCACGTCGAGGTTGCTGAGGCCCTCCTTCAGCACGCCTTCGACATTGCTGACGATGTGCATCACATGCGAGTAGCGCTCGACGACGAAGGCCTCGGTGACCTTGACGCTGCCGGTCTTGGCGATGCGGCCGATGTCGTTGCGCGCCAGGTCGATCAGCATCACGTGCTCGGCGCGCTCCTTGGGGTCGGCCAGCAGCTCTTCTTCCATCAGCCGGTCGGCCTCGGGCGTGGCGCCGCGCGGCCGCGTGCCGGCGATGGGCCGCAGCACGATCTTCTCGCCCTCGGCGCTGTGCTCGTGGCGCACCAGGATCTCGGGCGAGGCGCCGACGATCTGGAAGTCGCCCATGTCGTAGAAGTACATGTAGGGCGAGGGGTTCAGCGAGCGCAGCGCGCGGTAGAGCGAGAGCGGGCTCTCGGTGTAGCGCTTTTTGAGCCGCTGGCCCACCTGCACCTGCATCAGGTCGCCGGCGGCGATGTATTCCTTGGCCTTGAGCACCGCCTCCAGGTAGGCCGCCTTGTCGAACTCGCGCTCCACCGCGTAGCTCGCGCCGCGCTTGACCGGCGGCGCGGTGACGCTGTAGCGCAGCTTGTCGGTCAGCTCGGAGAGGCGGCGCTTGGCCGAGAAGTAGGCCTCGGGCTGGTGCGGGTCGGCCCAGACGATCAGGTAGAGCCGGCCCGAGAGGTTGTCGATGACCGCCAGCTCCTCGGTCTGCAGCAGCAGGATGTCGGGCGTGTCGATGCCGCCGGGCTTGTCCGTCGCCGCCAGCTTCTTCTCGACATAGCGCACCGTGTCGTAGCCGAAGTAGCCGGCCAGCCCGCCGCAAAAGCGCGGCAGCCCGGGCCGCAGCGCCACCTTGAAGCGCTGCTGGTAGGCCTCGACAAAGTCCAGCGGATTGCCCTCGTGGCGCTCCACCACCAGGCCGTCGGTGACCACCTCGGTCACCCAGCCGGTGGTGCGCAGCAGCGTGCGCGCCGGCAGGCCGATGAAGGAGTAGCGGCCGAAGCGCTCGCCGCCGACGACCGACTCCAGCAGGCAGCTGTGCTTCTGGCCGCCGGCCAGCTTGAGGTAGAGCGAGAGCGGGGTTTCGAGGTCCGCAAAGGCCTCCGCGATCAGTGGGATGCGATTGTAGCCGTCGCTGGCCAGGCTCTTGAATTCGAGTTCGGTGATCATGGGGCGTGCCCTCCAAGCTCGGTGCGGCGCGCGGGCCGGCCACCGATGGATGTTGCTTAGAACTGTGCAGCGACGGCGCTTGGCGCGCGGTGGCTGCCCTGGGGCCGCTTGAGGGGCGGAAGCGAGGCTCGTCAGTGCGTTGGCACTGCGAGGCCCGCCGGCCGCCGGCGGCCCGTCAGACTGAAGGCGTGGGCAGGCGACGCCAGGGCCAGGCCCCCCGGTCATTCGACCCGGTGGTCTTGCTCGTCAGTTTGCGGGCCATGAACATGGGGCCGGAGTTTAGCAGCGAGATGATGAAGCCCCCACGGTCGCTGGCGCTCCCTGCCCCCCAGGGGGGCTCGCGCAGCGGACCGGCAAAGCCGGATCCGCGCACGCCCGGGGTTGGCACTGCCGCCCACGCTCCTAGCCAGCGTCGGGGTTCGCCAGCTCTTTTCGCATCGCGGCGATCACCGCCTTGTAGTCCGGCTGCCCGAAGATCGCGCTGCCCGCCACGAAGGTGTCGGCTCCCGCGTCGGCCACGCGCCGGATGTTGTCGGTCTTGATGCCGCCGTCCACCTCCAGCCGGATGTCGCGGCCGCTGGCGTCTATCAGCTTGCGCGCTTTCTCTATCTTGCGCAGGCTGCTGGCTATGAAGCTCTGGCCGCCGAAGCCGGGGTTGACGCTCATGATCAGCACCAGGTCGACCCTGTCGATCACCCACTCCAGCACGTCCAGCGGCGCCGCCGGGTTGAAGACCAGGCCGGCCTGGCAGCCTTCGGCCTTGATCAGCTGCAGCGTGCGGTCCACATGGGTGCTGGCGTCGGGGTGGAAGCTGACCAGGTCGGCGCCGGCCTTGGCGAAGGCCAGCGCCAGCGCATCGACCGGCTGCACCATCAGGTGCACGTCGATGGGTGCCGGGCGCCCGTCGGGCAGCACGGCGTGCGGCTTCACCGCCTGGCAGATCATCGGGCCGAAGGTCAGGTTGGGCACGTAATGGTTGTCCATCACGTCGAAGTGGATCCAGTCGGCGCCGGCGGCGAGCACGCTCTTGACCTCGTCGCCGAGGCGGGCGACGTCGGCGGCGAGGATGCTGGGGGCGATGCGGTAGGTGCTGGGCATGGGTTTTATGAGGCTGCAGCCGCCGCTACGGAGACATTCCCTCGGCGATGCCCTCGATTTTAGGGAGGCTTGCACCGGCGCCTCCCCAGCTTCCTAGAATCGCGCCATGACCCAAGCCCTTTCCCCCGCGCCGCAGTTCAGTTGCACGGTCGCCACGCAGTACCTGCCCGAGCAGTCCTCCGCCGCCGACAACGTCTACGCCTTTGCCTACACCATCACCGTGCGCAACACCGGCGAGGTCACCGGCCAACTGGTGGCGCGGCACTGGGTCATTACCGACAGCGCGGGCGACACCGAGGAGGTGCGCGGCCTTGCGGTGGTCGGCCACCAGCCGCTGCTCAAGCCCGGCGAGCAGTTCGAATACACCAGCTGGACCCGCATCGCGACGCCGCGCGGCCGCATGCAGGGCACCTTCTTCTGCATCACCGAGGACGCGCACTGGTTCGACACGCCGGTGCCGGCCTTCGAACTCTCCCAATCGCAAGCGCTGCATTGATGGCCCACCGCTGGGATCTGACCGCGCTGCTCAACGCGGCCGATCCGAACGCGTCGCTCGCCGAGCGCCACCTCTGGCTGATACGGCTGGTCGAGTGGCTGCGGGAGCCGGGGCCGCAAACCGCCGCCTTGTCGGCCCCGCAGGCCTCGGCCGACGGCGGCCTGCCTGTCGCAGACCCGGCCAGCCTGCCGGCCGAGCCACTGCCGTCGGCCGAGCCCGCCGCCACCCCCTGGCCGGTGCGCCGCCTGCGCCACCTGCTCAATGTGCTGGACCGCCACCCGGCGCACCGCGCACGCTTCAGCGGCCTGCTGCTGGAGACGCTGCACGCGCTGGACGCCACCGGCCTGCTGGCCGACTACGGCTTTGCGCCGCGGCAGGGGTTCCTGAGCGAGCTGGCCGACCGCGTGCGCCTGGCCTGCCTGCCCGGCACGCCGCAGACCACCGACCTGGGCGAGCTCTTCCACCTGCTGTTCATCGACGCCGACGACGCCGCCTGGATCTCGGCCATCGACGAGACCACGCTGAACCGCGCGATCGCGCTCTGCAGCCCGCCGCCCGAGCACGGCGCCGAGCCGGCCGAAGCCCCCTCGGCCATCCCGCCCTGGGAGGCCGCGATGGTCGAGTCCATCCAGCTGCTGGCCAGCCAGATGCGCGCCGCGGGCCTCTCGCAGCCCATGCGCCAGCGCATGGACCGCTCGCTGCTGGCCGACCGCCCCTTTCACCAGGTGGTGCAGGCCGCCGAGGCGCTGCGCAGCGGCCACCTCGACGGCAGCAAGGACCGCGCGCTGCTGCGCCGCGAGGCGCAGTACCTGGGCGCCGTGCTCGACGCCTGCCGCCGCGCCGCGGACAGCGTGCGCGGCCACCTGGACGAGCACGGCATCTCGGTCGACGTGGTGTTCCAGGTCGACCAGCTGCGCGCCCGCGCCGAGCGCATCGACGCGCTGCTGGCCTGCCTGGTCTCGCGCGAGCCCGCGGTCGAGCTGCGCCGGCTGATGGCCGGCCTGGTGAGCGCCGGGGCCGAGCGGCTGGGCCTGCGCTCGCTGTTCGCCCAGCACTACGCGCTGCTGGCGCGCAAGGTCACCGAGCGCAGCGCCGAGACCGGCGAGCACTACATCACCCGCGACCGCGCCGGCTACAAGGCCATGCTGGGCAAGGCGGCCGGTGGGGGGGCGCTGATCGGGGTCACCACGCTGCTCAAGTTCGCGCTCGCCGCGCTGACGCTGTCGGTCTTCTGGGCCGGCTTCTGGGCCGGCATCAACTACGCCACCTGCTTCGTGCTGGTTCACCTGCTGCACTGGACCGTCGCCACCAAGCAGCCGGCGATGACCGCGCCGACCCTGGCCGCCAAGCTGGAGAACACCTCGGTCGACGAACACGCGATGGAGGGCTTCGTCGACGAAGTGGCCCACCTGCTGCGTTCGCAGTTCGCCGGCATCGTCGGCAACCTGACGCTGGTGGTCCCGGTGGTGCTGGGCGCCCAGGCGCTGAGCTGGTGGGCGCTGGGCCAGCCGCTGATCAGCCAGAGCGTTGCCCACCACGTGCTGGAGACGCAGACCCTGCTGGGACCGACCGCGGCCTTCGCCGCTTTCACCGGCGTGCTGCTGTTCGCCTCCAGCCTGATCGCCGGCTGGGTCGAGAACTGGTTCGTCTTCCATCGGCTGGACAGCGCGATCGCCTGGAACCCGCGCTTCATTGCGGGGCTGGGCGCCTCGCGCGCGCTACGCTGGTCGCGCTGGTGGCGCGTCAATATCTCCGGCCTCGCCGCCAACGTCTCGCTGGGCCTGATGCTGGGCCTGGTGCCGGCGGTCGGGCTGTTTTTCGGGCTGCCGCTGGAGGTGCGCCACGTCACGCTGTCCACCGGGCAGCTCGCCGCGGCGCTGGGCACGCTGGGCACCGGGTTGCTGGACGAACCGGCGTTCTGGTGGTGCCTGGCCTCCATCCCGGTCATAGGCGCGCTCAACCTGGCGGTGAGCTTCACGCTGGCCTTCCGCGTCGCGATGGCCTCGCGCGGCCTCAAGCTGCGCGACCGCGGCCGCATCTACCGCGCGGTGCGCTCGCGGCTGTGGCGCGCGCCGCTCAGCTTCTTCTGGCCGCCCAGGACGGCCGCCCGCGGCGCCGCGACCGAGGAGCATTGAACCCCGCAAAGGGAACCGAGAATCTCAGTCCTTGTCCGTGCGGTCAGCCGTCTTGTCGCCGCCAGCATCTTCGTCGCGGCGCTCGCCGCCGCGGCGCCCAGAAAACATCGTCCACCAGACCATGAAGACCAGCAGCGCCAGCGCAGCGAACGATTCCAGCACGAACAACCACATGAGACTCAAACCTTGGCGCCCCCGGGCGCGGACGGGATTGTCGCTGCCCGGGCTGGCCGGCGTGTCCACGCTCGCCGCGCTGGTGGCCGGCTGCGCGATGGTGCCGCGCCAGTTCCCGGTCGAGGTCGAAGACCGCGGCGCGAGCCGCAGCGTGCCCGTGCCGGCCGCGTCGGCGGCGGCCTCCGCGCCGGCGCCGCGCGAGATCCCGCCCCCGCCGCCCGGCACGCTGGAGCGCAACCACTCGCGCTGGGTGCCCGCCGCCTTTGGCGACCTGCCCGGGTGGGGCGTGGACCGCAGCGCCGAGCTCTGGCCCGCGCTGCGCCAGGGCTGCGCCAAGCCTGCCGAAGGCTGGGCTGCGCTCTGCGCACAAGTGCGCACTTACACTCCGCCCGACGACACCGCCGCCCGGCTGTGGCTGGAGACCCGCCTGCGGGTCTTCCGCGTCGAGTCGCCGGAGGGTGACCCGGCCGGCCTGGTGACCGGCTACTTCGAGCCGCTGGTCAAGGCCAGCCGGCTGCCGGACATCAACCGCCTGGTGCCGCTCTACACGCTGCCGCCCGACCTGGCGACCCGCAAACCCTACTGGACCCGCCAGCAGCTCGACACGCTGCCGGAGGCCCAAGCGACGATGCGCGGCCGCGAGATCGCCTATGTGGAAGACCCGCTGGACGCGCTGGTGCTGCAGATCCAGGGCTCGGGCCGGCTGCGGCTGACCGAGGCCGACGGCCGCGAGCGGCTGGTGCGGCTGGCCTTTGCCGGCCACAACGACCAGCCCTACCGCTCGGTGGGCCGGTGGCTGATCGACCAGGGCGAGATCAAGCCCTCGGAGGCGTCGTGGCCCGGCATCAAGGAGTGGGCGCGGCGCAACCCGCTGCGGCTCAACGAGCTGCTCTGGCAAAACCCGCGCACCGTGTTCTTCCGCGAAGAGCCGCTGCCCGACCCCACGCTGGGCCCCAAGGGCGCGCAGAGCGTGCCGCTGACGCCCGGCCGCTCGATCGCGGTCGACCCGCTCAGCATCCCCTACGGCACCCCCGTGTGGCTGGACACCACCGAGCCGCTCTCGGCGCGGCCGCTGCAGCGCCTGGTGATGGCGCAGGACACCGGCGGCGCCATCGTCGGCGCGGTGCGGGCCGACTACTTCTGGGGCTGGGGCGACGAGGCCGAGGCCCAGGCCGGCCGCATGAAGCAGCCGCTCAGGGCCTGGGTGCTCTGGCCGAAGTGAAGGGGGGCGGCAGCCCGCCGTCGAACTCGCTGCGGTCGCGTCCGGCCGTCTTGGCACGGTACATCGCCTGGTCGGCGCGCTCGATGGCGGCCTCGATGTCGCTCTCGCGGCGGCAGACCGACAGCCCGGCTGAGAACGTCACGCAGGGCGTCTCGGGCGTATCGACCGGCAGCGGCCCCTCGTAGCGCCAGCTCAGCAGCCGCTGGCGGATGCGCCCCACGCAGGCCAGCGCCTGCTCGGCGGAGGTGTGCGGCAGCAGCAGCAAGAACTCCTCGCCGCCCCAGCGCGCCAGCACGTCGCTGGCGCGCAGCTCGGCCGACGCCAGCTCGGCAAACGCCTGCAGCACCCGGTCGCCCACCCGGTGGCCCAGCGTGTCGTTGATGCGCTTGAAATGGTCCAGGTCGAACAGCACCAGGCCGGTGACCAGCCCGCTGCCGGTCTCGTCGCGCTGCGCCCGGCGCACCTCGCGCTGCAACTGCTCCAGCATCGCGCGGCGGTTCAGCAGCCCCGTCAGTGCGTCGCGTGTGGCCAGCGCCTGGATGCGCTGCAGCGCGGCGCCGAGCTCGCCCTTCTGCTGGCGCAAGCGCTGCCGCATGCGGCCCAGCCGCGCCGCCAGCGCCGCGATCGAGGCCATCACCACACCGGCGAAGAGGAGGTGGATGGCCTCGACCCG
>DATHWJ010000362.1:0-19048 GCA_035460745.1 Ideonella sp. | reverse complement strand
GGCCTCGAAGCGCACCTGGATACCGTCTTCCAGCGCGATCCAGCCCGGCTCGATGGTGCTGCTCTCGTCGATGGGTACGGCGCCCTCGCTCAGCACCACGTCGTCGTTGCCGCGCTGGTCCCAGCGGCGCAGCTTGGGGTTCACGAAGCTTTCGCTCCAGGCCAGCACGCCGTCGCCTCCGGCGCTGGCCGGGTCCGGCGTCAGCCGGTCGCCCTGCACCTTGCTCAGGCGCAGCAGCTGGCCCGGCAGGCCGGCGAGGTCCAGCGCGTCGTGCGAGAGCTCCACCCAGTCGCCGGCGCTGAAGCCGCGTGCGCTCTTGGCGACGAGGTCGGTGCCGTCGGTGGAAAGCCAGCGAGTCGCGACGCTGCCGTTGTCGCGCGACCATTTGAAGCTGGCGGCCGAGGCATCGCCGCCATGGTGGATCTCGACCCGGTAGAGCTGATTCTCCGCGCCGCGGTAGCGCGACTCGGGCGAGATCGTGCAGGGGTCGGCGATCTGCTGGCCGGGGTCGAGCTGCGCGGCCATGCGCGCGCTGCCCAGCGGGCTGAGCGCGACCATCGGCGCCACGCAGGGCGAGCGGTTGGCCGTCGAGGACCAAGCCGGGTCCCACGGCAAGGCCTTGACCTGCCACACGACCTTCGCCCGGGTGCAGGTGTCGGGCCCGCCCAGCGCCGCTTCGCGGATGCGCTCGTCCTCTATCCAGCTGACGTGACGCTCCCAGACGTCGAGGTAGACCCAGAAGCGCTGGTCGGGGCTGCGGTTGGCGCTGGCCAGCCAGGCGAGCAGCGGGTCGCCGCCGGCGCCGGCATCGTCGGGCGGCGGCGGCAGCCAGTCGGGCTGCTCGGCGTAGTCGCAGGGCACCTCGGCTTCGCAGAGCAGGCCCTCGACGTAGTAGTGGCCGGCGCTGATGGTCAGGCGCGGCGTGCTGCCGCTGCTGTCCACCGCGAGCAGGAAGCCGTTGCCGTCGGCCGGGCCGCCGTGCGGGCCGAACAGGTCGCGCGTCAGCGTGCGGATGTGGTGCAGCAGGATGGCCGTGTTCTCGTTCACGTCGGCATCGAGGGTGACGCGGCCCTGCTGCTGGAAGACGCCGCTGAAGTGGTTGCGCGGGTCGAAGCTCACGCGGGTGAAGTCGCCTTTCATGGGGTGTTCCTTTTGGGCTCAGTTCGCGAAGATCAAGCCGACATCCATGCCGGCGGGGCTGTACTCGGCCAGGCGAACCCACAGGTTGGCCTCGCGCTGTGGCTGGAAGAGATCGTGGTAGACGCCCATCTCCGACTCGTCGTCGGCGCCGCGCCTGATCTCGTCGGCGCAGCCGGCGCCGAGCTGGGCATAGGCCGGCCGGCCATAGCGCTGGGCGGTGAACTGCGGCCGCACGCGCAGCAGCTCGCTGGCGATGGCGGTGGCCTCGTCCACGGCGTCGAGCCCGCGCGCCTTCACCTCGGCGATCACGCCGTCGGGCTGGCAGTGGTAGCGCCGCGGCGTGCGGCAGCCGCTGGGCACGTAGCTGTAGCGCAGGCAGCCGATCTGGCGCCGCGCGACGTTGACGCAGCCGGTGAACAGGCTGTTCTCGCCGAGCTGCATGGCGTGCACGTCGACGATGCCGAAGACCGTCGTGTTGCGCACCGTCAACACCGCGTGCGCGATGCCGTCGCCCGGTGCGCCTATGGCCTGCTTGCCGGCCGACGTGGCGTCGACGATGCTGTTGTCTATCGTGATCGCGATGGGGTCCAGCCGCACCGCGTCTTCGCTGATCTGCAGCGAGCCGACGATGCTGTGCGCGATGCGCACCCGCGCCCGCACGTTGGCCAGCTCCAGGCTGGGCTCGGCGGGCCGCCTGGGCGTGCAGCCGCAATCGATGGCCCAGCCGGGCACCAGCGTGCAGTGGCGGATGGTGACTTGCGAGGCACAGGCGGCGCCGGCCGCCGCGCCCTGGCCGGCGGCGGCGTCGATGGGGCCTGGGTCCGCAGGCCGGCTCTGGATGCGCAGCGGCCGGCCCGTCACCATCAGCCCGTCGAAGCTGATGCGGCTGCCCACGCCCAGGCTCACTGTCAGCGCGTCGGGCAGGTCGGTCTGCCAGTCGATCAGCCGCAGCACCGGCCGCACGCGCTGCGCCGCACGCAACTGCAGGCTCTGGTGGTCGGCCAGCGTGATGTTGATGGGCTCCACGTAGACGCCGCTGGTGGCCAGCTCGATCACCGCGTTCTCCGGCTGCTCTTCGCGCCAGCGGGCCAGCGCCTCGCCGATGCGGTGGTAGGCGAAGGCCTCACCCTCGCCCACCCGGTAGACGGCGACCTCGCCGGCCGGCTGCACGAGGGGCCGTGCGTATTCACCGCCGCCGATCCGGGCCGGGAAGCCGTAGCGGTAGCTCACCCGCACGCCCTTCCTGGGCAACTGGTTGGCCGGGAAGGCCAGCCGCCCCAGCACGGGATCGACCGCGATGAAGCCGGCCGGCGGCACATAGGCCCAGCCGCTCAGGTCGGCCGGCATCACCTGCGCCACCGGCACCACGGCGTCGCCCGGCGCGCCGGCCCAGCCCTCGGCCCGCACCGCCAGGCTCAAGCCCTCGCCGTAGAAGGCGGCCGGCTGGCTGTCGAAAGCCAGGCGGCGTATCGCGGCGGGCAGGTTGAATTCCTCGGCGATGTGCGTCGGGTCGGTCTCCGGCTGCGGCGCGACGAACAGCGGCGCGTCCTGCCCGAGCACGCTGAAGCTGAAGCAATGCGGGCCGGACTCCTCGACGCAGTAGGCCGGCGTCTCGGTCACCGGCAGGCTGAGCAGCCGCCAGGCGAAGACGCCGACGCTGGGGATGTTGTGCCGCCCGGTGCTGCGGTGCGAGCCGATGCGGCGCAGGTCCACCGTGTGGGCCAGCGACTCGAAGGGCCCGCCCAGGCGGTCCAGCGCGTCCATCTCGCGCAGGTCCACCACCCGGTGGCGCTGCAGGTAGAGGTGGTTGATCTGCTGCTGGCGCGCGAGCAGCGTGTAGAACTCGACCGCGCGCGCCGGCCATCCCGCCACGTCCAGCGCCAGTTGCTCCAGCAGCGCCAGCGTGCCCTTGCGGCGCCGGTTGCGTATCAGGTTGGCCACCTCGCGGCGCGGCACCAGCGCGCGCGGGTTGTCGCAGCCCGGGCCGTCGGCCGGCAGGCCGGCCTCGGCCACCGGCTCGTAGCCCACCAGGTCGCCCAGGTAGGGCACGGCCCAGTCCTGCGCGGTCTCGATGAAGCTGTTGTCGTAGAGCTGCTCGAGGTTGTCCTCGAGCACGCCGGCCTGCTCGGCGATCACCGCCAGCAAGGCCTTCAGCGGGTAGCCCCGCTCGGCGTCGCGCATGCGGTGCACGGCGGGCAGCAAGGCATAAATGCGGTCGAGCGGCGCCGTGGGCTCGCTCCGGGGGGCGGTCAGCGTGTTCATGAGATCTGGTTCAGGATGAGGGTGTCGGCCACGGCCGGCGAGAAGATGACCAGCTCGGCCGGGCGCAGCGCGCCGCGGTCCAGGCCACCGGGCCAGGCGCTCACGTCGGGCGGCAGGCGGCGGCGCGGTAGGCCCTGGGTCGAGCCCCCCTCGCCGTTGTCGTCGCCGTCGTCACCGCCGCCCCCCACCGCGCGCTGGATCACGCGCGAGATGTCCTGCTGGTCGACCAGCACCCGCACGCCGGCCTCGCCGGCCTTCTTCTCCGGGATCGCGGTGAAGCTGTCCACGTCGACATAGGCCACGCCGCGCACGCCCTGGATGGCCGCGATCGCCTCGCTCAGGCGTGCCGGCTGGCCCAGCGCACGGCGGCCGAAGCCGAAGCGGTCGAGCAAGCTGGCGCGCACCTCGGCCGCCACCGGCTCCCAGGGGTAGTCCGGCAGCAGCCGGATGCCGGCGCTCAGGGCCAGCGCCTTCAGCTCGCGCAAGGCCACCCGCAGCGGCAGCTCCGCGTCGCCGAGCTCGCGCAGCGCCTGCAGCAGGTTGCGGTAGAGATCGGACGCCGGGTCGATGGGCGCGTCGTCGGCCCCGGCGATGGTCAGGAACAGCAGCGGCCGCTCGCCATCGCTGCCCAGCGTGGCGACGGCCTTGGCGATGCCGGCGAAGCGGCGCGTGAAGTCGGCGTAGTCGCGCACCGAGACCAGGCGGTCCAGCGGCATCACCGAGAGCGGCGCGTTCTCGCGCGCCAGGTCGCGGCCCTCGCGGTCGGCCCCGCCCGATGCGCGCAAGGGGTTGATCACCGCCTTGACGCCCAGCGGCCGGGTCGTCAGCAGGCTGATCTGCTCGGCCCGCACGTTGCCCCCGGCGCCTATGCCGCTGCGGTAGACCGCGCGCAGGTTCTGCACGCCGGTCGGCAGGCGCGCGCCATGCTCGCCGTTGCCGAAGGTGAGCGTGGTCTTGCCGTCGTCGCCGGTCTGCGTCGCGAAGCCGCGGTCTTGCGGGCCCAGCCAGGCGAGCGACTCGGTCTCGTGCCATTGCAGCTCGTTGACGTAGACCGCCAGCGTGCTCTGCGCGCCGGCCGCAGTGGGCGCCGCGACAAAGGTCAGCGGCGGCTGCTTCAGCGTGAACGACTGCAGCGCCTGCGCGCCGTCGCCGCTGCCCAGCGGCTCCTGGCGGGTTTCGCCATAGGTCGCCTTGACGACGTTGCCGTAGATCGCCAGCGTCTCGCGCCGGTAACGGTAGGCGGTGACCGTCGCCAGCAGCAGGGTCGTGTGGGTCTTGTCGCCCGGCAGCGTCGCGTCATAGCCGTGGCTCAGGCCCGAGACCATCATCAGCTCGCTGGCCCGCACGCCGCTGACGCCGGGGATGTCGGCCCGCTCGCCGGAGAGGATGACCCAGCGGCCCGAGGTGAGCCCTTCGTAGAGCTCGCCGAGCTCTATGCTCTGGCCGCTGACGTCGCCGGTCAGCGTCTCTTCGACCAGGCTCAGCGCCTCGGCCTGCGTGTGCACCAGCGTGCCGCGCAGCACGCCCATGTCGGTGGTCGAGGTCGGGTCGGCATTCCACCAGTCGCGGTCCAGCGTGAGGTGCGTCGTCTTGCCGCTGACGCCGTAGGCGAAGCGCTGGGCCGTCTCGGCGCTCTTCAGCGTGTAGAGCTGGCGGGCCGGCGTGCCGCCGTCCAGCCGGTGCAGCACCGCGTAGCCCGGCGCGGTGACGGCCGCATGCACCTGGTCGAGGAAGAGGCCGTCGGCGGTCTCGTTGTCGGGCGTCCATTCGATCCACTGGCTGACCGGCTTGACGCGGTTGTTGTCGAAGTAGTCGGCCTGCCTGGGCACGCTGGCGCCGAACAGCGGCGCGCTGACCCGCAGCGCAAAGACGCCGCTGAGCGCCGGTACCGTGCCGTTCACCGCCGCGTTGGCCCAGGCGGCGTAGTAGCTGTCCTTCAGCACCGGGGCGAAGTTGACCAGCATCTGCGGCGCCGTGTCGGCACCGAACTCGAACGCGCTGCCCAGGTCGCGCCGCAGCTGCAGGCTGTTGGCCACCTGGGGCACACGCGGCTTCAGCAGGCCCTCGACGAACACCGCGGGGTCGGCCGGCGCGTCATCCGGCACGGCGCCTATCGCCTCGAGGAGGCGTGTCACCTCCGCGTCGAAGGCATCGACCTGGAAGCTCACCGGCGGGTCTATGCTGCCCTCGGCCACGGTGCGGATGTCGTCGGCCCACTCGGCCGGCTCGCCGCGGCCGTCCATCAGCGCCGTGGCCAGCCGCCAGCGGGCCATGCGGATGGCACTCTGGGTCGAGCTGCCGGCCTGCTCGTAGGCCGCGGCGGTGTTGGCCACCAGCGTCGCCAGCGCGCCGGTGGCCGCGGCGATCTCCAGCGGCAGCGGCTCCAGCCAGACGGTGGTGTGCGGGTCGGCAAACCCGCTCTCGGTACGCTGCACGGTGCGCAAGGCCGAGCGCAGCTCGGGGGTCTGGCTGCCGTCGCCGAACACCAGCAGCAGCAGGTCGCCGGCCTTGAGCTTGACGCTGCTGCCGGCCACCACCAGCTTGTCCACCGCCATCACGTTGGCCAGCGTGACGTTCTGCGGGCGCCGGCGCCGCACCTGCAGGTCGTTCCACTCGCGGCGTGCGAGCAGGTCTTCGCTGGTCTCGAAGGACTGCGGCGATTCACCCGGCCCCGGCAGGCTCTGCGAGCGGGCGCCGGCGGCGATGGTGGTCGGGTCCAGCTGGTTGTCGTCCAGCGTGTAGGCGAGGTAGACGCTGGCGGCCACGCCGGGCCTCAGGGTGTAGCCCACCAGCCTGGCCAGCTCCAGCACCGAGCGCCGCTCGGTGGCCGTGCGCAGGAAGGCCTCGTTGGCAAGGCGCTCCTGGTAGAAGCTCAGCACGTCGCCCACGCTGGCCCAGCCGTCGAGCAAGGCGATGGAGAAGTCGGCCGGGTCGCGCGTCGTCAGGCCGCGCAGCGGGCGCAGGCGCTGCGGCGTCTGGCCGTCGGGCGCCACGCCATCGACCTCGATGGCCGAGAGCCGCGCCAGCATGGTCTGCAGGAAGCTGCCGTGTGTGCCGACGCGGTAATTCAGGGCCGGCAGGCCCGGGCGGTTGTGCGTGTCGGCCGGCGTCAAGGCCTGCACGCCCTCGCAGCAGCCGCAAGGCAGGCTGCTGCCTCCACACGATCCACAAGTGCTCATCGCGATGCTCCTTCAGCGGCCACCGCGCACGGTGATGTCGAGCTGGCCCCGCTCGGGGTGGTTGGGGTCGCCGGCGAGCTGCGCGATCTCGTGCGGCGCCAGTGGCAGCACACCGTTTTCGATCTCGCCATTGGCGGCCTCGAAAGCGCGGTGGAACTCGCTCACCGTGGCGCACTCCACCCCCGGCACCGCCACCGCCGCGGCGATCAGCTGGCTGAGGTAGATGCCCTCGCCGAAGCTCAGGCGATCCGGGTGGAAGAAGCCCAGCGCACCGCTGGCGCCACGCCGCGCGCTGAAGCGCTCCAGCAACGCCGCCTTGACATGGCCGCGGTCGTAGCCCGGCAGCGCGCAGGCCTCGAGCTTCAGCGTGATGGGCACGTAGGCGGCGGGCTGCACCCGCAGGTCATGGCCCATGCGGCGCACGCGGTGGAGCGCCGCCTCGATCTGCCCGAGCAGGGCCTCGTCCGCGGGCACGCCGGCGAGCGGGTCGATGCCGACGTCGGCTTCGTACCAGCTGCCGGTCCAGACGAGCTGGCACGCGGCGCGCTGCAGGCGCGGGTCGGCCTGCGCCAGCGCGGCATAGTCGCCGGCCGTGATCGCGCGCAGCAATTGCTTGCGAAAGGCCAGCGGCGCATAGAGCTGCGCCTCGGCCATGGGCTCGGGCGCCAGGCCGCCGCTGGCCGGCAAGGGGTTGCGCGGCGTGAACTGGATGCCGTCCAGCGTCAAGCCGCTCAGCACCACGCAGGCGATGGCCTCCGGCCCGACGTTGCCGGCCGTGCCGGAGCCTGTGCGCGCATGCACCGTGAACACGCTGCCCACCGTCGGTTGCCGGCCCAGCTCGCCGTCGCCGAAGCGAAGTTGCGCCAGGCCCTGGTTGTCGATCTCGCAGACGAAGTCGCGCTCGTCCGGCGAGCTCGCCAGCAGGTCGGGCCGCGCGGTCCAGACGGCCCCGCCGGCTGCTTCGCCCTCGCTCAGCCAGAGCGCCGCGCTGGCGCGCCGCGGGTCTTGCAGGGTGCTCCTGGAGGCAGCGGCCGGCAGCGCGGGCAGCGGCTCGCGGTGCGTGATCGGCCCGCGCTGCAGGCGCGGCCGGAAGCGGCCGACCGACCAGCCCGGGTCGGCCGGCTGGCCTTCGCAGTCGCAGCAGTCGCCGACCTGCCGGCCCGGCACCGGACCGACGGTCTCGTCGTCGAAGCTGCGGCCGTGGTCGACCAGCAGCACGTTGCCGCGCGCGACGCTGACGGGTTCGAGGTAAGCGCAGTCGGGCGCTCGGCCCAGGGCCGAGAGGCAGAGCGCGAAGCGCAGCGCGTCTTCGGCGGCCCACTCGATCTGCTGCAGCAAAGTGGGGCCGGTGGCGTCGCCCTCCCCCGCCTCGCCCTCGGCCTCGGCCTCGACGGGATAGAGCGAATCCTCCGCCGCCTCCACCCGCGTCAACCTCACCGCGCAGCGCCGGCCCGGGTCGGCATCGGCCGGGTCGCCGGTGTGCGCGCCCAGCACCTCCTCGAAGATCAGCACGTCGCCAGCCTGCAGGCGCAGCGAGCGCCCGGGGTCGCGCAGCGTAGCCCGGGTGGTACCGGCCGGCAGGCAGCACTCGCGCCGGCCCCAGGTGTAGAACTCGATGCGGTTGTGCGCGGCGTACCACTGCAGCGGCTGCGTGGCGTCGGCCACCAGCGGCTCGAACCACTCGTAGCTGGAAGCGGGCAGCGAAGCCAGTTGCTCCGGCTTCAGCAGCCTGTCTTGCGGCTCGAGGTTCTGCTTGTGCGGCGTGATGAACGCGAGCTGCGAAGGCAGCAGCGGCGGCGTGTCCGCAGAGACGCCGACATGCAGCCAGGCCCGCGCGTTGTGGCCCTCGTGCAGCCGGTAGTCCACCAGCCGTGCATGGCGCCGCACCGAGATGCGCTGGCGCGCAGTGCCGAGGTAGGCCTCGGTGGCCACCGCGTCCTGCTGGTAGCTCAGGTGGTCGCCGACATAGGCCAGCAGTTCCACCAGCGTCACCCCCAGGTCGGGCACGTGGCGCTCGGTCCAGCCCGGCGCCTTCAGCGCCATGCGGTCGAAGATCAGCTGGCGGAAGCTCTCATAGTCTTTCGCCAGGTAGTTGAGCTGCGGCTCGTCCGGCCGCTCGGGCTCGCAGCCGCAGGCGGCACGGCAGTCGAGGTCGCTGGGGCAGCCGATCTTGAATGAAAAGTCGACCGACGCGTAGAAGGGGTCGATGCCGGCGACGCCGACCAGCCGCAGGGTGTAGGTGGAGAAGTCGCCCGCGCGGTCCAGCCGCAGCACCACGAAGTCGTCGCGCTCGGGATCGGGGTCGGCCACCGGGTCGGCGTCCAGCACCTGGATGCCGGTGACCACGTCGCCCCCCTCCACGGCGAAGAAGGCCGGCAGCGCGGGGCCGTCCTCCAGCAGCTCGGGCGGCAGCTTGCCGAGGAAGTAGACGTGCAAGCTGCGCTGGTCGTCGCTCAGCTCCACGTAGTCCAGCCCGTTGCGGCCGGCGGCCGCGCGCACCGCGTCGCGGCGCAGATCGGTTTGGCAGGCGAGTTGCATGGAGGCCTCCGGCTGTTCAGGCTCAAACGCTGCGGGTGAAGCTGGCGCTGCTCTCCTGGCCGCTCTCGCGCACCAGGTAGCTCAGGTTGATCGTCAGCGAGGCGTCGTCGGCCCGCACCGTCAGCTCGCGCACCGCGATCACGTCGCCCAGCCACATCTGCAGGGCGGCCTGCAGGGTGAACTGCACGGTGGCGGCGAGCTCGGGGCTGTTGGGCGCGAAGACCAGCTGCATCAGGCCGCTGCCGAAGTCGGGCCGGTTCACCCGCTCGCCGTGGTTGGTGAAGATGAGCTGCTCGATCATCTGGCGCACGTGCTCGTCGCGGTCCGCCGCTGCGCTGCGGCCGCGGGTGTCGAAGGCCAGGGGGAAAGCGATGTCCATGGGGCTCTTTCGTGGCAGGGCGTTCAGGTCGCGATCAGGCCGGCTTCATGTCGCCATCACCCGCGGCTGCACCGCGCTGACGATGGGCGGGCCATTGGGGATCTGCTCGGCGCTCAGGCACAGCCCCGGGCCGGTGCCGGGCGCCGGCTGCAGCATTGCGGGCTGGCCCATCACCAGCACCCGCACGCTGGGCATCAGCCACTTCACCGTGATGCAGGGCTGCGGCTTGGGGCCGGGCACGGTGAAGGGGCAGCCGGCCACCAGCACCTGGCTGCTCATCGTGGCCACCGGCTGGCCGCTCACCAGCACGCGCGGCTGGGCCGGCACGATCTGGGCCGGCACGCCGTGGGTGCACTGCATCACCGCGTTGACATGGAGCAGGAGTCCGGGCATGGCGTGGCGCCTCGTTCAGGTGATGGTCAGCGCGCCGAGATTCATGTCGATCGTCGGGCCGACCATCGTGATGGTCGCGCCCTTGCCGTTCGAGATGTAGATGCCCGAGTCGTTGACGACGATGGTGGCGCCGGTGGTGCTCTTCAGCACGATGCCGCCGGTCACCGGCGTGGGCGGCAGGTCGCTCAGCATCAGCGTGTGCTGCAGCAGGGTCTGGATCACGATGTTCGGGTCGGCCGGGTTGCCGGCCAGCGCCAGCGGCGGCACGTTGCTGCTCTGGTCGAAGCGGCAGCCCAGCCAGACCGGGTAATCCACGTTGCCGTGCTCGAACATCACCCACACGCCGGCGCCTATCGGCGGCACCATGTAGACCCCCATGCCCGGCCCGGTCGGCCCGGCGAGCGCGGTGCAGGGCTCGGCCCAGGTCGATGGCACCAGCGCCAGCACGTCGGGGATGGTGAGCAGCAGCCTGCCGCGCAGCTCGGGATCGACATTCAGCGTGACCGTCGCGCGGTAGAGGCCGGGATACTTGCCGTTGCCGGTTTCGGAGCCGCTGGGACCGTTCATATGGGCACCCTGGGAGTGAGCGAGAGGAGGCCGTCGCGGCTGAGCTGGAAGTTTTGCTTGAACTCGCCGCGCTTGAGGCTGTGGGTCACGCTGTCGACGTAGTAGAGGCCGTCGTAGGCGCTGCTGGCGCCCCGCACGCCCACCAGCATGCGCGAGCGCAGCACGTGGCCGTAGCGCAGCACGTCGAGGCTGCCGCTGACCGTGATGGCATTCGCCGAGCCCTTCATCAGCCGGCCCAGCACCTCCTTCAGCGCACGCTCGACCTTCTTGCCGGCCTTGTCGTTCAGGAAGATGAGCTTGGCCGGCGGCGTCGGCCGCGCACCCAGCGGCGGCTGGAAGATGCTGACGCTCGGTATCGGCAGCGGAATGGGGATCTTGCCGGTGATGGGGTCGTTGACCAGCACCACCATGGTCTCCTTCGCCAGGCCGTCGAGCGCGAAGCTCATGGCCTCCACATTGGTGTGCGCATCCATGTTGATCGACAGCGCCGGCTGCGGCACGGGGATGCGGATGTCCGGCCCGAGGTAGGCGATGCTCTGGCCCGGCAGCGGGCCCGGCTCGACATAGAAGACGAAGCCGTTGGCGGCGGCGAGCTGCTTCAGGTATTGCAGGTGGGTGCCGGTCTGCGACGACCAGCCGCTCGCGAAGGTCTTGAATTCGGTGATGAAGCTCGGGATCACCACCGGCACCACGCCGAAGGCCGCGTAGGGCGCCAGCATCGCGTAGGCCTGCAAGGCGTCGTCCATCTGCGGGTAAGGCGCCTTGATCTCGACCACGTCCATCAGCACCGAGAGGTCTTCGCCGGTGATGGTCAGCGTCGACTGGCCGGGCTCGCTGCTGGGCGTGAGCTCCTGGCGCGTCACCACGCCGTCCATCAGCACGTGCGGGAAGCCGCCCATCGTCACGATGATGATCACGCGGGTGCTGATAGGGTCGAAGTAGCCGGCCGGCAGCAGCGTGGTCAGCAGCATCGACTGCTTGCTCACCGCAAAGCTGATCTGGAAGCCGCTCTTGTCGCGCCCGCTGGTCACCTGCACCGATTGCACCGCGTCCACCACGGCCTTGGGCGCGGCCACCGGCAGCGCCGGGCCGATCATCAGGGTCAGGTGGATGCCTTGCAGCACGCTGCCGTCCGGGTGTCAGGAGGCCGAGCCCGACGGCGCCGGGATGCCCTCGGGCAGCGCGATGCGCAGCGTGCGGCCCAGCGTCTCGGTCAAGGCGTCGGGGCGCATCGCGTCGTTGGCGTCGCACAGGCGCCAGAAGGCCAGGGGGTCGCCGAGCTCGCGGGCTGCGATCGCGTCCAGCCGCTCGCCCTCGCTGACGGTATGCAGGCGCAGCAGCGCGAAGCGGCTGGCCGGCGGCACGAAGCGGCGCTTCAGGTAGGCCACCGGCGTGCCGTCGGGGCCGGTCAACGAGGTCGTCTCGATGCCGTAGTAGCGGCTGGTGGGGGGGAAGTCGTAGTTCGCCATCGGGAGCCTTGTTTCAGGTGATGCCGTTGATGCCGAGGGTGGCGAAGCTGCCGCCGGGTGCCTGCTGCGCGAGTTGCTCCTTGGCCTGCAGGTAGGTCATGAAGAGGTTGCCGCCCTTGGCGTCGAAGCCCAGGTCGTCCACGCTGAGCACGCGCAGGCCCAGGCTCAGCCTGGCGCGCATCGGGTTCAGCGCCGCGTCGAAAGCCTCTTCGGTGATCGAGAGCTCGGTGATGCGCACCGGCACGATGCGCTTGGGGCCGAAGACGAACAAGGGCAGCGGCGCCAGCGCCGGTGCGATCTCCAGCGTGCCAGACCGCGCTTCGCCGTTGGCCGCGAAGAGGTGGGCGCTGCGCGGGTGCACCAGCGTCTCCAGCGCCGCCAGCTGCGGGTGCAGCCCGGCTTGGCCGACCTGCGCGTCGCCGGCCTCCATCGCGTCGGTGGCGTCGATCTCGGCCTCGATCTTGAGGGTCTCGATCGCCGGGCCCTTCAGGCGCAGCGCCTCGAGGTGATCGCCCGCCTCCTGCCCGACGCCCTTGACCTGCAGGCTGCGCGTCATCGAGTCGGGGTTGTACTGCAGCGCGATGATGCGCTGCACCGCGCCTGTCGTCGGGTCGACCAGCACGATGCCGCCGCGCAGCAGCCGAGGAGAGCCAGGGAAGCTGCTCATGGCGATGAGCTCTGGAGTGTGTGCGCGGTCATGGCAGGGCTCGTGGTCGTTGTCGTGGCAGGTGTCGTTGTGGGTGTCGTTACGGGTGTCGGCTCGGTGGGCCTGCCATTCACTGGCGGGTGCCGCCGCCCGGGAAAGCGGCGTCGCGGATGTCGGCCGGGCAGTTGCCTATGCCCGCCGTCTCGGGGTGGGCCGGAATCTCGAAAGTGCAGTCTTCGGCGCTGGTGCTGCTGCGCCGCAGTTGCACCACCGCGCGCCGCAGCCACGGGTAGATCAGCTCGGCACGGCGGTGCGCCGAGCCGGCACGCGCCAGGCGCCTCATCAGCTCGGGCGAGCGCACGCTGGCCTCGCCCGGATCGGTGCCGAAGCTGCCGGCAACGTGCGACTCCAGCTCGCGGCCGCTGGCGTCGCGCGGCTGGCCGGCCTCGTCGAGCACGTCCATGCGCTCGCCAGCGCCGCGCACCACGGCGCCGCTGGCGATGCAGTTGGCCGCGCCGCAGAGCGCGGCGACGCGCCGGCGAGCCGCCTCGGCGCGCGCAGTGGCCAGCGCGTCGTTGCCTTCGAAGCCCGCGCCCGGGCCGCGGCCGCCCTCCGGCGAGGTCCAGCCCTCGATGCCGCCGACCTCGAAGCCGGCCTGCAGGTCGGCGGCCAGCGCGCTCAGCGCTTCGCCGTTGCGGCTGTCGTCGAACTGGTCGGTCGCATAGCGGAAGAAGAGGTTGTAGGCGCGCCGGTCGCGTTGCGTGACCGAGCGTGTGCCCTGGCCGGTGCTGGGCCCGACGTCGCGCTCCTCCTCGCAGGCGTAGCTGTAGCCGGAGCGTGTCCACTGGCGGTCGCAGTCGGGCACCGGGCGTGCGCTGCCGCCCCAGTCGAAGCGCAGGTTCAGGCCGGCCTGCACGCCGCCCAGCGGGTCGCCGCCCACGGCTTGGCTCCCGACCGTCGCCTCGACACCCACACGGCGCCCGCCGGGCAGGTCGACGGAGACGCCGGCGCTGCCCTGGGCATCGGTGGCCTGGCCACTGCTGTCAACGGTGGTCTGGGCCTTCAGGTCGAACTGCCAGTGGCCTGCCCGCAGCTGGCCGGAGAAGGTCGGCGTGATGCTGGCCCGCTCCCAGGCCGACGCCACGTCGCCGCCCGAGCGCAGCGTGCCCAGCACCAGTTGAATCGCCTGCTCGGGCACGTTCGCACCGACGCGGATGTTGCCCTCGGTGCCGCCGGCACACCAGTCGACCTGCAGCCACACCTCGGTCCGGTTGGCACCCGGCGTGGCGCTCACGGTGGGCGCCAGGCCGGTGCCGGAGCGCGTCCACGGCGTGCGCTGCACGATGTAGCGCTGGCCGGTGCTGAGCACCACGCGCTTGCGGTTGTCGGAGATCGCCTCGACGCGGCTGATGCTGTAGCGCCCGCTCGGCGTGGCGCCGGTGAAGCTCGGCGGGGGAAGGCGCGGCAGGCCCTGCACCCGGCCGCGGCAGAGCGTGCGCTCGACCGAGCTGCTCTGCTCGGCCGGCACAGCCTGCCGCGCCAGCACGCCGCTGGCGGCAGGCGCCAGCGGGCCGGCACCCTGGCCGGAGACGACGCGCTCGGCAGCACGGTCTGCGTCGTTCTCGAGCGGCGAGTGCGCGTGGCCGACGCCGGTCGGCCCGCCGGCCGAGCGCTGCTGCACCACGTGGGCCAGCTCGTGCGCCAGCAGGCGCTGGCCGGCCCGTGCGCCCGGCGCGTACTGGCCGGCCCCGAAGACGACATTGCGGCCCACCGTGTAGGCCAGCGCGTTGACCGCGCGCGCCGAGGCCGCGGCCTGCGGGCCGGTGTGCAGCCGCACGTCGCTGAAGTCGTGGCCGAAGCCGCGCTCCATCGCCGCGCGGGCGCTGCCGTCCAGCGCCTGGCCGGGGCTGCGCAGCACGGCGTGCACTTCGGGCGGGATCTCCAAGCCGCCCCCACCCTGCCCGTCACCCTTGCGCTGCAGCTTCTCCTTCTCGCAGGCGGCGCAGCTCTCGCCGCCGCCGGTGTGGTTGCCGCAGGCGCACTTGCGCTGCAGCAACAGCGGGGCACCGGCTGGGCGCCGCGCGGGCGGCAGCAGTGGCCGGGTGGCGGCTCGGCGTTCAGGCATGGAGGCCTCCGGGAGGGGAGCGAAGCGGCGCGAGCATGGCGTTCAGCACCTCATCGGCGTGCTGCCGGTCACCAGCTCCACCACGAAGCCCATGTAGGCGTCGGGCTGCGTCACCAGGTCGTCGGCCGACTGGCGCTGGAAGCCGGGCGAGTGGCAGTAGGTCTCGAACACCCGGTTGACGCCGGCGCCCCACTTGTGGCCCCACTCGTGCACCAGGATCGCGGCGCGGTCGTCCACGGTCGGGAAACCCAGCCACCACTGCGGGCACAAGTGGATGTTGAAGAGCGAGACCGCCACCACGCCGGGGCTGCAGAAGCCATTGCCGAACGATTGCTCCGGCTCGCACTCGTAGGTGGCGGCCGAGTCGCCTTGCAGCATCGTCTCCATCGCGCGGCGCGCGCGATGCCAGAGCAGCACCTGCTGCGGTGTGGTGGCGGGCAGCGCGATGTGGAAGTACTTGGCGGCCATCGCCACCACCTGCGGGTCGGCCGGGTTGGCGCTCAGGCGTATCGCGGCGCTGAGCAGCTCGAAGGCGCGGGCGTGGGCATCGCGCACCGTGTTGGGCTGCTGCAGTGGATTGCTGCTCGAGTCGCAGTCTTCGACGTCGGCATCGGGCAGCTCGGGCCTCAGCCACTTGCGCGCGGTGGCGTACTCGTCGCTGTTCAGGTCGCCGCGCAGGTCCTGGATGAGGTCGCCGTACTTGGCCTGGTAGGCGGTCTGCATCGCCGTCAGCTTGCCGGGCGTGGCCGAGAGCTCGCGCAGCACGCGCATGATGGTGTCCTCGTCGGTGCCCAGGCCCTCGACGGCCAGGAAGATCTCGTCCTCGGGCTCCAGCACGCCCTGGTTCAGCAGCAGCAGGGCGAGCCGCAGCTCGCCGCCGCTGAGCTCGCTGCGCAGGTCGGCCTCGAGCTCGTGGCCGGCCTTCTGGCGGTAGGCCTGCCTGATGGCCAGGCGCTCGTCGGGCGTGCGGCCGGTGAGTGCCGAGAAGATGGCGGCTTCGTCGGTGCCCAGGCCCTTCATCGCCCGCTGCAACTGCCCGGCCACCACCTGCGCCAGGCCGGCGGACTGCACCGCTGGCGTGCCCTGCGATCCGGGCGCCGAGCCGGGCGAGAAGAGGGCCAGGTGGCGCATCTCGCCAGCGTTCAAGTCGCCGCGCAGGTCGGCGCCCAGGTCGCGATCGTAGAGCGCATGGTAGACGCGCCCGATCTCGTCGACCTGCACTTGCGTGCGGCCTGCCAGCGCGGCGTAGATCGCGTCTTCGTCAGTGCCCGCGCCGGCCATCGCCTCGCGCAGGTGGCGGGCGATCTGCTTCAGCATCTCGTCGCTCAGGCCACTGGCGGGTGGCGCCCCGCCGGGCGGTGCCACGACCGGCGGGGCGCCCCCGGGCGGTGCGGCGGCGGGGCCGGCGGCCTGGCGCTGCAAGCGGGCGGCTCCGCCGGTGCCGGCACCGCCCTGCTGCAGCACGTGGCTCAGCTCGTGCGCCAGCAACTGGCGGCCGGCGCTGCTTTGCGGGGTGTAGCGGGCACCGTCGAGCACCACATGGCGGCCGACCGTGTAGGCCAGCGCGCCAACCGCGCGGGCCGAGGCCGAGGCCTGTGCATCGGTGTGCACGCGCACGGCACTGAAGTCTCGCCGCGCGCCGGAGACCCCGGGCCGGCTGGCGAGCACGCGCTCGGCGCTGCGGTCGGCCTGCTGCTCCAGCGGGTCGTCGCTGCGGCCGACGGGAATGCCACTGCCTCGCGCAGCGGGTGTTGCCGACAAGCCCTCGCCCAGCGCCGCGCCGAAGCGCGGCTCCATGAAGGCACGCGTGCCGGCGTCCAGCGGCTGGCCCGGGGTGCGGAGCACCTGGTGGACCAGCTCGGGCGCGAGCGCCTCGCCGCCGCCCTGTTCATCGACGCGCGCGGCCGGCGGGAACGCCCGCCGCTGCAGCCGCTCGGCGCGGGCGCACGACGGGCATGTCTCGCCCGAAGGCGTGTGGGTGCCGCAGGCGCAGCGCCGCTGCAGCCAGGCGCCGGCAGGCCGCGCTGACGCGGTTGACGCGGTTGAAGCGGCCCGCGTAGTGGGCCGGCTCGCCTGGCGGTTCATGGCGACCAGCCTCGGTACAGTGCGCGGGCGAGCTCGCGGCCCATCCGTTCAGGGTCGGCGCCCAAGGGCATTTGCCATGACAGCCGGGGCATTGCAGCCACGCCACCGCCCGCCTGCCACGCTGCCGGCAACGGCGCGCTGGCAAGCAAGCGAGTCAACTCGCCCTCCAGCGCGGCCTGCAGGCGCGGCGCGTCGCGCCCGCTCAGCGGCAGGCCCTCGAGCACCAGGCGTTCGACGTGCAGCGCGACGGGGGAGGCTGTGGGTGCCGCTGGCGTTGCGGGTGCCGCGCGACGGGTGTGGCGAGGGTCGGTGGTAGCCTGCGGCACCGCTGCCCGGCTCTGGTTGCGGGCGGGCGCAGCCGCGGGGCCTGGCTCTGCCGTGGAAGCGCGCTCACCGCTCATCGGAACTCCGCCTCGTTGACCGGTTTCTCCAGCTTGCGCAGCTCGCTGCGCAGCGCGTTCATCAGCAGCGGCTGGGTCAGTGGCGTGCCGCGCGCGGCGGCCATGAAGGCGGCGTTCAGCACCACGCTGTGGATGTTGCCGCCCGAGAGGTTGAAGCGCGCCAGGCGCTCGAGGTCCAGTGCCTCGCGCGGCAAATCCGGCGGCATCGCCTGGCGCCACATCTGCAGCCGCTCGGCCGGGCCGGGGTAGCGGAAGTTGACGACGAAGCGCAGCCGCCGCAGGAAGGCGGTGTCCAGCGCCGGCTTCATGTTGGTGGCCAGGATGGCCAGGCCGGAGAAGGCCTCCATGCGTTGAAGCAGGTAGTTGATCTCGATGTTGGCGTAGCGGTCATGGCTGTCCTTCACCTCGCTGCGCTTGCCGAAGAGGGCATCGGCCTCGTCGAAGAACAGGATGGCGCCGCCCTGCTCGGCCGCGTCGAACAGGCGGCGCAGGTTCTTCTCGGTCTCGCCGATGTACTTGCTGACCACGGCCGAGAGGTCGATGCGGTAGAGCGACAGGCGCAACTCGTTGGCGATGACCTCGGCCGCCATGGTCTTCCCGGTGCCGCTCTCGCCGGCGAACAGGGCGCTGATGCCCATGCCGCGGTTCATGCGCTTCGCGTAGCCCCAGTCCTCGAAGACCCGGTAGCGGTGGCGCACCTGCTGCGCGATCTGGCGCAGCAGCGCCGAGGCTTCGTCGGCCAGCACCAGGTCGTCCCAGGTGGCCTTGGGGTCCAGCCGCTGCGCGAGCTGATCGAGCCGGGGTTGCGTGAGCTGGCGGCAAGCCTGCCACAGGTCGTCGGGCTGGAGCTGGCGGGGGTGGGTGGCGGCAGCACGCGCCACGGCCTGGTGGATCTCGCGCAGGCCGAGGTCGAAATGCCCGGCCAACAGCGGCGCCGCACCGGTGGTGGAATCGGCGGAGGGTGACGCCCCGAGCGCCTCCAGCCACGCCTGGTGCTGCTCCTGCGCGGTGGGCTTGGCGACCTCGAACGACAAGGCCTCGCCGACAGTGCGGGCCAGCGGCTCGCGCAAGCCGACGAAGGCCAGCCCGATGTCGCGCGCGACGAAGGCCTGGAACGCGGCCGCGGCCTCGTGGGGGGCGCCCTGGGCTTCTTCTGCGTCGAGGTAGAGGGCGATGGGCAGCAGCAGCCGCTCCCGCTGCCACAGGCGCACCAGCGCATCGGCCTCGGCCTGGTGGGTGGGCAGCGCATCGAAGGCCAGGCGGTAAAGATCGCAATGCAGCTCGGCGCACATCTCGCGCGCCAGCTCGAGCTTGCTGCCGGCGTCGATACCCAGCAGTTGCACCAGCGGCAGCCGGGCCTGCGTCAGCGCCAGCTGCAGCAGCAATGCTTCGGCGACCGCCTGCTGCGACGGCGCGAGCCGCGGCGGGTCGGCCGTGTCCACCGGCGCGAGCAACTGGTCGAGCCGCTCGTCGAGCACATTGAGGCCCTTGAGGTAGTGCACGATGCGCTCGTCGGCGCGCAGCGAGGCAGCGGTCAGTGGCGTGGCGCCCGGCTGGTTGATCTCCAGCAGGCGCGCCTGGCGCAGCGGGCGGTGCGGTGCCAGCGCTTCCCAACTGGTGTCGGCGAACAAGTCCAGCGCGAGCGCAAAACTGGGGGCGCTGCGGCCGCCCTGGCCCGGGCAGCGCGCGATCAGCGCGCCGAGCTCGGGGTCGAGCTCCACGGCGGCGCAGAGCAGCAGCGTGTCGCGCTCGAAAGCACTGAGGCCGAAGCGCCCGGCGAGCTGCACCAGTGCCGGAGGCGGTGCGAACGCCGCGGCAGCTTCGCGCTGCTCGGCCGCATCGGCGAGCGCGGCATCGGCCAGCG
>DATHWJ010000361.1:0-2566 GCA_035460745.1 Ideonella sp. | reverse complement strand
ACCTGCAGCGCCTGGCGAGGGCCGACGCGCTGCGCGGCCTGGCCGGCCACCGCCGCCAGCAGACCTGGGTCGCCACCGGCCAGCACCGCCAGGCCCCGCTGCTGACCGCCGCACCGCAGCGCGAGGCGCCGCTCGCGCTGCCCGAGGCCGCCGAGGGCGAGGAGATCGTGCTCGACTACGCCGCCACCGGCCTCACGCTGCGCCGCCACCCGCTCGCGCTGCTGCGCCCGCGCCTGGCGCGCCGGGGCTGGCGCAACGCGCGCCAGCTGGAGTCGCTGCGCGACGGCGCCTCGGCCTGGGCCTGCGGCATCGTCGTCATGCGCCAGCAGCCCGAGACCGCCAAGGGCACCATCTTCGTCACACTGGAGGACGAGACCGGCTCGGTCAACGTGATCGTCTGGCGCAGCGTGCGCGAGGCGCAGCGCCAGGCGCTGCTGGCCTCGCGGCTGCTGGCCGTGGGCGGGCAGTGGCAGCGCTCGGCGGAGGGCGTGATGCACCTGATCGCGCACGAGCTGCGCGACGTGACGCACTGGCTCGGCCGGCTCGGCACGCAGTCGCGCGACTTCCACTGAGCGCGGCAGCCCACCGCGCGAACCCCCCATAGGGCGCCGGAGCAGTTGCGACCGGCGCCACAGTTCTGCGAATGGCAGACGTTGGTTCCTGGATCATTCGGTGGTCGGTGCGCGCCGGCAAAGGCCCTTCAGGCGGATTCGGTCTGGACCGATCGTCCGGATTTGGAGTCCGCGATCAGCAGCGCACTCGTGTTGACGATCCGGCGAACCGTGGCCCTTGCCATCAGGATGTGAACCGGCTGGGCAGCGCCCAGCAAAAGCGGTCCTATCGAGATGTTGCCGCGGCAGCGGTCTTCAGGAGGTTGTACGAGATGTTTGCCGCGTCGTGATCACGGCGACCGGGTTGCCGCGGGCGGTATACCGATGAGCAGTTGCAGGGTCCCGGGCGATCTCTTCGCAGGGAGCGGCCACCCCGGGAGAGTAGGCCAGGGACAGATCGCGTGGACTGAGCAGTGGCTTCGTCGCATTGATGGCGAGCTTGCCGGCCGGCGGCTGCGCGTGTCGAGTGCTGCGTGGCGAAGGTCCTTGATGTGTGGAGCAGTCATGATCAGGTCCTGGACGCAAAGGCCTGTTCGGAGGGGTCGAGCGGCGGTGTTGCGCTGGCGAGCGGACCGGCTTCACTTGCCGCCGACGCCCGGAAGACGCGCAGGCAGCGCGCGATGCGAGGCACCGCGCGCTGCCCGCCCGTCAATTCACTCCGGCTGAATGCCCGAGTCCTTGATCGTCTTGGTCCAGCGATTGACTTCGCTGTTGAAGAACTTCTTGTGCCCGGCGGGCGCGAGCCGCTCGTCCGTCACGATGGTGATCCCCAATGCCTCTTGCCGCTTGATCAGTTCCGGGTCTTTCAGCGCTGCGCGCAATGCCGCATTGATCTTGTCGACCACTTCCGGCGGCGTTCCACGGGCCGCGTAGAGACCATGCCAGACGGTGAAGTTGAAGCCTGGCAGGCCGGCCTCGGCGAGCGTCGGCAGTGGCGCAAGGGCCGGCACCGTCATGCGCTGCGCACTGGTGACCCCATAGGCCTTGACCTTCTTGGACTCGATCTGCGGCGTGCTGTTGGTTGCCTGCTCGCACATCAGATCCACCTGTCCCCCGAGCAGGTCATTCATCGCCGGTCCCGTGCCTTTGTAAGGCACGAAGGTCATGTCGCTCTTGAGTGCGCTTTGCAGCAACAGGCTGCAAAGATGCGAGGCCGATCCGGTGCCCGCGTTCGCCAGGTTGATCTTCCCGGGGTTGGCGGCGATGTACTTGCGAAGTTCCGCGAAGTTTGCCGCCGGCAACGCCTGACCGCCGATGAGCGTCGAAGGCGCTTCGTTGACGAGACCGAGGAAGTCAAGATCTTCCGGCTTGTAGCCGAGCTTCTTGTACAGCGCCGGCGCGGTCGCCAGGCCGATGTGGTGGATCAGCAGGGTGTAGCCGTCTGCCGGAGCACGCAGGACACGCGCCGTCCCGAGCGTGCCTCCGGCTCCGGCCGTGTTGTCGACCACGATCGTTTGCCCCAGCGGCTTGCGCAAGGCCTCGGCCAGATCGCGGGCGATCTTGTCGGTCGGTCCGCCTGCCGAGAATGGCACGACCAGCACGATCGGCTTGTCCGGATAGGCGGCGTGGGCTGCGGCAGCACCTGCGGCGATGCCGCAGACGAGCAGCGCTCGGGAGGCGCGAGCGATCGCGCGTTTGATGCAAACCATTGTCATGTCTCCTGATGTCTGCATCGATGGTCAGGCCGACAGGGCCTTCATCTCGGCGTACAGGTCGGCCTTGCCTTCGAAGCCGATGCCCGGCAGATCCGGCAACGTGACGAAGCTGTTCTCGACCTTCACCCCATCCGGGAAGCCGCCGAACGGCTGGAACAGGTCCGGATAGCTCTCGTTGCCGCCCAGGCCCAGGCCCGCGGCGATGTTCAGCGACATCTGGTGTCCGCCGTGCGGGATGCAGCGGCTGGCCGACCAGCCGTGCTCCTTGAGCATGTCCAGCGTGCGCAGGTACTCGACAAG
>DATHWJ010000360.1:0-11891 GCA_035460745.1 Ideonella sp. | reverse complement strand
AGGCCCAGCACTTCGGTGCGGAAGTCCTCCGGCCGGTCCGACCAGCGCAGCCCGCCGCGCGCGACCTTGCCGCCGCGCAGGTGCACGCCCTCGAAGCGCGGCGAGTAGACGAAGATCTCGAACATCGGCTTGGGTTGCGGCAGGTCCGGCACCTTGGAGGAGTCGAACTTGAACGACACATAGGGGCGGCGCTGGCCGCTGGCGTCGCGGCGCCAGAAGTTGGTGCGGGTGGTCGCCTGTATCAGCGCGAGGTACTGGCGCAGCACGCGGTCCTCGGAGAGGTTGGCCACCTTCTCCAGCCCTGCCGCGATGGCCTCCTGCTGCTCGGCGATGCGCTCGGCGTCGTCGGCCGAAGTTGCGGATGCCCCGGCCGGGTCGAAGCGCAGCCTGAACAGCGCCAGCAGGCCGCGCGCGATCTCGGCGTGGGCCACCAGCGTGTTCTCGATGAAGCTCTGCGAGAGCGCGAAGCCGATCTGGCGCATGTACTTGGCGTAGGCGCGCAGCACGACGATTTCGTGCGCGGGCAGCTGCGCGGCGACCACCAGGCGGTTGAAGTCGTCGCTCTCCACCGTGCCTGCGATCACGGCGCCGAAGGCTTCCTCAAAGACCGGGCGCAGCGCGTCGACGTCGATGTCGTCCGCCTGGCCCGCCGCGCTCTGCAGCCCGAAGTCATGGATCCAGATCGGCGCCAGGCCGGCCGGCGAGACGCGGTGCGGGTGTTCGTCCAACACCTTCATGCCCATGTGCTCCAGCATCGGCAGGCTGGCCGAGAGCGTCAGCGGCTCGCCGCGCCGCAGCAGCTTGAAGCGCAGTGTGCCGGGTGCCGCTTCGAGCGGGCGGTAGAGCTGCATGGCCAGCGGCTGAGCGTCGGTCAGCCCGGCCATCATCTCGATGTCGGCCACCGCGGCGCGGGCCGCGAACTCGTCGCGGTAGCCGGCCGGGAAGGCGCTGCCGAAGCCGCGCAGCAGCTCGTTGCCGCGCGCTTCGCCGGTGGCCTCGATCAGCGCGGCCTTCAGGTCGTCGTCCCAGCGCCGCGCGGCGGCGATCAGCCGGATTTCGAGCTCACGCTCGTCGAAGGCCGGGATGCTGCCGGGCTTGGTGCGCACGACGATCTGTATGCGCGCCAGCACCGACTCCGACAGGTGCACGTTGAACTCGGCACCGCTGCCGTTGAAGGCCTGCACCAGGATGGCCTGCCACTTCTGGCGCAACTCGGTGGTGTAGTTTTCGCGCGGGGCGTAGAGCAGGCAGGAGAGAAAGCGCTCGAAGGGGTCGCGCCGCACGAAGAGCCGGAAGCGCTGCCGCTCGCCCAGGTGCACGATGCCCATCGCGGTGCGCAGCAGCTCGTCGGCGCTGGTCTGGAACAGCTCGTCGCGCGGGTAGGTCTCGAGGATGTTGACCAGCGCCTTGCCGGCGTGGCTGCCGGGCGCCAGGCCGGCGCGCGAGACCACGTGCACGACCTTGCGGCGCAGCAGCGGGATGTCGGCCGGGTTGGCGCTGTAGGCGGTGGAGGTGAACAGGCCGAGGAAACGGTCTTCGCCGATCACGTTGCCCTGGGCGTCGAAACGCTTGACGGCGACGTAGTCGAGATAACCCGGCCGGTGCACGGTGGAGCGCGCGGTGGACTTGGTGACCACCAGCAGCTCGGGCCGGCGCGCATAGGCGCGCACCTCGGGCGGCAGCGCGGCAAAGGCGGCGGCGGCGTCCTTGGCGGCGACCTCGCGCAGGATGCCGAAGCTGGTGTCGGGCAGGATCTTGAGCGCGTCTTCGCCGGCCACGGTGACGAGCTCGTGGCTGCGGTTGCCGAGGAAGGTGAAGTGGTTGTCGGCCAGCCAGAGCAGGAAGGCGCGGCCTTCGGCCAGCTCGTCCGGCGCGATCGGCGGCGGGTTGTCGTCGAGCTGCTGCACGATGGCGCCGACACGGTCTCGCATGGTCTTCCAGTCGGCCACCGCCAGGCGCACGTCGCCCAGCACGCGCGTCACGTCGGCGGCCAGCGACTCGAGCCGGGCCGCTTCGTCCACGTGATCGACCTCCACGTGGATGAAGGACTCGTGGCGCGCGCCGGGCGCGGCCGGGTCGCTCGCCAGGCCCAGCAGGTGGCCCTGGGCGTCGCGGCTGACGGCCACCAGCGGGTGGATGATCAGGTGCAGCGTCAGGCCCAGGCGGTTGACTTCCATCGTCACCGAGTCGACCAGGAAGGGCATGTCGTCGTTGACGATCTCGAGGATGGTGTGGGTGGATTGCCAGCCGTGCTCGGCCACCGTGGGGTTGAAGGCCCGCACGCGCGCATGGCCGGGCTCGCGCTGGCGCGCGAAGTTCCAGTGCGAGAGCACGGCGCCGTAGAGGTCGGCCGGCTCGCGCTCGGCGAGGTCTTCGGAATCGACCTGGCCCAGGTACTGGTGCACGAAGGTGGCGAGCTGCTCCTGCTGTTCGGGGGCGACCTTGGCGCGCACGCGCTGGGTCACTTCGTCGAGCCGCTCGGCGCGGCGGCCGGCGGCGGCGCTGTCGCTGTTGTTCTGCATGGTGAGTGTCTCCTTGTCGTTGTGCCGCTGCGGGCGCCGTTGCTGAGCGCCGCGCGGGGTGCCGCCCGCACCGTGGGCAGGCCCGGGTCGCCCACGGGTTGTACACCCAGCCTGTGAAACGGAATCGGGGTGTAGTCCCTATTGGCAATGGGAGGCAGGGGCCGGGCGCCGGTCGGCTTGCATCGCGGCCGGCGGACGTGCTGTGGCGGGCCGATGCAGCGGTGTTGCGCCAGCGATGGCGGGGAGATGCGTCAGGCGCTCGGCGGCGGCGGCCCGGTCCATGCAGACCAGGCCGGGTAGTCGGCTGCGCCTATCAGCCTGCCTTGCTCGTAGGTGGCCACCAGGCGATAGGGCCGGCGGGCGCTGCTGTTGTCGTACACCCGGGCCGCCTGCACGATGGACATCGCGGTGGAGACCTGGGGCCACAGCCGCCGGTATTGCTCGCGGATCTTGGCTTCGGGCACCGAGTGGCCGCCCTGGCTGGTGCGCAGGCTCACCCGCACGACGCTCAGGTCCTCGGGGACGAGGATGGCATGCAGGTGCACCACATAGCCGGCCTGCCGCGCGTCGCGCAGCAGGTCCAGCTTGGAGGGGTGCGAGAACACGGTCTCGGCTATGAACGACAGGCCTTGGGCCAGGGCTTGTTGCCGCAGCCGGGCGGCCAGCGCCGCCGCGTCGTGTCCGTGGGCCTCTTCGTCACCGGGCCAGTGCTGGCGCGCGAGCACGTCGGCGTTGATGAAGGGCAGGTGCGTTGCGGGCGACAGCACACGCTCGAAGAAGGTGGTCTTGCCGGCACCGTTCGGGCCGACCACCAGCTGCAGCACCGGCATGCGTCAGCGGGCTGGCGGGCTCACCACGCGCAGCTGTCCGTGCTCGTCCAGCTCGGCATAGCGGTGCCCCTCGGCGGCGAAGGCCTCGCCCAGGTCCAGGCCCGCCAAGGTGGCGGCGATGGTTTCGTCCCACGTGGCCCGCACGATGGCCTGCTCCTGGACATTCAGCGCGTCATAGGGCCGCGCGCCGCGCAGGACGGCTTGCACTTCGGCCACGGAGACCTGCGGGCTGCGTTCGAGCTCGCGGCCCAGCCGGGCCCAGTGGCTGACCTGCTCGGCGACGCTGCGGCTCATCGTCTGCGCCGCATCGCGCGCGGCGGCGGCCAGTTCGCGGTCGAGCCGAATGGGGGCGGCGGCGGTGGGCATGGGCGTCTCCGGGAGCGGTGTGTGAGCCTGGTAGCAATATGCTACAGCAGCTCGTGCCTTGCCGAAAACCCGGTTCGCCGCTAGGGCCAAGCCGAGCGCGCCGCGGCGGCTCGCGCCGGGCTCAGATCGTCACGCTCCCGCTGATGCAGGTCACCACGTCGCCGCCTATCCAGGTCGCGTCGCCGTCCCGCTCCACATGCACCCGCCCGGCGCGGCCCATCGCGGTGCCTTGCGCGGCGACGTAGCGCTCCGGCGCCACGCCGCTGGCTATCAGCCAGAGCGCCAGGCCGGCGTTCAGGCTGCCGGTGACCGGGTCTTCGGGCACGCCGAGCTCGGGCACGAAGGCGCGCACCTCGAACTGGCATTCGCTGCCCTCGGGCCAGGGGCCGATGACGCCGATCTCCAGCGTGCCCATCGCGGCGAAGTCGGGCTGCAGCGCGAGCACGGCCTCGGCGCTGTGCAGGCGGGCGGCCAGCCAATGGGGGCCGTTGGCGACCCACTCGACGGCGATCACCTCGTCGGCCGGCAGGCGCAGCGCGCGCAGCACCTGGGCGTGGGTCTCGGCATCGACCGGGCCGCTGCGGCGCAGCGGCGGTGCGGCAAACGCGAGCCGCTCGCCTTGCTGCCGGATCTTCACCAGGCCGACACCGCACTCCTGCACCACCACGCCATCGGCGCGCGGCACCCCCCCAGCGTCCAGCCAGGCTTGGCAAGAGCCCAGCGTCGGGTGGCCGGCAAAGGGCAGCTCGCCGCCGGGCGTGAAGATGCGCACGCGGTAGTCGGCCCCGGGCGTGGTCGGCGGCAGCAGGAAGGTGGTTTCGCTGAGGTTGGTCCAGCGGGCGAACGAGGCCATCTCGTGGTCGGTCAGGCCTTGCGCGTCATGCACCACCGCGAGCGGGTTGCCGCGCAGCGCGACGGCCGTGAAGACGTCGAGCTGGCTGAAGCGTCTGGTGATGGCCATGATCAAGGCGTCTCGGGTTGAAGTTCTTCTTGCAGGTGCTGGCGCAGCACGCCGCCCAGCGTCGCCACCGCGCTGCGGATCTCGTCGGGCGTCAAGGTGACGAACGACAGCCGCACCGTGCGGGTGTCGGGGGTGTGGGCGTAGAAGGGCTCGCCCGGCACGAAGGCGACGCCGGCCGCCACGGCCTTGGGCAGCAGCGCCATCGCATTGCAGCCGGCGGGCAGGCGCACCCAGAAGAACATGCCCCCTTGCGGCGGCGTCCACTCGCTGCCGGCCGGCAGGTGCTCGGTCAGCGCCGCGGCCATCACGTCGCGCTGCGTCTTGTAGAGCGCGCGGATGGTGGGCACGTGCTGGTCGAGGAAGCCATTGCGGATGACTTCATAGACCATGCGCTGGTTGTAGCCCGGTGTGTGCAGGTCGGCCGCCTGCTTGGCCTGCAGCAGCTTGCCGTAGAGCGCGGGCGGCGCGACCAGGTAGCCCAGCCGCAGCCCGGGCGCCAGCACCTTGGAGAATGAGCCCATGTAGATCGTGCCCTCGGGCCAGCGGGCGGCCAGCGGCTTGGGCGGGGCCTGGTCGAACCAGAGGTCGCCATAAGGGTTGTCTTCGACCAGCGGCAGCCTGGCCGCTTGGGCGGCCTGCACCACGGCGACGCGGCGTGCCTCGGGCATCATGCGCCCGGTCGGGTTCTGGAAGTTGGGCAGCACGTAGAGGAAGCGCGTGCCGGGCGCGTCGTGCGGCAGCCGCGCGATCGCCTCGGGCAGCGGGCCTTCGCCATCGCTGGCCACGCTGACGAAGATGGGCTCGAAGGGCGAAAACGCCTGCAGCGCGCCCAGGTAGGTGGGCGTCTCGACGGCCACCGGCGCGCCGGTATCGACGAGGATCTTCGCGACGAGATCCAGCGCCTGCTGCGAGCCGGTGGTGATCAGCACCTGCGAGGCCTCGACGCGCTGGCCCTGGCGGCCGAGCTGCTGCGCCACCCACTCGCGCAGCGGGCCAAACCCCTCGCTGGACGCGTACTGCAGCGCCTCGCGCGGCGTATCCGCCAGCACCTTGGCACTTGCGTCCCGCATGGCCTGGACCGGGAAGGTCTCCGGCGACGGCAATCCGCCCGCCATCGACAGCATGCCCGGCTGTTCGGTCACCTTCAGGATCTCGCGGATGAACGACGGGTTCATGCGCGCGGCGCGCTTCGCAAGCAGCCACGGGGAATTTGGGGTCAGAGTCATTTATTTGCTTCCGGTGAGTCTTCTGTCAGCCACGCCACGGCGGCGCGTGCATGCAGCGCGGTGGTGTCGAACAAGGGCACTGGCCAGCCTGTGGCTGCAGGGTCGACCAGCAACGAGATTTCGGTGCAGCCCAGGATCACCGCTTCGCAGCCTTCGGCGGCCATCGCGCCGATGGCACGGCGGAAGTGCTCGCGCGAGCTGTCGACGAGCCTGCCCTGGCACAGCTCCTCGAAGATGATGCGGTGCAGCTCGGCGCGCGCTGCGGCACCCGGCACGACGGTTTCGATGCCGAAGCGGTGCGCCAGGTGATCGACCAGGAATGGGTCTTCCATCGAGAAGCGGGTGCCCAGCAGGCCGACCCTGCTGCAGCCCGCCGCCCGGATCGCGGCGCCGGTGGCGTCGCCGATGTGCAGCAGCGGCAAGCCGCTGACCTGCGCGACGGTGGGCGCCACCTTGTGCATCGTGTTGGTCGCGATCAGCAGGGCCTGCGCGCCGGCCTGCCGCAGGCCGGCACCGGCCTGGCCCAGCAGCTCGCCCGCGCGTGCCCACTCCCCGCTGCGCTGCATCGCCGCGATCTCGTCGAACTCCAGGCTCGCCAGCAGCAGCTTCGCGCTGTGCAGGCCGCCCAGGCGCGTAGCCACGCCCTGGTTGATCAGCCGGTAGTACACCAGCGTCGACTCCCAGCTCATGCCGCCGAGCAGGCCCAGCGTCTTCATGGCCGCACCGGCATGCGCTTGCCGACGAAGACGATGGCGATCACCGCCAGCGAGAAAAGCAGCGTCGAGGGCCGCAGCGCCTCGCCCAGCACCGGCACGGCGAACAGCAGCGCCAGGAAGGGCTGTATCAGCTGCACCTGGCTGACCCGCATCGTGCCGCCCAGCGCCAGCCCGCGGTACCAGGCAAAAAAGCCCAGCCACATCGAAAACAGCGTGACGTAGCCAAAGCCCAGCCAGGCCGAGGGGCTCACCGGCGCCGTGGGCCAGGCCGCCAGCGCCACCGGCGCGGTGAGCGGCAGGCTCAGCACCAGCACCCAGCTGATCACATGCTCGGCCCGCCACTCGGCCGCCAGCCGCGCCCCGGCCACGTAGCCGCCCGCGGCGCTGCACACCGACAGCAGCAGCCAGCCATCGGCCCGCACCAGGCTGCCGCCGCCTTCGAGCGCAGCGAAGGCCAGCACCAGCGCACAGCCCGCCACCGCACAAGCCCAGAAGCCGAGCGATGCGCGCTGCCGGAAGGCCCAGGCCGCCACCCCCGCGGTGGCCAGCGGCAGGATGCCGGTGACGACGGCAGCGTGCATCGCAGGCACTTCGCGCAGGGCCAGGCTGAGAAAGAGGGGGAATCCCACCACCGTGCCGGTGGCCGACAGCAGCAGCGGCAAGAGGTGGCGCCGCTGCGGCCGCGGCGCGTGCGTCAGCCAGAGGTAGACCAGGCTCAGCAGCGCCGCACCGGCCGCGCGGCCCGCCGTCACGAAGACCGGTGGCAACTGCGGCGCCTCGGCCGGGCCCACCGCCAGCCGCGTCATCGGCAAGGTCATCGCGAAGATCGCGACCCCCAGCGCGCCCAGCCACAAGCCGCGCTGCGTGTCTGCGGGCAATGGGGCCGTGGGCGCAAGAGCGGTCATCTGGACAGTGTAGGCATGGCGCCAGTACAGTAGCAATACAGTTGATCGCCTCAGTACACCGATCTGTATCGACGTTTCTGCCGACACAGCCAAGCTGCACCCCTCTCCTCGAAAACACCCGATGGCCGCCCGTGAAACGCCTCCTCCGCCGTTCGACGAGCCCGCGCCCGCCTCGGGGCTGACCCGCACCGCCGGCAGCACGCTGACCGAGCAGCTCGCCGGCCTCTTTGCCGACCGCATTCGCCAGCGCTTGCTGGCGCCCGGCGCGCGCTTGCCTTCGGTGCGCGAATGCGCGGCGCGCCACCAGGTCAGCCCGCACACCGTCGTCGCGGCCTATGACCAGCTGCTGGCGCAAGGCCTGGTCGAGGCGCGCCGCCAACGCGGCTTCTTCGTGCGCGAGGCCAAGCTGGCACCCGCGATGCGGCGCCCGGTGGCCGAACCCGCGCCGGCCGGTGCGGCCACCTGGAGCCGTGTCGCGCCGGTCGATGCCACCGCGCTGATACGCGGCATGTTCCACGGCAACACCGGCCGGCCCGCACCCGGCCTGGGCACCTTGCCGCCCGACTGGCTGGACCTGCCGCTGCTGGCCAGCGCACTGCGGCGCGTGCTGTCGCAAGGCGATGCCCGGCTCGCGCTGGAGTACGGCAACCCGGCCGGCGATACCCGGCTGCGCGAGGCGCTGGCGCTCAAGCTGGCCGACTTCGGCGTGCGTGCGTCAGCGGCGCAGATCGTCACCGCCACCGGCGCCACGCATGCGCTGGACATCGTCTCGCGCGCGCTGCTCGCGCCCGGCGACGCGGTGCTGGTCGATGAGCCCGGCTGGGCCGTGGAATACGCGCGGCTGACCCAGCTCGGCATGCGCCTGCTGCCGGTGCCGCGCACCGCCGAAGGCCCCGATCTCCAGGTCATGGCGACCCTGGCGCGCGAGCACCGGCCGCGCATGTACGTGACGGTCTCGGTGCTGCACAACCCGACCGGCGGCTCGATCGGCCTGGCCACCGCGCACCAGGTGCTCAAGCTCGCCGAGGCGCACGACTTCTGCGTCGTCGAGGACGACACCTACGCCCACCTCGCGCCCGCCCATCTGCCGCGCCTGGCCGCTCTCGACGGCCTGCAGCGCACGCTCTACGTCTCGGGCTTCTCCAAGATCCTGACCCCGAGCTGGCGCGTCGGCTTCGTCGCCGCCCCGCCCGCGCTGGTCGAGCGCCTGGTGGACGTCAAGCTGCTCTCCACGCTGACCACTCCCGCCGTGCTGGAGCAGGCCGTCGCCCATTGCCTGGAGCAAGGCAGCCTGCGCCGCCACGCCGAGCGCGTCGTGACCCGGCTCGACGCCGCGCGCCACCGCAGCGTGCAGCTCGCCCAAGCCCACGGCTGCCGCTTCGTCTGCCCGCCGCAAGGCCTGTTCGGCTGGGTCGATACGGGGGTGGACACCGAGGCGCTGGCGCAGGTAATGATGGACCAGGGCTGGCTGCTGGCGCCTGGGCATTTGTTCCACGCGACACGGCGCAGCAGCACGCTGATGCGCATCAACTTTGCGACGTCGCAGGATGCGGGGTTTTGGGGGGCGTTTGCGGCGAGCCGGGGGCGCTAGTCCGCGGCCAGTGGCTGTGCCCTCCTGACGAGCCGTCAAGGCTGTGCGTCGTACGTCTTAGGATGGGGCCGGTCGCCGACCCATTTCTGAGCCGGTTTCTTTGTTCGATCTTGCAAGGGGGTCACCATGCAAGCAAGCCGTCGGGGATTTGTGCTCGGTCTTCTGGTCGCTGCGAGCAGTGGCGTGTCGCACGGCCAGAGCGCGAAGCTGGCCACCTCGCCCGCCAAGACTGCCGTCGGGCTCGTGCGCCTGCGTGCCGGCAAGGAGTGGCTGCGCGACTGCGTGCCGTGGGTGCCGCGCGGCTTGTCGTTTTTCGGCCGGCTGATCCCCAAGGGCTGGAATTCGGATCCTGGGACCATGGCCGCGCGCGAGAGCTTCGGTCCTTGGAACGTCGAGGCTGTGAAGTGGATGGTCGGCGATGTGATCAGGCTGCAGGTCGGCATGCCGTTTCTCGATCCGAAGTCGCCGCAATACAACGCCGCCTACCTGGACGAGATCGGGCGTGCGGTCGCGATGGCCCGGGACGGTGGCCTGACGGTGATCCTGTCCTTGCAGTACCAGTCGCGAACCAATGTCAAGCCGGTGGAGTTCTTGCCCAAGGATTCGGCCCGCCGTTCCTGGCAGGCGCTGGGCCCGGTGTTCTCGGGCGATTGGGGGGTCATCTACGAGCTGTTCAACGAGCCGGTCGGACCGCCGCAGCCGGACGCCAGGCGCTGGGAGATGTGGCGCAGCGGCCACCAGGTCATCATCGACGACCTGCGTGGTGCCGGCGTCGCCAACGTGCTCATCGTGGACGGATTGAACGGCGCCCACACCTTCCGTGGCGCTCCGGCGCTGAAGGATCCGCTGCAGCAACTGGCCTACGGCGTGCATCCGTACTTCCGCGAGAACTACACCACGCCGTCGGACTGGGACCAAGCCTTCGGCGAATTTGCCAAGAGCCGTGCGGTGCTGGTAACGGAGTGGGGCCATTCGGCTGAAAAGTGCGAACTGGGTGGGGAAACCCAGGTGGAGCAGTTGCTCGAATATCTCGAGACTCGCCGCATCGGCGTCGTGGCGTATGGCGCGGACGAACAGGGCAGCAAGCTCATGACGCGCCGGGGCGACGCCTTCGAAGCCACCAGCTTCCAAGGCCGGGCCTGTGGCCAGCGCGGCGCGGGGCCGGGCGAACTGTTGAAGAAATCGTTCCAGCGGAGCACTGCCCTCAACCGGTCCATGAAGTCGGTCGATAAGGCGAGTTGCGGACTGCGGTGAGCGGGCGCGCCGGCTCGGCAGCCCGATGTGAGGTCAATTCATGGAGTTGCTTTGAAGCGCTGCATCCTTCATTTCGGTATGGCCAAGACGGGCAGTACCTCGATACAAGTGACGATGGCGGCCGTGGGCCGCCGCGACGGCTTCGCCTTCGTGCAGGCGGGAGCGGCGAACGCCGCCAAGGCCCTGGCCATAGCGTTCATGGACAACCCGCTGGAGTTCCCGGCGGTGAAGCGCCTGGGGATGTCCCCGAAGGCGCTGCAGGCCGAGCGCTCGAATGTGCTGGAGCAGTTCGGAGTGATCCTTGCGTCGGGTGCCGAGACCTTCCTGCTGTCCACCGAGATGCTTTCGCAGTTTGACAAACAGACGCTGCGCGCCCTGCGCCGCTGGCTGCTGGAAAGGGTCGATGCCATCCAGCTCATCGGTTACGTGCGGCCCATACGCTCCTACCTGGACAGCATGTTTTCTCAGAGCCTGAGGAACGGCAACGGCAGCTTCGATCTCGCGCAGCGCTACCCCGGCTTTCGCGATCGCTTGCACAAACTGGAAGTGGTGTTCGGCAAAGGCAACGTGCTCTACCGCACTTTCGACCCGCTCACGCTGCGTGAGGGTTGTGTGGTGCAGGATCTGGCCGAGTTCGTGGGCCTCCAACTGGTCCCGGGCGAAGTACAGCGCGTCAACGATGGTTTGTCCAAGGATGCATCGAGCTTGTTGTACGCCTATCGGAAGCTGGGTCCCGGCTATGGTGTCGGGCCCAAGGTCGTGGCCGAGAACATCCGGTTGGCGCAGCGCCTGCAAGCGCTGCAAGGCCCCAAGCTGCGGCTGGCCAGACACCTCGTCGACCCGCTGCTGCAGGCCCAGGTCGATGACCTGGCGTGGGTAGAAGGTCGATTGGGCCGATCGATCGCAGGCGAAGCGGCGGTGGCGCCGGACGGCGACACCGTGAGTTCGGAAGAGGACTTGTTGACCTTTTCCCACAGCACGCTCGTGTGGCTGGCCGATCAGAGCGCCGCCCCTGCGGACGTCTATGCGCGCATCCTGTCAGGTCGCGCTCAGGATGTCGCCGACGCCATGGAAGCGCTGCGCCACCTGCCGGCCCCGGGCCATCGCCGCGCCGAGCGACGCTCGCGGGGTGCGAGGCCGGTGCATCCGGCGGTACGGCCAGCAACCTGAGCGCTCCCAGGCGCCGCATGGCGTCAGCGCGATGCAGGCGGGGCGGCTGGCGGCAGATAGCCCAGGCGCGTCAAGAACTGATCGGCCTGCTTCAGCGTGTCGCTGTACCAGTCCATCGGACCGTTACGCTGGTTGAAGAAGCCGTGCGAGGCGCGGTCGTAGCCGACGACCTGGCAGTCTTCTTTCTGGGCCCGCGCGGCCGCACAGAAGCGTTCGACGTCGGCATAGGGCGCCGTGGTGTCTGCCTTGCCGTGCAGGATCAGCGTGGGCGGCAAGCCGGGGCCGGGGTGCTGCAGCGGCGACGCTTCCTTGACCTTGTCGCCGAAGCGGGCGCGCCACTTGGCCACGTC
>DATHWJ010000359.1:0-13668 GCA_035460745.1 Ideonella sp. | reverse complement strand
GCTCAGATCGGCGGCGGTGGGCGCGCGCCCCACGGATGGCTCGGTGGCCAGCAGCGCGACGCCGGCCTTCACGGCGTGCAGCGAGTTGCGCACCTCGTGGGCCAGGAAGGCCAGGTAGCGCTCGGCCGCGCCGCGCTCCTGCTCGGCCTGCTGCTGCGCGGCGTGGCGCAGCGCGACCTGGCGGCGCAGCTTGCGGTTGTGCCAGGCGGCGCCCCCGCCCAGCAGCAGCGCGGCCGCCAGGGCCGCCACGCTCCAGCGCAGCACCTCGGGCCAGGGCAGGCCGGCGTCCCGGTGGGGCGACCACTTGCGCTGCAGGCTGGGCAGCTCGGCGGCCTGCACGTCGGCCAGCGAACGCCGCAGCAGCGGGGCGATGGCTTCGTGGGCCCAGGTGACGCTGAGCGAGTGCTCGTTGGACATGCGCTCCAGCGCGCCGGCGATCAACAGGTGCGGGTAGTCGCCGGTGGCCAGCCGTGCCTGCATCGTCATCAGGCCGCCCAGCGTGGCGTCGGCCTGGCCGCTGTCGACCATGCGCAGGCAACCGGCGAGGCGCTCGCACGCCAGCAGCCGGATGCCCGGGAACTGGCTGGCCAGGTAGCTCGTGAGCACGTGGCCGGTGGGCAGCGCCACCCGCTGGCCGATCAGCTGAGGCAGGCTCCAGGTGCCTGCCCGCTGGCGGCTGACCAGCACCAGCGGATCGGCGTAGTAGGCGCCGATGAAGCGCAGGTAGGCGTGCCGCTCGGGCGCGTCGGCCAGGCCGATCGCCATGTCGATCTCGCCGCGGCGCGCGGCGTCCAGCATGCCGGCCAGCGTCAGCGGCACCCAGCGCTCGACCTTCAGGCCCAGGCGGTCCAGCGTGGCGCGGGCGATGTCGACGCCCAGGCCCTCGGGGTTGCCGTCGGCGCGGCGGTCGCTGAAGGGGAGTACGCCGGCGAAGTAGCCGACACGCAGCGGGTGCACGGTGGCGAGCTGGGCCGACTCGGCGGCCCCGAGCTGCAGGCCGCGGCCGTTGGCCGTGGTCGCCAGGCTGCGCGAGGTCCAGTCATCGACCCAGTGGCCGGCCTGCTGCGGGGCCAGCGTGGCCAGCGCGCGTTCCAGCCGCTCGGCCAGCGCGGCGTCCTGCAGGCGCACTGCGAGCCGCAGTTGCCCGTCGGCGTAGCCGAACTGGCGCAGCACCTGCAGGCCGCCGAGGCGGTCGCGCTCGATCAGGTGGCGCAGCACGGGTTCGGCGTCCAGCACCCAGTCGGCCTCGCCGCGCTGCACGGCCCGCAGCGCCTGCTCCAGGTCGCCGGACTCCACCCGCGGGGTGGGCGGGATGCGCTGGGCCCCGACCGACTCGTGCGCAAAGCCCCGCACCACCGCCTGGCGGCGGCTGAACAGCGCCGAAGAGGCCTCGGCCTCGCTTTCGTCCTGCCGGGCCACGATGGCCTGCTCCATCGTGTAGTAGGGCGAGGTGAAGCGCAGGGTGCCGGCCCGCTCGGGGGTGTAGGCCATCGAGGTCGCCACCTGCACCTTGCCGGCCAGCAGGTCGCGCTCGAGATCGGCGTAGGCGGTGTAACGGGCAAACTCGAAGCGCAGCCCACTGGGCTGCTCGATCGCGTGCAGCAGGTCGATGTCGGCGCCGCCGGGGGCCGAGGCTGCCTCGGGCCAGAGCTGCAGCGGCGGGAAGCTGGCCATCACGCCGACGCGCACCGCGGACGGGCCGGCGCCGGGCGCGGCCCCCGCGGGCGTGGGCTGCCCGGCGGCGAGCAGCCCCAGGCAGCAGGCCGCCATGCCACCGGCCGCCCTGAGCCGGGCAGCGAGGCGGCGCACGGCGCCCATGTACAACACAGCAGCCGCCGGCCTCATGCGATGCATGCGCCGGCGGCAAGACCTGTCACTGGCGCGTACACCATGACGACCCTTTATTGATTCCTCAACGACAGCTTGATTGTGAGGCCAATACGTGACAAATGTCACCAAGGGTTGTCGGAGAGTTTGCTGCCGGGTTGCCGATCCGTGGTTGGCACGCCAAAGAAGCGGCCGTCGTCAAGGCCCACGGGCCGGCTGCCCCGTGAGAGGCAGCCGGCCCGCGGCGGGCACGGCAGCAAAACGCCTGGCGGGCCTTACTGGTTCAGGCGGATGCGGTACTGCAGCACGTTGCCCCAGATGGGCCGGTAGTCGCAGCTGGTGGGCTTGAAGTTCCACGACAGGATGGAGCGCGCCGAGCGGGTCGCCGCGTTCATCGGCTGCACGGTCTGCAGGTTGTCCACCGCGCCGGCCACCACTGCGAACTGCCAGGTGGGGGCGCTGCCGGCCGGTGCGTCGGCCAGGTGCACGCTGTCCTGGCCCACCGGCCGGTAGATGCCGGCGCTGTCGGCCACGCAGTGCAGCACGTACTCGCGGCTGCCCGGCGTGGGCGCCAGGCCGAAGCCGAAGGTCTGCTTGATCTTCACCGGGCAGGCGAAGCTGCGCTTTTGCGGGTCATAGCCGCAGCAGGGCATTTCTTCGTAGTACAGGCTGCCGTTGTAGGTGACCGTGGCGCCGCACTGCCGTGCGGCGGTGTAGAACGGGTCGGTGGCGGGCAGGTTCTTGGCGTCTTCGGTGCCGCAGAACGAGTACTGGTCGTAGAGCGCGGCCTGCAGCTTCAGCTGCTCCTCCTCGGTCTTCTTGAAGCTGGGCGCGAGCTGCTTGGCGATGTCGGACAGGATCTCCGGGCCGCAGGCGGTCTTGTCCTGGGCTTGGGCGGCCCAGGCGGTGCCGCACAGCAGCAATGCGGCCAGCAGCTTGTGGATCAGGCGGGGTGATGAACAGAGTGTCATGGCGGATCTCCCAGGGGGGTGCGAGAGCGGGTGGGTCGGGCGGCCGGGCCGTGGGGCGACTCGGTGAGCCTATGGTCCGCCCCGGGTGCGGCCGCCGCCCATCCCTAGCCGTCTCCCAGCCTTAGGGGCCATTTTTTAGGGGGCTGCCGCGGCGCTTGTGGCTTCTCGCCGGCCTGCCGGCCGCGCTGTCGTGGGTCGGCTAGACTGCGCCCGCCCGGCCGGCCGTGTTGTTCCCTGCGTCTTGCCAGCCGGCGCGCACCCTCACGGATTCCCCCATGCCCGTCACCGACACCGCACTGCTGGACGCCCTCAAGAGCGTCATCGACCCCCTCACCGAGCAGGACTTCGTCTCGACCCGGCAGCTCAAGAACCTGCGCATAGACGGCGGCGCCGTCTCGTTCGACGTGCAGCTGGGCTACCCGGCCCGCAGCAGCTACCCCCTATTGAGAGAGCAACTCAGCGCCGCGGCGCGCAGCGTGCCCGGCGTGCAGTCGGTGCAGGTCGAGTTCGACTTCCGCGTCGTGGCCCATGCGGTGCAGCGCGGCGTGCAGCTGCTGCCGCAGGTCAAGAACATCATCGCCATCGCCTCCGGCAAGGGCGGCGTCGGCAAGAGCACCACCACCGTCAACCTCGCGCTGGCGCTGGCGGCCGAAGGGGCCCGCGTCGGCATCCTGGACGCCGACATCTACGGCCCCAGCCAGCCGATGATGATGGGCGTGAACGCCAAGCCCGAGAGCACCGACGGCAAGACCATGGAGCCGCTGGTCGCCCACGAGGTGCAGGTGATGTCGATCGGCTTCATCGTCGAGCAGGACCAGGCCATGATCTGGCGCGGCCCCATGGCCACCCAGGCGCTGGAGCAACTGCTGCGCCAGACCCACTGGCAGGACCTGGACTACCTGCTGGTCGACATGCCGCCCGGCACCGGCGACATCCAGCTCACGCTCAGCCAGCGCGTGCCGCTGACCGGCGCGGTGATCGTCACCACGCCGCAGGACATCGCGCTGCTCGACGCGAAGAAGGGCTTGAAGATGTTCGAGAAGGTGGGCGTGCCCATCCTCGGCATCGTCGAGAACATGGCCATCTACACCTGCCCGAACTGCGGCCACGCCGAGCACATCTTCGGCGCCGACGGCGGCCGCAGGATGGCCGAGCAGTACGGCACCGAGCTGCTGGGCTCGCTGCCGCTGACGCTGGCCATCCGCGAGCAGGCCGACAGCGGCCGGCCGACCGTGGTGGCCGAGCCGCAGGGCGAGGTGGCGGGCATGTACAAGGCCATCGCGCGGCGCCTGGCGGCCAAGGTGGCCAGGCAGTCCAAGGACTTCTCGTCGAAGTTCCCGACCATCACCGTCTCCAAGACGACCTGAGCGCGGGTCCGGAGGCGGCCGGGAGGCCGGGCGGCGGAGGGCGGGGCCCGCGCCGCCCAGACTCCTAGAATGGACGCTGCTTTCCCCAAGGACCTGAAGAATGAGCATCAAGAGCGACAAGTGGATCCGCAGGATGGCGGAGAGCCACGGCATGATCGAGCCCTTCGAGCCCGGCCAGGTGCGCACTTCGGCCGACGGCCACAAGATCGTCAGCTACGGCACCTCCAGCTACGGCTACGACATCCGCTGCGCCCGGGAGTTCAAGGTCTTCACCAACATCCACTCGACCGTGGTCGACCCGAAGAACTTCGACGAGAAGAGCTTCGTCGACATCGAGGGCGATGTGTGCATCATTCCGCCCAACAGTTTCGCGCTGGCACGCACGGTGGAATATTTCCGCATCCCGCGCTCGGTGCTGACCATCTGCCTGGGCAAGAGCACCTACGCTCGCTGCGGCATCATCGTCAACGTGACGCCCTTCGAGCCCGAGTGGGAAGGCTTCGTGACGCTGGAGTTCTCCAACACCACGCCGCTGCCGGCCAAGATCTACGCGGGCGAGGGCTGCGCCCAGGTGCTGTTCTTCGAGAGCGACGAGGTCTGCGAGACCAGCTACAAGGACCGCGGCGGCAAGTACCAGGGCCAGCGTGGCGTCACGTTGCCCAAGACCTAGGCACCAGGAGACAAACACATGCGCTGGCAAGGTGACCGTCAAAGTGACAACGTGGAAGACCGGCGCGACGACGGTGGCGGCGGAAGGAGCGGCGGCTTCGGCATCGGCGGGCGCGGCATAGGCCTGGGCACGGTGGCCATCGCCGTGGTGGCGGGCTGGCTCTTCGGCATCAACCCGCTGACCGTGCTGGGCCTGCTCAGCGGTGGCGGCGGCCCGGCGCCCACCCAGCAGCAAAGCGGCCCGGCCGCCAAGCCGCCGGCCAGCGACCAGGAGGCGGCCTTCGTCTCCACCGTGCTGGCCTACACCGAAGACGTCTGGACCACCGTCTTCCGCGAGGCGGGCGCCAGCTACAGCCCCCCCAAGCTGGTGCTGTTCCGCGGCCGCTACCCGACCGCCTGCGGCACCGGCGAGGCCGCGATGGGCCCGTTCTACTGCCCGGGCGACCGCAAGGTCTACATCGACCTCTCGTTCTACGACACGCTGCGCCGCCAGCTCGGCGCGCCGGGCGACTTCGCACAGGCCTACGTGGTCGCGCACGAGGTCGGCCACCACGTGCAGAACCTGATGGGCATCACCGACAAGGTCGATGCCAAGCGCGGCCGCATCCCCGAGGCGCAGATGAACGCGCTCTCGGTGCGGGTCGAGTTGCAGGCCGACTGCTTTGCCGGCATCTGGGCCCAGCGGGCCGACGCGGCGCGCCAGATCCTGGAGAACGGCGACGTGGAGGAGGCGCTCAACGCCGCTTCACGCATCGGCGACGACGCCCTGCAGCAGCAGTCCCAGGGCACGGTGCGGCCCGAGACCTTCACCCACGGCAGCAGCGCCCAGCGCGTCAGCTGGTTCAAGCGCGGCCTGCAGTCGGGCCAGGTGAAAGACTGCGACACTTTCGCGGCCCGCCAACTCTGACGCGGGGCGGCGCGCTCGCATCGCCCCCCGTCCACCGCCCGCCAGCAGTACAGGCCCCATGCGATCCGCTTCCAGCTCCCGGGCCCTCGTGGCCGCCTGGTTCGACTTCCAGACCACCGCCCAGCGCGAGCTCTCCGAGGCCTTGCGCACGGCAGTGCGCGAGGCCGAGCCCAGCCTCACCGAGGGCGTCAAGTGGGGCAAGCTGGTCTTCCTGCTCGACGGCCGCATGCTGCTGGCCATCGCCCCGCACAAGACGCATGTGCACCTGCAGGTCTTCAACGGCAGCCAGCTGCCGACCGAGCTGGCGCCGCTGGACGGCGCCGGCCACGGCCTGCGCAATCTGCGCTGCCGGCTGCACCAGCCGGTCGACCCGGTGCAGGTGGAGATGGTGGTGGCCGCCAGCGCCGAGCTGGCACGGCGGCAAGGCGCCGACCTCGGCCTGCCGCGCGACCGCGACGACTGACCGAGGCTCCGACGCGAAGCGGCGGGTCCGGGGGCGCTCTCAGATCGCCCGGTTGGCCACCGTGAAGCGCTGGCGCACGTGGCGCGGCTGCTCCAGCTCGTCGACGATGGCCACGGCCAGGTCGGCCGCCGAGATGCCGGCCGGCTTGTCGCCGTCCATCAGCAGTTCCTCGCCGCCCAGGCGGTAGGCGCCGCTGCGCGCGCCGGGCGCCAGCATCGCCGGCGGCGACAGGAAGCTCCATTCGAGCGTGGTCTCGCCGCGCAGGCGGGTCAGCTCGTCGCGCGCGGCCTTGGCGCCGGGCACGATGTTGGCCGGCACGTGGTCGAGGAAGGCGGGGGTGTCTATCAACTGCACGCCGGGCGCCACGTAGAGGCTGCCGGCCCCGCCGACGACGATCAGGCGCTTCACGCCGGCCTGTTTGACGCCCTCGGCGATGGCCAGCGAGCCTTGCGTGAACTGCGCGTACAGCTCGGGGTGGTCCCAGCCGGGGTTGTAGGCGCTGACCACCGCGTCGTGGCCTTCGACGGCCTGGGCGACTTGGCCGGCGTCCAGCACGTCGGCCGCGACCACGCCGAGGCCGGCCTGCGCGGCGAGCTTGGCGGGGCTGCGGGCCAGCGCGGTGACCGTGTGGCCGCGTTGCAGCAGTTCGGCGAGCACGGCGCTGCCGACAAATCCGGTGGCGCCGATCAGAGCGATTTTCATGATGTGGTCCGTCCGAGAGTGAGTGGAGATGCCGCCACGATAAGCACTTCACAAATTACCCGGAAGTCGCCAAGACATAACAAGTTCGTTAAGCTCAGCTTCATGATGGACGATCTGAAGAAGCTCGCAGTCTTTGCCGAGGTGGTGCGCGCCGGCTCGCTCAGCGCCGCCGGCCGCTTCCTGGGCATGAGCACCTCGGCCGTCAGCCAGCACCTGCGCGCGTTGGAGCAGGCGCACGGCGTGACGCTGCTGCACCGCTCGACCCGCAAGCTCGCGCTGACCGATGCCGGCGGCCGCTTTGCCGAGCATTGCCAGGCGATGGTGGAGGCCGCCGCTCGCGCCCGCCAGCAGCTGGCGCTGTCGCACGACGCGCCCGAAGGCGAGCTGCGGGTCTCGGCGCCGGTCGGCTTCGCGCGCCATATCGCGCCGGCGCTGGCGCCGCTGCTGGCCGAGTACCCGGCGCTGAAGCTGCGGCTGCTGGTGGACGACGCGATGATCGACCTGATCGACGCGCGCATCGACCTCGCGCTGCGTGCCGGCCGGCTGGCCGATTCGTCGTGGGCGGCGCGGCGTTTGTGCGGTTTCCAGTGGACCCTGTGCGCCGCGCCGAGCTACCTGGCGCGCCAGCCCGCGCCGCTGCAGCCCGCCGACCTGCTGGCCCACCAGTGGGTGGCGGCGCCCCGCGACGGGCAGTGGCTGCAGGTGGAGCTCGAAGGCCCGGGCGGCGCGCGCGAATCGCTGCGCCTGGAGCCGCGCATCACCAGCAACAACCAGCTCACGCTGCAGCAGCTCTGTGTCACCGGGCTGGGTATCGCCCAGATGGTGCGCCCCGACATCGAGGACGACCTGCGCGCCGGCCGCCTGGTGCCGGTGCTGCCGGCCTGGCGCCTGCCCGCCATCGCCGTCTGGGCCGCCACGCCGCAGCGCGACGGCCAGCCCGCCAAGGTGCGCCATGCGATCGCGGCGATCGAGGCCTACCTGCGCGGCGTGCCCGGGGCGGTGGCGTGATCAGGCGGTCGGGAAGCTGCCGGGCAGCAGGATGCTGCGGTCCACCGTCTCGATGTCGGTGTGGCCGCAAAAGGCCATCGTGATCTCCAGCTCCTTGGCGATGATCTCCAGCGCCTTGGTGACGCCGGCCTCGCCCATCGCGCCCAGGCCGTAGAGGAAGGCGCGGCCTATCATCGTGCCGCGGGCGCCGAGCGCGCGGGCCTTGAGCACGTCCTGCCCGGAGCGGATGCCGCCGTCCATCCAGACCTCGATGCGCTGGCCCACCGCCTCGACGATGGCCGGCAGCGCGTGGATGGACGACGGTGCGCCGTCCAGCTGGCGGCCGCCGTGGTTGCTGACGATCAGCGCGTCGGCGCCCGAGTCGGCCGCCAGCCGCGCGTCCTCGGCGTCCATCACGCCCTTCAGGATCAGCTTGCCGCCCCAGCGCTTCTTGATCCACTCGACGTCGCCCCAGTTGAGGGCAGGGTCGAACTGCTGGGCCGTCCACGACGACAGCGAGCTCATGTTCTCGACCCCGGTCACGTGGCCGACGATGTTGCCGAACTGGCGCCGCCGCGTGCCCAGCATGCCCAGGCACCAGCCCGGCTTGGTGGCCATGTTGAGGAGGTTGGGGAGCGTGAGCCTGGGCGGCGCGGACAGGCCGTTCTTCAGGTCCTTGTGGCGCTGGCCGAGGATCTGCAGGTCCAGCGTCAGCACCAGCGCCGAGCACCTGGCGGCCTGGGCGCGGGCGATCAGCCGCTCGATGAAACCGCGGTCGCGCATCATGTAGAGCTGGAACCAGAACGGCGCACTCGTGTGCGCGGCGATGTCCTCGATCGAGCAGATGCTCATGGTCGAGAGCGTGAAGGGGATGCCGAACTTCTCGGCGGCCTTGGCGCCGAGGATCTCGCCGTCGGCATGCTGCATGCCCGTCAGCCCGGTGGGCGCGATGGCCACCGGCATGGCGACCGGCTGGCCGGCCATGGTGCTGCGCAGGCTGCGGTTCTCCATGTTGACCGCGACGCGCTGGCGCAGCTTGATGGCCTGGAAGTCGCTCTCGTTGGCGCGGTAGGTGCTCTCGGTCCACGAGCCGGAGTCGGCATAGTCGTAGAACATGCGGGGCACGCGGCGCTGGGCCAGCAGACGCAGGTCTTCGATGGTGGTGATCACACGGCTCATGGGGGGCTGTCTCCGTCTCGGGCGCTGAAGGCTGGGCGGCATGCTAACGGCGCGGCGCGCCGGCCGGCGGGAAAGTATTTCAGGCCCGCCGCGCGAATTTTCAGCCTCGCCGGCCGCGCGCTCCGGCCCGGCACAATGGCCGCGCATGCCGCCACCCCATCCTGCCGCCCCCGAACCCGCCGCCGCGCCCGGCGCCAACCCCGCCGTTGCGCAGGTCGCCCCCGCCCCCTGGCAGCGCGGGCTGTGGCTGGCCGCCGGCGCGCTGGCGCTGCTGCTGGGTGCGCTGGGCGTCTTCCTGCCGCTGTTGCCGACGACCCCCTTCGTGCTGCTGGCCGCCTTGTGCTTCTCGCGCGGCAGCGAGCGCTGGGAGCGCTGGCTGCTGCAGCACCCGCGCCTGGGGCCGCTGGTGCGCGACTGGCGCGCCACGCGCGCCGTGCCGCTGCGCGCCAAGCAGCTCGCCATCACGATGATGGCGCTCAGCTCGGCCTGGGCCTTCCACCTGCTGCCGCTGCGCTGGGGCTGGCTGCCGGGGGCTTGTTGTGCGGTGGTGGGGCTGTGGCTGTGGCGCTTGCCGACGCGGGGGTAGATGGCTTCTCGGGCGTTGTCCGCGTTCGCGTCCCGGCAGGCATCGCCTGACTGATCGGCTGCGGGGGCTGCGGCGCGTCCGTGGCTCCCTCGGACATTCGTCCGATACCGGCCGAGCGCCTCTTTGGCGACAGTGAGGGCCTGGACATTCACCCATCCCGGAGCCCTCGCATGAACACCACCACCACCGTCACCCGCCGCATCGCCTTCTCGCTCGCCGCCACCGCGCTGGCCGCCGCATCGCTCGGCGTGCGCGCCGCCGACGCCACCGCACCCTCGGCCGCACCCTCCACACAACCCAGCGTCGTGATCGTTCACGGCGCCTTCGCCGACGGCTCCGACTGGAGCAAGGTCATCCCGCTGCTGCAGCGCCAGGGCGTCAAGGTCACCGCGGTGCAGAACCCGCTGACCTCGCTGGCCGACGACGTGGCCACCGCGCGCCGCGTGATCAATGCACAGCCGGGCAAGGTCGTGCTGGTCGGCCACTCCTGGGGCGGCATGGTGATCACCGAGGCCGGCGCCAGCGACAAGGTCGCTTCGCTGGTCTTTGTTGCCGCATTCGCGCCGGCCGCCGGCCAGTCCGTCGCAGACCTGGGCAAGGGCTTCCCGGTGCCGTCGGGCCTGTCCCACCTGCGCCCGGACGCCGAGGGCTTCCTGTGGCTGACGGAAGAAGGCGTGCGCGACCATTTTGCGCAGGACCTGCCGGCGGCGACCACCGCGGTGATGGCCGCCACCCAGGGCCCCATCCCCGCCAAGGCCTTCGAGCAGCCGGTGTCGGCCGCGGCGTGGAACGCCAAGCCGTCGTGGTACGTGCTGGCCAACCGCGACCGCATGATCTCGCCCGAGCAGCAGCGCGTGATGGCGCAGCGCATCGGCGCACGCACCACCACGCTGGAGAGCAGCCACGTGCCGCAGCAGTCCCGCCCGGACGAGGTGGCCGCGGTGATCCTGGACGCGGTGCGCCAATCCAAGTAAGGTCGCCGGCCTCGCCGCTCCCGCCCCGACTTCATGCCGCCTGCTGCCGCCACGCCTGCTCCCTCCCGCGTTCCGGTGCTCGACGCCGTCCGTGCGCTGGCCTTCGTCGGCGACCTCAGCATGGGGCAGCCGGTGGACCACTCGACCCGCACCGCCTGGCTGGCGCGCCGGCTGGCGGTGGAGTGGGCGCGGACACGCGGCATCGGCGGTGCGGAGGCGCCGGACCACGCGGCCTGCGTCGCGCTGCTGCGCTGGTCCGGCTGCACGGCCAATGCGCCGGAGTTCGCCGCGCTGCTGGGCGACGACGTGGGCGGGCGCGACGCGATGCTGACGACCGCCTCCGCCGCCGAGGCGGCCGCCTTCGCCGGCTCGGTGGGCGAGCTGGCGCGCATCCACTGCGAGGTCTCGGGCGAGATCGCCTGCGTGCTCGGCCTGCCCGCCGAGGTGGAGCGTGCGTTGCGCGACATCTTCGAGACGCATGACGGCCAGGGCAAGCCGGCCGGCCTGAGCGCCGAGGCGATACCTGCCGCGGTCTACCATGTGGCGCTGGCCGGCGACCTGGAGATCTTCACCCGTGCCCATGGCCTGGAGGCCGCGCTGCGCCAGATCGGCGAGCGGGCCGACGCACGTTACCCCGCGGCGATGGCCGCGATGATCCGCCGGCACGGGGCGGACTGGCTGGCGGCGCTGGACGACGGCGCCCACGAGCGCGAAGACGAGAGCGAAGCGCGCTGGCGGCTGGCCACGCTGGAGACGCCGCTGGAGCTGGTGGCCGACGTGATCGACCTGAAGCTGCCGTGGATGACCGGCTTCTCGCGCCGTGTCGCGCGAGCCGCCCGCGAGGCCGCTGCCGCGCTCGAGCTGGACACCGCCACGCAGGAGCAGGTCTACCGCGCCGCGCTGATCCACGGGATCGGTCGCGCGTCGGTGCCCAACACCTTGTGGGACCCGGGCCGCCGCCTCGGCGAGGCGGACCGCGAGCGGCTGCGCCTGGTGCCCTACTGGACCGGCCGCGCCGGCCGCCGGCTCAGCACGCTGGCCGACGAGGCGGAGCTGGCCTCCTTCGTCGACGAGCGCCTGGACGGCTCGGGCGCCTTCCGCGGCGCGCGCGCTGCGTCTTTGGGCCTGCCCGCCCGGCTGCTGGCCGCGGCGGCCCATGCGATGGACTTGATGACCGCGCGGCCGGGGCGCCCTGCGCTGTCGGCCGGAGCGGCCTGCGAGCGGCTGCGCAGCGAGGTGGCCGCGGGGCGGCACGATGCGGCGGCCGTGGCCGCGCTGGCGCTGGACGGTGGGCGGCCGGTGCCCGAGGCGCTGCCCGCGCCGGCCGGCGGCTCGCTGCTCTCGGCCCGTGAGGCCGGCAACACGCTGCTCTCGGCCCGTGAGGCCAGCAACACGTTGCTCTCGGCCCGTGAGGCCGAGGTGCTCGCGCGGATCGCCGTCGGCGAGAGCAACAAGGAGGCGGCCCGCACGCTGGGCATCAGCCCCAGCACCGTGCGCACCCACCTGGAGAGCGCCTTTCGCAAGCTCGGCTGCAGCACCCGTGCCGCCGCCACGCTCAAGGCATCGACGCTAGGCCTGCTGCCTGCCTGAGCGTGGAAGCGGCGCGTCCGTCGGCGCGCGGACGCCACCAGAGCCACACGCCGCCGAGCTCTGCGGGCTTGCCGCCTCGGCAGACTGAAACCCGCTGTTTCATGGCCGCGTGGCGGCCGGGTGTGACGTGCTGGCGGCCGCTCAGCCCGCGCGCAGCGCCCGCCAGCCCTCGACGAAGGCCTGGGCTCGGCGGCCCAGCTCGTCCAGCGCCAGCCCCGGCGCGTACAGCGCCGAGCCCAGCCCGAAGCCGTTCGCCCCCGCCGCCAGGTAGCCGGCCATGGTCTGCGGCGTGATGCCGCCCACCGGCAGCAGCGCCACCTCGCGCGGCAGCACCGCGCGCATGGCCTTGACGACGGCCGGCGTGATCAGCTCGGCCGGGAAGAGCTTGAGCGCCGTGGCGCCGGCCGCCAGCGCTGCAAAGGCTTCGGTGACGGTGGCCACGCCCGGCACGCAGACCAGGCCGGCGTCGGCGGCGCGGCGTATCACCGCGGTGTCGGCGTGCGGCATCACCACCAGCTCGGCGCCCAGGGTGGCCAGCGTCGCGACGTCGGCCGCGTGCAGCACGGTGCCGGCGCCGACCAGCGCATCGGCCGGCAGCGCGCGGCGCAGCAGATCGATGCTGTCGAAGGGCTGCGGCGAGTTCAGCGGCACCTCGATGAGGCGGAAGCCGGCCTGGTAGAGCCGCTCGCCCACCGCCACGGCCTCGGCCGGTGTCAGGCCACGCAGGATCGCCACCAGCGGCAGTTGCTCGAAGGCAGCGGCGAAGCGCTGCGCGATGGGGCGGGGGGAGTTCGTGGAGGCAGGCATCTGGGGGTCTCTCTGAATCGTCGATCGGCTTCAACCGGCCGGGCGCAGCAGCCCGGCGGCGAGCGCAAAGTGGTAGAGGCCGAGCGGCGCGGTGTTGCCGGTCTGCGCGGCCACGGCGTGGCCGAGATGCTGCAGCGCGCGGGCATAGCGGGCGCAGAGCGCTTCGTCGCCCACCAGCAGCAGCGGCGCGCCGGCGGCGCCGTGCTGCTGCAGCCAGGCCAGGCCGGAGACCAGCTCGTGGCCTATCAGCAGGCCCGAGAGGTAGTCGGCCAGGGCCTCGGGCGGCAGCGCCTTGGTCAGGCCCAGCGTGCGGGTGGCGAAGATCTGGTGGCCCAGGTCGCCGGGCGCGCTGGTTTGCGCGCGCGCCAGCCCCAGCGTGAAGGCGGCCTGCTGCTGCGCCGGCTCGGCGGCGGCCGCGCCATCTGCCGGCATCAGCCGGCCCAGCAGCGAATGCTGGCGCAGCACCGCGAAGAGCTCGCCGGTCATGTAGGTGCGAAAGCCGGTCACCGCGCCGTCGTTGACGCGGGCCCACTTGGCATGGGTGCCCGGCAGCAGCACGCTGGCCTGGCGGGCCCAGTCGGGCCGGCCGTGCAGCGCGCCGGCGATCTGTATCTCTTCGCCGCGCATCACGTCGGGCAT
>DATHWJ010000358.1:0-5076 GCA_035460745.1 Ideonella sp. | reverse complement strand
CCAGCGCCGCGAGCCGCGTTCGTGCCGCCACAGGTGGCAGGCCACGACCGCCACGCCGGCATGCAGCACGCCCGACAGGCCGCCGTAGTGCAGCAGCGCCGGCTGCGCCAGCAGCGCGAGCTGCGTCAAGGGCCAGGCCAGGGCCCAGGCCGCCGCAGCGCGCAAGCCCAGCCCGCCGCGCCAGCCCAGCAGCGCCAGCACGCCGCAGCCGGCCAGGTTCATCGCCAGGTGGGCAGCGCTCCAGTGCACGCCGGCGGCGGTCCACCAGCGCCAGGGCTCGCGCCAGGCCAGCGCCGGCTGCCAGTCCCACTCGCCGCTGGGCGCCGCGTACAACACCAGCGCCACCGCCGCCAGCAGCCCGGCGAGCGCGGGCCAGGCGGCCTCGGCCCAGCGCCGCGACGCGGCAGGGGGCGGCGGCGCGACAGGCGGCGGCGCGGCAGCCAGGTTCAACCGCCCAGCACGGCCTGCCGCAGCGCCAGGATGGCCTCGCGCTCGGCGGCCAGCGCGGCCGGGTCGAACTGGGTGGGCTGCTCGTCGAGCCGGGCCCGGTGCTGGGCGCGGCGCATCTCGCGGTAGGCGTCGGCGGCGGCAGTGCCCAGGCCGGCGGGCAGCAGGCCAGCGGCTTCGGCGCGCTGCAGCAGCGCGATGTTGCCGGCGTTGTCGAGCAGGCCGGGCACCTGCTCGGCGTGGCTCAGCACCAGGTACTGCACCACGAACTCGGCGTCCATCATGCCGCCGTCGCTGTACTTGACGTCGAACAGGCCGGCCTTGACCGGCCGCGCGGCCCGCACCTTGTCGCGCATCTCGCGCACCTCGAGCTTGAGCGCCTCGGCGTCGCGCGGCGAGCGGATCACGTCGCGCCGGGTGGCCTCGAAGGCCTGGGCCAGCGCCGGCGTGCCGGCGCAGCAGCGGGCCCGCGTGATGGCCTGGTGCTCCCAGGTCCAGGCGGTGTTGCTGCCGCGGCCGCGCTGGTAGCGCTCGTAGGAGGCGATGGAGGTGACCAGCAGGCCGGAGTTGCCGTTGGGCCGCAGCGCGGTGTCGATGTCGAACAGCTCGCCGGCCGCCGTGCGCAAGGTCAGCCAGTTGATCAGCTTGCGCACGAAGGCGGCGTAGATCTCCTGCGCGCGGTCGGCGTCGGCTTCGTCCTGGTCGTCGTAGAGGAAGACCACGTCGAGGTCGCTGCCGTAGCCCAGCTCCAGCCCGCCCAGCTTGCCGTAGGCGATCACCGCGAACTGCGGCGTCTCGCGGTGGCGCTGCTTCAGGTGGCCCCAGGCCCAGCGCACGCAGCAATCGACCACCGCGTCGGCCAGCGACGAGAGGTCGTCGGCCACCTGCTCGACCGTGATGCGCCGCTCCAGGTCGCGCACCAGCGTGCGGAAGACCTCGGCATGGTGGGCGCGGCGCAGCGTATCGAGCAGCGCGCCTTCGTCGGCCTCGCCCGAGCGCACCCAGGCGGCGTGGCGCTCCTCAAGATCAGCGACGAAGCCGGCGCGGTCGAAGCGCAGCGCCATCTGGCGCTCGTCAGCCAGCTCGTCGATCACGCCGGGGTGCAGCATCAGGTAGCGCATCGGCCAGCGCGCGATGCCCAGCAGCTTGAGCAGGCGGCGCTGCACCTCGGGCCGCTCCACCAGCAGCGCCAGGTAGCTCTCGCGCCGCAGCAGCGGCTCGACCCAGTCGAGAAAGCGCAGCGTGGCTTCTATCGTGCAGGCGCCGCTGGCCACGTCGCCGGACGCGCGCAGCATCAGCTTGCCCAGGCGCAGCTTGCTGTCGTCGCGCAGCGCCTGCACCCGCGGGCTCTGCGCAAAGGGGCGCACCCGGTCGGCCAGCGCGGGGGGCAGCTTTTCGAGCAGGGCGTCGCTGTCGATCGCCAGCGGGCCGGTGCCGGGGCCGCAGCTGCGGCAGCCGTTGCCGGCCGGCCGGCAGGGCGGCGCCTGGCCGTCGTGCAGCAGCGCGTCGAACTCGGTGGCGACCAGCTCGCGCACCTCGCCCAGGCGGTCGAGCAGCTCGCAGGCGTCGGCGTTGCAGGTCAGCGCAAGGCTGGCGGCGATCCAGCCGAGGTCGCCGTCCAGGGTGGGCAGCAGATGGGTCTGCTGGTCGTCGAGGTACTGGATGCGGTGCTCGACCCGGCGCAGGAACTCGTAGGCCGCGGCCAGCTTGCGCGCGGTGTCCACCTTCATCAGGCCGCCGGCGGCGAGCTTGTCCAGGCTCTTCAAGGTGGAGCGGGTGCGGATCTCGGGGAACTGGCCGCCGCGCGCCACCAGCAGCAGCTGCACGATGAACTCGATCTCGCGGATGCCGCCGCGCGAGAGCTTGACGTCGTTGGCCCGCTCCGGCCGGCCGGCGGCGCGGCGCTGGGCCTCCTCGCGGATCTTGCGGTGCAGCTGGCGCAGGCCCTCGAAGACGCCGTAATCGAGGTACTTGCGGTAGACGAAGGGCGTGACCAGCGAGCGCAGCGCCACCGCCCGGCCGCTGGCGACGCTGGCGCGCGGCGCCACCACGCGGCTCTTGAGCCAGGCAAAGCGCTCCCACTCGCGGCCCTGCACCAGGAAGTACTCCTCCAGCATGCCCAGGCTGACGACCGGCGGGCCGGAGTTGCCATTGGGCCGCAGCGCGAGATCGACGCGGAACACGAAGCCGTCGTCGGTGACCTCGCCGATCAGCGTGTGGAGCTGCTTGGCCACCTGCGAGAAATACTCGTGGGCGCTGGTGGGCACGCCGCCGTGGGTCTGGCCGTCGTCTTCGTAGACGTAGATCAGGTCGATGTCGGACGAGACGTTGAGCTCGCGCGCCCCCAGCTTGCCCATGCCGACGATCCAGAAGTCGATGCGCTCGCCGGCCGCGTCGAGCGGCGGGCCGTGGCGGGCGTCGCTCTCGGCCTGGGCCTGGGCCAGCGCGATCTCCAGCGTGGCCTCGGCCAGCGCGGTCATCGCGGCAGTGACGTCGGCCAGCGTGGCGCCCTGCTCGACATCGAGCACCGCCAGGCGCTCCAGCACCAGTTGGCGGGTGACGCGCAGCGCCGAGGCGAGCGGCCGGCCGCCGGCCTCGAACTGGCGCACCTGCGCGGTGATGCTGTCGAAGGTGGGCAGGCCGGGCGCCAGCTGCGGCAACTCGACCTCGTAGCGGCGGCGTATGCGCTGCACGAAGCGGCTGTGCCCGGCCAGCGCGGGCGGCGGTGCGAGCGGCGTGGGATGGTCCGGCTGGGCGGGCGCCGGAGCCGCCGATGCGGCAACAGAAGGTAAAGCGGCCACGGGATGAAGGGAACCCATCGGTGCGTCAGAAGCTCTGTGCTAGATTGGCCCGGCCGGCTTGGCGAGCCAGCCCGGATGCGAGTCCGGGCATCGCCGGCCGAATTTCACCGGCGCGCCTGGCCCCACGCAAGGCCGCCGCGCCCAGCGCCGGGTCGCACCGCCCACAGTCATTTCCCACGCCGTACCGCGCGAGCCCGTGCATCGCCGTCATCGTCTTGCATCCCTCTCGAGCCGTTTGCCGGGCCGCCCCATGAACGACTCAGCCCCTCGCGCGTCGAACGCCAGGTTGGGCGCCCTTGCTGCGCTCTCACGCAGCGCCTTGCGTGCCGTGCTGTTGTTGGTTGCCACGCTGTGGAGCGTATTGCTTCTGGCGTGGCTGATACTGCACTGGGGGATTCTGCCGTACATCGACGACTGGCGCCCGGCGATAGAAAAGCACGCCAGCGCCGCCCTCGGGCTGCCGGTCAGCATCGGCCAGATCGAGGTGCGCTCGTCCGGCTGGGTGCCGGCGCTGGAGCTGCGCGAGGTGGTGCTGTCAGACCGCGACGGCCGCCAGGCGCTGCGGCTGCCGCGCGTCTCGGCGGCGGTGTCGCCGCAGTCGCTGCTGGCGCTCAGGCTGCGCTTCGCCCAGCTCTACATCGAGGGCGCACAGCTGCTGATACGGCGCGACGCGGCCGGCCGGCTGCACATCGGCGGCCTGGACATGAACACCAGCGCCGCGCTCGACGACAGCGCCGCGGCGGACTGGTTCTTCCAGCAGAGCGAGTTCGTGATACGCGGCGGCCAGCTGCGCTGGGTCGACGAGATGCGCCGGGCGCCGCCGCTGGAACTGCGCGACGCCGAGCTGGTGGTGCGCAACAGCCTGCGCCACCACGACCTGCGGCTGGACGCCACGCCGCCGCCCGGCTGGGGCCAGCGCTTCAGCCTGCGCGGCCGCTTCACGCAGCCGCTGCTGGCGCGCGCCGGCGACTGGCAGCGCTGGAGCGGCCCGGCCTATGCCGAGCTGCCCGGCGCCGACGTGGCCGCGCTGCGCCAGCACGTGGCGCTGCCGTTCGAGCTCAACCAGGGCCAGGGGGCGCTGCGGCTGTGGCTGGAGCTGCAGGCCGGCCAGTGGCGCGACACCACGCTCGACGCCGCGCTCACCGATGTCAACCTGCGCCTGGCCCCGGCCCTGCAGCCGCTGGCCTTCGCCACGCTGCAAGGCCGCTTCAGCGCCCAGCGCGACGCCAGCGGCATCAAGCTGCAAGCCGAGCGTTTTGCCTTCACCACCGTGCAAGGCCAGGCCTGGCCGGCCAGCCGCATCAGCCTGGCCTGGCAGCAGCGCCAGTCGCTGGCGCAAAGCGGGCTCTCGGCCGAGCCGGTCACCGGCGGCGAGCTCGGCGCCGACCGGCTCGACCTCGCGCTGATGGCCGGCATCGCCGAGCGCCTGCCGCTGCCGGCCCCGCTGCGCCAGGCGCTGGACGAACTGGCCCCCGAAGGCCGGGTGCAAGACCTGAAGGCGAGCTGGGCCGGCCCGCTGGAGCAGCCGCGCCGCTACCGCGTGCAGGCGCAGCTGGCGGGGCTGACGATCGCCTCGGCGCCAGCGGCCAGCGGCCACGGCGTGGGCCGCCCCGGCTGGCGCAATGCCGACCTGGTGCTGGACGCCAACGAGACCGGCGGCGAGGCGCGGCTGCAGGTCAAGGACGGCGCGCTCGACCTGCCCGGCGTCTTCGAGCAGCCGCTGGTGGCGCTGGACCAGTTCAACAGCAAGCTGGTCTGGGCGATCCGGCCGGCGCCGGCCGGCAGCGGCGCCCCGCCGCAGATCGAGCTGCTGGTGCGGGACGTGCAG
>DATHWJ010000357.1:0-1815 GCA_035460745.1 Ideonella sp. | reverse complement strand
GCGGGCGCTCGCCGCAGCCCTTCGTGCCCAACACGCCGAGCCGGCTGCGCCAGGCGCGCAGCTGCTACGACCACTTGGCGGGCGCGCTGGCGGTGGGGCTGCACGACGCCTGGTTCGAGCGCGGCTGGCTGGTCGCGGCGGCCGAGCCCGGCGGCCGGCGCTACGAGGTGACGGTCGAGGGCGACAGCGCGCTGGCCAAGCTGGGCATCGCGGTGCAGCCGCTGCGCGGCCTGCGGCGCCGGTTTGCCTGCGCCTGCCTAGACTGGAGCGAGCGCCGGCCCCACCTGGGCGGAGCCTTGGGCGCGGCCCTGCTGGCGCTGGCGCTGCAGCGCCGGTGGCTGCAGCGCGAGCTGGACAGCCGGCAACTGCGGGTGACGCCGCTGGGCCGGCGCGAGCTGGCGTCGCGCTTCGGCGTCAGCCTGGCTTGACGGGGCCTTCAGCCGCCGCGCAGCGGCTTTTTCATCAGCAGCTTGTAGATGCCCTCGCCGAAGCCCTCGGTGCGCGAGGCCACCTCGTAGCCCAGCCGGGCATAAAAGCCCGGTGCCTGGAAGCTGAAGGTCTCCAGGTAGGCCAGCGTGCAGCCCCGCTCGCGCGCACGGTCCTCGAAGCGCTGCATCAACACCCGCGCGGTGCCGCGATGGCGCCAGGCCTCGTCGACCCAGAGCTGCTGCAGCTCGACGCAGCCACCCCAGCTGCGGCCGACCGCCCCGCCGATCAGCACGCCGTCGGGCGTGTGGGCGGCGCAGGCCAGCGGGCGCACGTCTCCCAGCGGCGCGAAGGCCTGGTTGTGGGCATCGAGGCCGTCGTCGATGGCGCGCAGCAGGGCGGCGTCGGGCTGGTCGTGGGTGGACCAGTGCAGCGGGGCGGGCGGGGTGTTCATGGTGGCCCGATCATCGGCCTGGCCCGGCGTGCAGCACAAGAGGAGCGCTGCTAAGCTCGCGGCCTCTATTTTTTCAGCGCGAGAGTTTGCCCATGTTCACCGGCATCGTCCAAGGCATCGCCCAGGTGCAGGCCCTCACCGACCGGCCCGGCCTGCGCAGTTTCCGGCTGGGGTTTCCGGCCGGTTTTGCCAGCGAGCTGGCGACCGGCGCCAGCGTGTCGGTCGATGGCGTGTGCCTGACGGTGACCGCGCTGCACGGCGGTGACGCGGCCGATTTCGACGTGATGCAGCAAAGCCTGGGCCTGACGACGCTGGGCAGCCTGCAGCCGGGCAGCCGAATCAACGTCGAGCGGGCCGCGAAAGACGGCGCCGAGATCGGCGGCCACCCGCTCTCGGGCCATGTCGACATCACCGCCACGCTGGCCGGCATCCGCCGGCCGGAGAACAACCACGTGCTGCGCTTCAACGTGCCGCCGCGCTGGATGCGCTACATCTTTGCCAAGGGCTACATCGCCGTCAACGGCGCCAGCCTGACGGTGTCCGAGGCCGACCGGCAGGCCGGCTGGTTCGAGGTCTGGCTGATCCCCGAGACCTTGCGCATGACGACTTTTGCCGACAAGCAAGTGGGCGATGCGGTGAACATCGAGATCGAACGCAGCACCCAGGTCTTCGTCGACACCGTGCGCGACGCGCTGGACGAGCGGCTCGGCCCGCTGCTGCCTGCGCTGGAAGCGCTGCTGCGCGAGCGGGGCCTGTCGACCGACGAGCTGGCGCGGCCGCTGCCTTTGCCCGGTTCGAAGCCGGGCTGAAACGCGGCCTGGCGAAGCGGGCAATCGCTCACGCCGCGGCGGGTTTGCCGCCGGGCGGAGCGGGTTGCTGCGTCGTTATGCTGGCTCCCACAGACGCCGGCCCGCAGGGTGCGAGGCCGGGCTTTC
>DATHWJ010000356.1:0-3780 GCA_035460745.1 Ideonella sp. | reverse complement strand
GCTCGGTGACGTCCATGTGCAGGCCGAAGTCGACCGTGTGGCCCTCGCGCAGCAGCCGCCGCGTCCAGCCGGTGATCCAGCGCTCGCCGCCGTCGGGCAGGCGGATGCGGAAGGTCTCCTGCACCGCCGGCGAGCGGTGGTCCCAGCGGGCCTGGGCGCGCCGGGTCATGCGCGGCGCGTCGTCCGGGTGCACATGGCGGCCCAGCCACTCGGCCAGCGGCGGCGCGCCCTCCTCCGGCCGGCGCCCATAGAGCTGGTACATGCGGGCGTCCCACTCCACCGTGTCGGTCTGCACGTCGCGGCTCCAGAAGCCGACGCCCAGCGTCTCGGCCGCCAGCTCCATGCGGCTCAGCAGGCTCAGCGACAGCTCGCGCTGCCGCACCAGCTCGCTCAGGTCCAGCGCCACGCCCAGCAGCGCGGTCACCTTGCCCTGCTCGTCGCGCTGCGCGACGCGGCGCGTCAGCAGGTGCTTCCAGCCGCCCGCGCCATCGCTGAAGCGTGTCACCGCGTCCACCACGTGGTGGCCGGCCAGCGCCTCGTCGGCGTAGCGCCGCATGTCGTGCAGGTCGTCGGGGTGTACGGTGCCGCGCATGTCGGCCAGCGGGAAACCCTCCGGCGAATAGCTGCGGTTCAGGATGCGGGCGCCCTGGTCGAGGAAGCGGATGCGCTGCTGGTCGGGGTCGACCTGCCAGACCGAGATGCCGGCCAGCGTCAGCGCGCGGCCCAGCAGGTCGTTGGTGTGGCGCTGCTGCTGGTCGCGGTCGATCAGCTCGGTGTCATCGACCAGCAGCGTGACCGCCAGCTCGGCGGCCGTCTGGGGATGCCGCCGCAGCTCGGTCGACGATTTCAGCCAGCGCACCGTGCCGTCCGGCCGGACCACCCTGAACCGCAGGCTGGACCGCTCGGTCCCCTGCTGCAGCACCAGGTTGCTCTCGCGCAGCAGCGCGATGTCGTCCGGGTGCACCATCTCCAGGGCCTGCGCCAGCGAGGGTGCGCCGGCCGCCGGCTCCAGCCCCAGCATGCGGTAGACCTGCGCGTCCCAGAAGCCTTCGCCGGTGGCCAGGTCGCGCACCCCCACGCCCATGCGGCCGATGTCCTGCATCAGCGCGATCTGCTCGGTGGGCGAGACCCAGCGCGAGAGCGGCGTGGCGTCCGGCATCAGCCAGAGCAGCCAGTTGCCTTGCCAGGCGACGCGCCGGCAGGCCACCGGCCAGGGCAGCCGGCCCAGCGGCAGGTCGAGATCGACGACGCTTTCGTCGGCGGGGGCGGCCGAGGCCGCGCGCAGCGACGGCAGCTCGGCCAGTTGCTCCCAATCCGCCGGCTCCAGCCCGACCCGCCGGCCCCAGGCCTCGGCGGCCGGGTTGAGCGCGATACGGCAGCCCGCTGCTCCGGGCACGATGCACACTGCGGGGGTCGGAGCGGTGCGCCAGAGTTCGTCCATGAACAGCGAGCAATGCCTTTGAAGAGAGCCGCGGCGGCCCTTCTTCTTCACCCAGAGGCCGAGCCACCCTGTGACGGGCAGTGTATTGCCTCGCATGGCCTCCGGGGCACCCACCGGTGCGCGATCAGAAGCTGACCCGCAGCCCGGCGCTGGCGGAGCGGCCGGGCAAGGGCGACAGGCCGCGGATGGTGGCGATAGAGCCGGCGCTGTAGGCCAGCTCGTCGCCCAGGTTCTCCAGCTTGAGGAACCAGAGCGCGTCGGCCGGGCCGAGCTTGGTCTCGCGCGTCAGCCAGAGGTTGAGCAGCGTGTAGCCGGCGGTCGGCTCGTCGTTCGCGGGCACCCGCTCCTGGGCCGACGCGCGCTTGACGCCCGCCCCCATCCGCCACGGCCCCTGCGCCGCCTCCAGGCCCAGCGAGACGCGCATCGGCGCGATGCGCGGCAAGGCCTGGCCAGTCTGCCGGTCGACCCCGCGCGTCAGGTCCAGCCCGGCGCTGGCATCGACCTGCCAGGCGCCGTCCAGCAGCCGCTTGCGGCCCTCGATCTCCACCCCCCACAAGCGGGCCGGCACGGCGCGGAAGACGTACTCCGGCACCGCCTCGGGCGCGCCGTCCTCGCCGGTGACGGCGATGTCGGCGCCGGAGGCCTCGAGCGAGATGAAGCGGTCGAAGCGCATCGTGAACAGGTTGGCCTTGAAGCTGTCGGCGCCCGCCTTCCAGGCCAGGCCCAGGTCGGCGTGCACGCTCTTCTCCAGGCCCAGCGAAGTGTCGCCGCGCTCGTAGGCGCCGGTGGCCACGTGCACGCCGTTGGCATACAGCTCGTAGTAGGCCGGCGCCCGCTCGGTGCTGCCGACGACGCCGCTGAGCGACCAGCCGCCACCCACCGGCCAGAGGGCCGACAGGCTGGCGCTGAAGGGGCTGAAGCGGCGCGACATCGCGTCGCCGAACTTCGGCGCCTCGGCGTCCGGCGCGTCGCCGTCGGAGCGCACGGTGGTTTGCTCGGCGCGCAGGCCGGCGCTCACGGTCAACGGGCCGAGCTTGGTTTCTTCCAGCGCGAACAGCGCCGCGGAGCGGGTCCGGGTGCCGGGCACGAAGGCTTCTTCGCCCAGCGCCGAGAAGCGCATGGACTCGGCCTGCAGGCCGATCACGCCCTGCACGCCGGCCACCGCCGCGTGGCGCAGCTCGACGCGCAGGTCCTGCCCGGTGCTCTTGAAGGTGGTGCCGACCTCGCCCGTACCCTCGACCTCCTCGTGCCGGTAGCGCGTGTCGCCGAAGCGCACGCTCAGGTTGGTGAACGGCCCGTCGAGGCGGCGCTCCAGCGCCAGCGCGAGGCGCTCGCGCTGCATGCGTATCAGCACGTCGGGCTCGGCGGTGACGCCGTAGTCGCTGCGGTAGCTGTCCAGCGAGGCGCCGACGTAGCCGTCGCTGTCGGCCCAGGAGCCACCGACGGCGCCGCCCTGGGACTGCGCCGCCGAGTTGCGCACGTGCGAGCTGGGCGCCAGCGGCTCGCCGTCTTCCACCGGCGTGAAGCGGGGCACGCGCAGGTCGGAGGTCTTGCGGTCGAAGGCATCGACATGCCAGTTCAGGCCACCCTGCCCGCCTTCAACCAGGGCCGAGCCGGCGCGCTCCGACGCGGCGCCGCCGAAGCGCAGCTCGGCCCGGCCGCCGACGCCGTCGAGCGCCGTCTGCGGGATGCGGTTGTCGATGGTGTTGACGACACCGCCGGTGGCGTTGCCGCCATAGAGCAGCGAGGCCGGGCCGCGCAGCACCTCGACCCGCTCTATCACCAGCGGGTCGATCGCCACCGCGTGGTCGAAGCTCAGGTTGGAGGCGTCGATGGCGGCGCCGGCGTTGTCGAGCAGGCGCACACGGTCGCCGTCCAGGCCGCGGATGGTGGGCCGGCTGGCGTTCGGGCCGAACCAGGTGGAAGCGACACCGGGCAGGCCGTCCAGCGTCTCGCCCAGCGTGCCGGCGCGGCGCAGCGTCAGCCGGTCGCCGGACAGCACGCTGGCGGGCTGGGCGAGCTCGTCGCCGCCCAGCGGATTGCCGGTGACGACGACCCGCTCGGTCGGTGCGGCGGCCAGCGTGACGCCCGGGGGCTGGGCGGCCGGAGCCGCGGCGGTGGCCTGCGACCAGGCGGCGGGGGCGGCGCACAGCGCAGCAGCCAGCGCGAGGGTGTGGCGCGCCGACGGGGTAGCGGTGCGGGGGTGGTTGTTGACGAGGGGGCGTGTGGTGTCTGAACCGGTGCGGGCAATGGAGAGGGATTTCATGGTTACGGCAAAACAAGGCCGGCCGGCCCTTGGAAAGGCCGGCCTGGACAAAAGGGGGTCGCCAAACCCGGGC
>DATHWJ010000355.1:0-1921 GCA_035460745.1 Ideonella sp. | reverse complement strand
AGCGCCGTCACCGGCAGCCCGATGCCACCGGGGGCAGGCCGAAAGCTGCGGCCCCCATCCCGGCTCAGCATCAGTTCGCCGGCCTGGCTGGCCAGCAGCAGGCTGCCGTCGCGCAGGCACACGCCAGCGCTCAGCGAGGCGCGTGTGCCGGTGTCGATCTCGGTCCAGGTCTGCGCCGCGTCGGCCGAACGGAAGGCCCGCCCGCGCAGCCCGTAGAGCAGCAGTTCGCCGTCGTGCCCTACCACCAGACCGAAGTAGGTGCCCTTGGAGGGTGAAACCGCCGGGACGAACTGGCGGCCGCCGTCGCTCGAGCGCAGCAGCAGGCCCTGCTCACCGGCAATGAACAGGCTGCCGCCCGCGGCGCCCATGGCATACAGGTGCAGGCCCTTGGGATTGGCCAGGTGGCCCATCCAGCTCTGCCAGTGCCGCCCGCCGTCATCGGTGCGAAAGGCCAGGTTGTAGGCCCCTGTCACATAGCCGGTGTGCTCATTCTCGAAGAAGACATCGAGGAAGGGCTTGTCCGGACCGTCATCGACCAGGGCCTGCGCGGCGGCCGCCTCCCTGGCGATCGCCGCCGCATCTTCGGCGTGCGAAGCCTGGGTCGCCCGCAGTGCGATCGACGCGGCGCGGCGGCCATCGAGTTGGAGTACCCAGTGCTCCCCGCCATCGGCAGTGTGCAGGACCACGCCCAAGTGGCCGACCGCCCATCCCCGGCGATCATCGACAAAGTGCAAGGCCGTGAGCGCAGCACTGACCGGCACCTGCGCCTGCCGCCAATGGCGACCGTCGTCGTCCGACAGCAGCACGATGCCGCGCTCACCCGCGGCCACCAGGCGTTTGCCGGCCAGGGCCAGGGCCAGCATCGCCGAGCCGGTGGCCTTGGGCGACAGCAGCGCCGGGCGCTGGAGCGCATCGATCGCGGCGGCGGGGGCGTCCGGCTCGGCGGCGCGGACCCGGGGTGGCAGCAGGCCGGCGGGCAGCGCGGCCGCCAGCAGCTTCAGAAACGAGCGGCGCATGGGCGTCCTGTCGATGGAGAGGTGGAACAAGCCGCGCGCTAGCGCGCGCCTTCGCTGGCCAGCCCTTCGGGGCCGAAGAAGGCCTCGGGGCGGCGTGCGGTGATCTCGTACTGCACCGGGTGGCCGTTGGTGCCCACGCTGAGGTAGTACTCGCCGGTCTGCACGTTGTAGCCGCCCCAGTTCACGATATTGCCGACCAGCGCCGGGATGTCGGGGGCGAGCAGCGTGAGCGAGTAGTAGCCGCGCCAGAGCTGGCCCTTGGCGTCCCAGCCATCTGACAGCAGGATGTTCCAGCTGTCCTCGTCGAGGTAGTAGCGGCGCTTGGGCACGACGTGGCGCTTGCCCTCGCGCAGAGTGGCCTCGACCTCCCAGACGCGGTGCAGCTCCCAGCGCACCAGGTCGGGGTTGAGGAAGTTGGGCGTCACCAGTTGTTCGGCGCTGGCCAGGGCGGCCTTGTTATTGTTGTAGGGCACGTACATCTCCTTCTTGCCGACCAGCTTGACCTCGTGCCGGTCCAGCGGACCGTAGACGCCGAAGCCCTCGTCGAAGAAGCCGATGCCGGAGGTGATGAAGTTCGGCGTGTCGTAGGCGATGGCCGGCGAGCGGCGCACTCGGCGCTGTCCCACCAGGTATTGCCAGACCGCACGCTTGTCGCTTTCTGCACTCTGCCAATCGAGCAGGCCCTCACCCGACTTCGAAGCAGGCTCCAGCGTCAGCAGCTTGTTCTTGATGGTGAAGCCATCGAAAGCCTCCAGGCTGCCATCCTTGTAGTAGTACGGGTTGGTGAAGAATTCGTCGCACTTGGTCGCCAGCAGGCGCTTGCCTTGGGCGGTCACGATCCAGGTGCTGAAGGGCGTGTAGGCGTTCTCCCCGGCCCAGGAGGTGCGGTGGTTCCACATCACTTC
>DATHWJ010000354.1:0-4890 GCA_035460745.1 Ideonella sp. | reverse complement strand
TGTTCCTGGTGCTGGAGCTGTTGCCGGGCAACGCCGCCGAGGTCGTGCTCGGTGAGACCGCGACGCCGGAGGCGGTCGCGGCGCTGGAGAAGCAGATCGGGCTGGACAAGCCGCCGCTGCAGCGATATGGCGCCTGGGTAGGCGGCCTGCTGCGCGGCGAGACGGCGCAGAGCAGCGCCTACGGCGAAGCCACCGCCACGCTGATCGCCGAGCGGCTCAAGCTCACCGTGCCGCTGGCCGTGATGGCGATGGCGCTGACCACCGTCACGGCGCTGGCCCTCGGCCTGTACGCCGCGTCGCGCCACCAGCGCTGGGGCGACACCGCGGTGATGGCACTCAGCCAGGCCGGCCTGGCACTGCCCAATTTCTGGCTCGCGATCCTGCTGATCCTGCTGTTCGCCGTGAAGCTGGCCTGGGTCGGTGCCGGCGGATTCCCCGGCTGGCGCGCCGACGAAGGCGGCGGCCTGCGCGAGGGCTTGACGGCCCTGCTGCTGCCGGCGCTGGCGCTGGCGGCGGTGCAGGCCGCCATCCTGGCCCGCGTGACCCGCTCGGCCGTGCTGGAGGTGCTGCGCGAGGACTTCGTGCGCACCGCGCGGGCCAAGGGCCTGTCGCGCCGCGCGGTGCTGTGGCGCCACGTGCTGCGCAACGCGATGGTGCCGGTGCTGACCGTGATGGGCCTGCAGTTCGCCAACCTGCTGACCGGCACCGTGGTGATCGAGAACGTCTTCGTGCTGCCCGGCCTGGGCCGGCTGGTGTTCCAGGCCATCGCCAACCGCGACCTGGTGCTGGTGCGCGACATCGTGATGGTGCTGGCCGCCGCGGTGGTCGTCGTCAACTTCATCGTCGATCTGCTCTACGCGGCGATAGACCCGCGGCTGCAGCGGGCGGCGGCCGCATGACGGCGCTGCTCCCGCCGCCAGTCGCGTCCGGCGAAGGTTTCCGGGCGCGCGCGCTGCGCCACCCCAGCTTCGTGGTCGGCGCTGTGCTGGTCGGGCTGCTGCTCGCCGCGGCGCTGCTCTCGCTGGCCTGGAGCCCCTACCCTCCTGCCGCGCTCGACATCCCCAACAAGTTCGCGCCACCCTCGGCCGCCCACTGGCTGGGCACCGACAGCCTGGGCCGCGACATCGCCTCGCAGCTGCTGGTCGGCGCGCAGAACTCGATCGCGGTCGGCGCCATCGCCGTGGGCATAGGCCTGGGCCTGGGCGTGCTGCTGGGCTGCGTCGCGGCGGCCCGGCGCGGCTGGGTCGACGAGCTGCTGATGCGCGCAGCCGACTTCGGCTTCGCCTTCCCGGCGCTGCTCTCGGCCATCATGCTGACGGCCCTCTACGGCCCCGGCCTGCTGACCAGCGTGGCGGCCATCGGCCTGTTCAACATCCCCGTCTTCGCCCGCATCACGCGCGCCTCGGCGCGCGCGGTCTGGTCGCGCGACTACGTGCTGGCCGCGCGCATGGCCGGCAAGGGCGCGGCGCGCATCACACGCGACCATGTGCTGCCCAACATCGCCGGCGTGCTGATCGTGCAGGCGACCATCCAGTTCGCGCTGGCCATCCTCGCCGAGGCCTCGCTCAGCTACCTCGGCCTGGGCACGCTGCCGCCGCAACCCAGCTGGGGCCGTATGCTGGGCGAAGCGCAGACCCAGCTCTTCCAGGCGCCGCAGCTCGCGCTCTACCCGGGCATCGCGATCGCCTTGACCGTGCTGGGCCTCAACCTGCTCGGCGACGGCCTGCGCGACCTGCTCGACCCGCAGCTCGCCCGCCAGCGCTGACCCCCATCCGCCGCCACGAAAGGACCCCACCCGTGCCCGTTTTCATCGTTGGATTCGCCCGCTCCGGTACCACGCTGTGCCAGCGCCTCGTGGCCGAGCAGCTCAGCGTGCCGACGCTGCCCGAGACCCACTTCTTCGAGCGGCTCGACAAGTACCAGCCCGGCGAGCGCCTGGTCAGCGCCGAGGGCGCCGCCGGCCTGCTGGACGAGCTCTCCGAGCTGCTGCCGCTGGAGCTGGAACACTTCAGCGACCTGCTCGCCGGCCACCAGGTCAACATCCGCGAGCTGTTCCTGCGCGTCGTCGCCGAGCAGCTCGGCAGCCGCACGCTGGCCGCCCGCGGGCGCTGGCTGGAGAAGACGCCGCTGCACGCGCTCTATGCGCCGCGCATCGCCAAGCTGTTCCCGCGCGCGATGTTCATCTGCATGGTGCGCCACCCGGCGATGGCCTTTGCGTCGCGCCGCGAGCTCAACGAGCCCGGCAAGGGCTGGGGCGAGGCGTGGCGGCCCATCGAGGCGCTGTGCGACGAATGGGCTGGCCTGATGCGCAGCATCCGCGGCTTCTCCGAGCAGGCGCCCGGCAAGGTGCTGTTCGTGCGGCTGGAGGACCTCTCGGCCAAGCCGCAGCGCGAGCTCAGCCGCATCGGCCGCTTTCTCGCGCTGGAGCCCGACGACGGCGTCGGCGATGTCGAGGAGGACACGCTGATGCAGCCCTTCGAGACCTGGAAGGCGGATGCCCTGAAGCCGGCCGACCGCGGCATCGCCGAGCGCGCCGGCCGCTCGCAGCTCGACGCCTACGACCAGTGGCGCGTCGAGACCCTGCTGGCGCCGGAGCTCAAGGCCTACAAGTACGCCAACCGAAGCATCGTCGCGCCGCCGCTGGACGAGCTGCACCACAAGCTGATCCGCTCCATCGACTGGCAGCGGGCGCAGCGCTGAGCCTCTGCGCGCCGTGTCCATGCCCGCGCTGCTGGAGGTCGATGCGCTGCGTGTCACGCTGCGCGGCGCCCGTGGGCCCCTCGACGCGGTGCGCGGCATCTCGTTCACGATGCAGCGCGGCGACACGCTAGGCCTGATCGGTGAATCGGGCTGCGGCAAGTCGATCACCGCGCTGGCGCTGATGGGGCTGCTGCCGGAAGGCGCCCAGGCCAGCGGTTCGGTCCGTCTCGCGGGGCAGGAACTGGTCGGCCTGGACGACGAAGCCTGGTGCCGGCTGCGCGGGCGCCGGGTCGCGATGGTCTTCCAGGAGCCGATGACGGCGCTGAACCCGCTGCACCCCATAGGCCGGCAGATCGCCGAGGGCCTGCGCCTGCACCAGGGCCTGTCGCGCGACGCGGCGGCGGCCGAGTCGCTGCGGCTGCTGCAGCGCGTCAGGCTGCCCGACGCGGCCCGCCGCCTGGGCGCCTACCCCCACCAGCTCTCCGGCGGCCAGCGCCAGCGGGTGATGATCGCGATGGCGCTGAGCAACCAGCCCGAGCTGCTGATCGCCGACGAGCCGACCACCGCGCTCGATGTCACGCTGCAGCGCGAGGTGCTGGCGCTGATCGCCGAGCTGGTGGCCGAGGACGGCATGGGCCTGCTGCTGATCAGCCACGACCTCGGCGTGATGGCGCACAGCGTGCAGCGCATGATGGTGATGTACGCCGGCACGGTGGTCGAGAGCGGCCCCACGCAGGCCCTGCTGCAGCACCCGGCCCACCCCTACACCCAGGGCCTGCTCGCCGCGCGCCCGCGGCTCGGCCTGCCGCGCGGTGCCGACGGCAGAAGACCCCGCCTGCCGACCATCCCCGGCCGCGTGCCCGACCTCGCCGAGCTGCCCGCCGGCTGCCCCTTCGCCGGGCGCTGCGATCGTGTCATCGCCGAATGCCGTGTCGCGCTGCCGGCCGTGGTGCCGGTCGGGCCGGCGCACGAGGCCCGCTGCCTGCGGGTGGCGCGATGACGACGCCGCTGCTCAGCGTGCAGCACCTGAGCCAGCGCTACCGGCTGCCCCGCGAGCGGCTGCTGGCGCCTGCCGGGCATGTGCAGGCGCTGGACGACGTCAGCTTCACGCTGCAGGCCGGCCGCAGCCTGGGCGTGGTCGGCGAGTCCGGCTCCGGCAAGTCGACCCTGGCGCGGTTGGTGATGGCGCTGGAGCGGCCCACGGCCGGCCAGGTGCTGCTGGCCGGGCAGGACCTGCATCGGCTGGAGGCCGCGGCGCTGCGCCGGGCGCGGGCGCAGTTCCAGATGGTGTTCCAGGACCCCTACGGCTCGCTGGACCCGCGCCGCACGGTCGGCCAGACGGTGGCCGAGCCGCTGGAGCTGTTGTTGGGCGCGCCGCCCGACGAGCAGCGTGAGCGCTGCGCGGCGATGCTGGAGGCGGTCGGCCTGAAGCCCGGCGACGCCGCGAAGTACCCGCACGAGTTCTCCGGCGGCCAACGCCAGCGCATCGCGATCGCCCGCGCGCTGGTCACCCACCCTCGCCTGATCGTGGCCGACGAGCCCGTCAGCGCGCTCGACGTCTCGGTGCAGGCCCAGGTGCTGAACCTGATGCAGGACCTGCAGGACCGCTTCGGCCTCAGCTACCTCTTCATCAGCCACGATCTCGCGGTGGTGGATCGGGTCTGCGACGACGTGATCGTGCTGTACCAGGGGCGCATCGTCGAAGAGGGGCCGGCGGACAGGCTCTTTCGGGAGGCATCGCATCCGTATACGCGGGCTCTGATCGCGGCGGCTTTGCTCTGATGTCGGTTCGCGGAGATGGTTGCTTGATCGTGAGCGAGCGAGCGAGCGAGCTGAGCCGGCCCTGCGCCCTGCGGCGGCTGGGTTTGGCGGTCCTCGCTGCGCGAGGACTGCTCTCGGTGCTCAGTAGGCCGGCCGCGGCGCCCAACTCCCTTCGCTCACTGCGTTCGCTTCGTTCGGGGGTCGCCGAGTCAGAGGTTGATGCGCGCTGCGCGCGCCGGCCGGCCTCCTTCCGCGCCTCGACGCCTCACACAGCCGCCGCAGGGCGCAGGGCCGGCTCAGCAACCACCAGGGTTGCGTGCCAAGGTTTTGGGCCATGCCCGGCCTCGGGCGGTGGCTACTGGCACTGGCCGCACGCGATCAGCGCAACGCATCGATACGACGGTGGCATGCGGGGGTTTCATTCGCGCC
>DATHWJ010000353.1:0-2376 GCA_035460745.1 Ideonella sp. | reverse complement strand
GCGGGTCGGCTTCTGGCAAACTCCCGCGCTTCCCGTTGAATGTGGCCCCCAAGTTTTGGACAAGATCCTGTTGCAAATCGCGGCCGAGCTCAAAGTTCGGCCTGCCCAAGTCAATACCGCCGTCGAGCTGCTGGATGGCGGCGCCACCGTGCCCTTCATCGCGCGCTACCGCAAGGAGGCCACCGACGGGCTGGACGACATCCAGCTGCGCGAGCTGGAGACCCGCCTGACCTACCTGCGCGAGCTCGAGGACCGCCGCGTGGCCGTGCTCAAGAGCATCGAGGAGCAGGGCAAGCTGACGCCCGAGCTGCGCGCCGCGATCGACGCCGCGCCCACCAAGCAGGAGCTCGAGGACCTCTACCTGCCCTACAAGCAGAAGCGCCGCACCAAGGGCATGATCGCCCGCGAGGCCGGGCTGGAGCCGCTGGCCGACAAGCTCTTTGCCGACCCCTCGCTGGACCCGCAGGCCGAGGCAGCGGCCTTCGTCAACGCCGACGCCGGTTTTGCCGATGCCTTCGCGGTGCTGGACGGCGTGCGCGACCTGCTCTCCGAGCGCTGGGCCGAAGACGCCACGCTGGTGGGCAAGCTGCGGGTCTGGCTGTGGGACGAAGGCCTGCTGCGCTCCAAGCTGATGGACGGCAAGGACGCCAACCATGCCGACATCGCCAAGTTCCGCGACTACTTCGAGTACGACGAGCCCATCCGCACGGTGCCCTCGCACCGCGCGCTGGCCGTGTTCCGCGGCCGCACGCAGGAGATCCTCGACGCCAAGCTGGTGATCGATGAAGAGCTGGTGCCCGGCCAGATGAGCATGGCCGAGGGCCGCATCGCCGTGCACCTGGGCTGGAGCCACGCCAAGCGGCCCAGCGACGACCTGATCCGCAAGACCATCGCCTGGACCTGGAAGGTCAAGCTCAGCCTGAGCCTGGAGCGCGACCTCTTCGGCAAGCTGCGCGAAGAGGCCGAGAAGGTCGCCATCAAGGTCTTCGCCGAGAACCTGCGCGACCTGCTGCTGGCCGCGCCCGCCGGCAAGCGCGTGGTGATGGGGCTGGACCCGGGCATACGCACGGGCGTGAAGGTGGCCATCGTCAGCGACACCGGCAAGGTGCTGGGCACCGACACCGTCTATCCGCACGAGCCGCGCAAGGACTGGGAAGGCTCCATCCATACGCTGGGCCGCCTGTGCGCCACCCACGGCGTGAACCTGATCGCGATCGGCAACGGCACCGCGAGCCGCGAGACCGACAAGCTGGCGGCCGACCTGATCAAGCGCATCCAGCAGCTCGCGCCCGGCACGCTGATCGAGAAGGTGGTGGTCAGCGAAGCCGGCGCGTCGGTCTACTCGGCCTCGGAATTTGCCTCCAAGGAGTTGCCGGACCTCGACGTCAGCCTGCGCGGCGCGGTCTCCATCGCGCGCCGTCTGCAGGACCCGCTGGCCGAGCTGGTCAAGATCGACCCCAAGAGCATAGGCGTGGGCCAGTACCAGCACGACGTCAACCAGAGCGAGCTGATGCGCACGCTGGGCACCGTGATCGAGGACTGCGTGAACTCGGTGGGCGTGGACTTGAACACCGCCTCGGCGCCGCTGCTGGCCAAGGTCTCGGGCCTGTCGAACGCGGTGGCGGCCAGCATCGTGCGCTGGCGCGACGCCAACGGTGCCTTCCGCAACCGCAAGCAGTTGCTGGAGGTGGCGGGCCTGGGCGCCAAGACCTTCGAGCAGGCGGCAGGCTTCTTGCGCATCCGCGACGGCGACAACCCGCTGGACCTCTCCGGCGTGCACCCGGAGACCTACCCCGTGGTGCAGCGCATGCTGGACAAGCTGCAGCGCCCGGCGGGCGAGGTGATGGGCAAGAGCGATGTGATCCGTACGCTGAAGCCCGAGGCCTTCGCCGACGAGAAGTTCGGCGCGATCACCGTGAAGGACATCCTGGCCGAGCTGGAGAAGCCAGGCCGCGACCCGCGCCCCGACTTCAAGGTGGCGCGCTTCAACGACGAGGTGTCCGACATCAAGGACCTGCAGCCCGGCATGACGCTGGAAGGCACGGTCAGCAACGTGGCACAGTTCGGCGCCTTCATCGACCTGGGCGTGCACCAGGACGGGCTGGTGCACGTCAGCCAGCTCTCCAACAAGTACGTCACCGACGCCCGCGAGATCGTCAAGACCGGCGACGTGGTCAAGGTCAAGGTGCTGGAGGTGGACCTGGCGCGCAAGCGCATCTCGCTGACGATGAAGCTGGACGCGGCGGTGATGCCCAAGGGCGCGCCGGGTGCAAAGGGCGACAACAGCTACCGGGCGCCTGCGCGCGGTGAACGGCCGGCTGGCGGTGGGCGCGACAGCGGCTCGGCCGCACCAAGCGCGATGGCCGCCGCTTTCGC
>DATHWJ010000352.1:0-8417 GCA_035460745.1 Ideonella sp. | reverse complement strand
ACTCGCTACCCGCCGAGCGCAGCCAGCGCACCGCCCCCTCCTCGTCCTCGGCCATGCCCACCACCTTCAGCGCCACCATCTCTTCCAGCGTCGCGATCAGGTTCTCCCGGATCACCGGGCTGTCTTCGACGATGAAGCATCTCACAGGCACCATGGGGGGCTGAACGTTGGTTGGCCGGGCATGGCGTCGTGCACTGAGAGGAAGAGAGCGGGCAAAGGGATCCCGGCGACCGAGGCGCGCGAGACCGGGGATGTACACAAGTCATGGGGTGGCGACGATTGTGGGCCTGGCACTCGCCGCAGGCTGTGAGCGCCAGCCCGCAGCGCTTGTCGGACGATTCCTACAGCCTGGGCGCCCGGCAGACTTCTTTACATTCCACGGTGTCGGCCTACAGCGCGGCGCGAGGCGTTCTGATGCCATGCGAACCCCGCATCGCCCAGACTGGGCGCTTCAGTTCTTCGACTTCGATGAGGAGGTCCCCCATGACCAAGATGAGACAACGCCTGCTGGTGGCCGCCGCGCTGGCCGCCCTGATGGCCCCGCCGATGATGGCCTCGGCCGCTGTCGATTTCACCATCAAGATCGCGCCGCCCGCACCGCGGGTGGAAGTGGTGCCCGTGGCACGCCCGGGCTATGTCTGGGCGCCGGGTCACTGGGCTTGGCGCAGCAACCGCCACGTCTGGGTCGGCGGCGTCTACATCCGCGAACGGCCGGGCTACATCTATCGCCCGCCGGTCTGGGTGCAGGGCAACGGCGGCTGGCACCAGAGCGGCGGCACCTGGGCTCGCCGCGATGGCGACCATGACGGCGTGCCCAACGCGCTGGACCGCGACCGCGACAACGACGGCCTCCGCAACGGGCCCGACAAGCACCCGCGCAATCCGGTTCGTCCTTGATGGACCTGAGCCGCTGACCTGACCGGTCGGCGGCCGAGAACAAGCCCGGGCACCGCGCCCGGGCTTTTTTACGTCCATCGCCACCAGCCCGTCGTCTTGCACGCGGCCTCAGCGCGCTGCCTTGGCCGGCCGCTCCACCCGGGCGATCAAGGCGCGGCAGCCGGCCAGTGCCGCTTCGGCGTTGCTCGGGTCGCCGGTATCCATCAGCGGCAGCAGGCCCGCCAGCGGGTTCACCAGGGCCAGCAGCACGGCCGGCACCAGCCGCTGCGCCAGCGGGCCCTTGGCGAGCGAGATGTCGGGCTTGCCGAGGCTGCCCTTGAGCAGGACCGGCGTGCGCAGCGCCAGCGGGCTGAAGTCCTTGGGCGAAACGCGCGCGCGCAAGTCCAGCTTCTCGGTGGCGAGCGACAGCGAGCCATCGACCCACACCGTCGAGTCCTTGGTATCGACCAGCATTACCTTGGGCGTCACGGTGCCGCGCTCGAAGCGCAGGTCGGCCGCCCCGCAGGTCACCGGCAAGCTGTCGTCGCCGCGTATCAGCACGCCCAGCGACTGCGCCAGGTCGATGCCCGCCGCCTCCACCGCCAGGTGCGAGATGCTGCCGCGGGTCCAGTGGACCAGCGCGCTGCCCTGGGCCGTGCCGAGCAGCTCGGCGGTCGAGCGGCCCGTGCCCTTGAGGGCCAGCTGGCCGCCCAGCCGGCCGCTCGCATAGGGCGGCCGGCCGGCGGCGCGGGCCTGCTTGATCCATTGCTCCAGCGCCAGGCCGCTCCAGCGCAGCTGGGTGTCCCACAGCGCGGCTTCGGGCCGGCCGTCGAGCCGGATGTCGCCGCTGATGCGGCCTTGCGCGGTGCGCGCGACGAGGCCGGTGAGGCTGAGCACGCCGTCCTGCAGTTGCAGGCGGCCTTGCACCGGCGTCAGCGGCTCGGCAAAGGCGGCGCCGAGCTCCAGCCGCGCGAGATCGACCCGCACATCGGCATCCATCGCCCGCAGCGAAGGCAGGTCGAATCGCTTGTTCGGCAGCACCTTGCCGTCCGCGCGCGCCGCCGCGGGCGCCGCCGGCGTGGACGCGCCGATCGCGGGCGCCAGGTCGGCCAGCAGCAAGGCCTTGCCGCCCAGCCGGCCGCTGAGCAGCGGGAGGGTGTCGCGCGGGTCGAAGCTGAACTCGCCGTTCAACTCGCTGCGGCCGACCGTGCCGCGGCGTACCACGGTCTTCCAGATGCGGCCCTCGTGCACGATGTCCCCGTCCATGCGGAAGGCCGCGGTGGTCGGCAGCGTCACGCCGAGCGGCTCGCCGAAGCTCGCGAGCGACGGGCCGGAGACGGTGTAGGCGCCCCGCAGCCCGCCGAAGCCGAGCAGCTCGCGCACGCTGCCGTCGAAGCTGGCTCGCGCCGGGCCGGCCTGCAGGCGCAGCTTCATCGCCACCGTGGGCGATTGCTCGTCGCCCGCCACCCAGGGCAGGACCGAGCCGGTGCTCAGGCTGGCGGACAGCGCATTGCCGCGGTAGCGGCCCTTGGCCTGGGCATGCAGCCCGCGCGCCGGTGGAGCGGGCGGCGAGGCCGATGCGGCGGCGGAGGCCGCCGACGCAGCGGTGCCGGCCACGACCGCCGAGGCGCTGTCCGCCAGGCCGAAATCGACCTGGGCCTGCAGCTTGAGCACCGCGTCATCGACCTTGACGAGGCCTTCGTCGATCTCCAGCCGGTCGAAACGCAGGGCGGCACCGGGCTGTGCCGGGCCTTGGGCCAGGCCGAACTGCCAGCTCGCGCGGCCGTCGGCCAGGCGCTCCATCACCGCGTCGAGCCGGGCGGCCCGCAAGGCCTCGACGCGCAGGCCGCCGCCGTTGCGCGCAGCCCAGAGATCGTGGTAGCGCAGCCGCAACTCGGCGTTGCTCGCCACCAGCGTCTGCCCGGCGGCACTCCAGAGGGGCGCACCGATGCGCAGGCTGCCTGCCGTCACGCCGACGCCGCCGAGCAGGTGGATGCGCAAGGTGTTGACGCCGCCCTCGCCCGCCTCGGCGAAGCTCACCGGCCGCTGCAGTTGCCGCGACAACAAGCGCTCGACGGGCCCGGCCAGGAAGGGCCAGCCCATCGCCTCGCAAACCCCGGCGGCGACCACAACGGCGCCCACCAACGAGGCTGCCGCCCAAGCCACCCTTCGCAACCAGTGCGGTCGCTCGGAATGGTTGGGCGGCAGGGACTTTGCCGGTGCTTCGGGAGTGGAGGTCGAAGGCACCGGCATCGTCACTAACAGGGGCGGCGGCGCTTACATGCGCACGGCCAGCTCGTTCTTGACGGACTTGACGCCCTTCACGCTGCGGGCGATCGACTCGGCCGAAGCCTTCTCGGTGGAGCTCTTGGCGAAGCCGGACAGCATCACGGTGCCTTCCAGCGTCTCGACGCTGATCGACGACGCATCGACTGCCTTGCTCTCGACGAACTTGGCCTTCACCGCGGTGGTGATGGCGGTGTCATCGATGTATTCGCCGACGGTCGATTGGCCGCGGGTGACGGCACAGCCGGGCAGGACCGCCAGGGTGATGGCGGCGGCAAAAGCGGCAAGGGTGGCGCGTGCGTACATGTGCATTCTCCTGGGATGACGGTGGGGTTGGTTCTTGTGCCGCACCGTGTTGCGGCTGCTCTCGTCAAACCCGGGCCTGGGGGCATCGCGGTTTGATGGAATGAATGCTAGAGACGCCGTTTGACCCCACGAATCGGAGGACGGCGCGGGGTGCTGTAGGACGGCGCCGCGTGGCGAATCAGCGCTGCTGCGGGGCGCCGGCGGCGATCGCCGCCAGGCAAGTGAGGCACAGGCAATGGCGGTATTGCGCGGCCAGGCTTTCGCGCTGGGCGGGGCTCAGGCGCAGCGTGGTGCAGGCGCAGGGGGCCGCATCCCGTGCGCCGCAATGGAAGGGCTGGCCGCAGCGCTCGCAGCTGAGCGGGCCGGCGGGGATGGCAGAAGATGTCTCGGGCGACATGCCAGGGAGTTTGACATGCGCCGCACGCCGGTGCCGGCGCGGGGCCACCCCTACAGGAAGCGCTCCAGCAGCCGGCGCGAGTGCCGGTCCAGTGCCGCCGTCTCGCGCACGATGAAGACGATGCCGTGGCCGCTGGTGATCAGCAGCCCGCCGCCCGGCAGCCGCCGGATGTCCTCTTCGCCCTTGAGCACCAGCTGCGTCGCGCCGCGGTCGGTCTCGACGTCCCAGATGCTGGGCGTCGAGAAGGTCGAGACCTTGACCAGCCGCTTCACCTCGGGCACGAACTCGCGCGCCGCCAGCTCGTCTTCGATCACCCGCCGCTGCGCCGCCGGCAGCGCGTCCAGCTGCGCGATCCACAGCAGCTCGTGCCCCTCGGCACTGACCAGCGAGACCCCCTCGCCGGGTGCCTCGATGGGAAAGGCCCGCACCGGCACGACGCCGGCGTGCACCTCGCCCTCCGGGCCGGTGAAGACCAGCCGGCCATGGCCATTGCGGGCCAGCTCGAAGCCGGGCTCGGCGCTGTCGCGCAACTCGGCACCGCTCATGCCGCACTCCCGCTGTGCGCCGAAGGCTGCGGCAACTGCTGGGCCAGCAGGACCGCCTCATGATCGGCGGTTTCATCGACATCCGCATCGACCTGCCGCGCCTGCGCCTCGTACAGGCGCCAATAGGCGCCGCGCTGCGCGATCAGCTCGTCGTGCGGCCCCACCTCCACCACCTCGCCGCGGTCCATCACGACCAGCCGGTCGGCCTTGCGCAGCGTGGACAGGCGGTGCGCGATGGCGATCGTCGTGCGGCCCTGCACCAGGTTGTCCAGCGCCTTCTGGATCTCCTTCTCGGTCTCGGTATCGACCGACGAGGTGGCCTCGTCCAGGATCAGGATGCGCGGGTCGATCAGCAGCGCGCGGGCGATGGAGATGCGCTGGCGCTCGCCCCCCGACAGCCCCTGGCCGCGCTCGCCGACCATCGAGTCGTAGGCCTGCGGCAGGCGCAGGATGAACTCGTGGGCGTGGGCCGCGCGCGCCGCGGCGACGACCTCGGCCCGCGTCGCGCCGGGCTTGCCGTAGGCGATGTTCTCGGCGATGGTGCCGAAGAAGAGGAAGGGCTCCTGCAGCACCAGGCCGATGTGGCGACGGAAGTCCGAGACGCCGAAGCGGCGGATGTCGGTGCCGTCGACCCGGATCGCGCCGTCGGTGACGTCGTAGAAGCGGCAGATCAGGTTGACCAGCGTGCTCTTGCCCGAGCCGCTGTGACCCACCAGGCCGACCATCTCGCCGGGCTGGATGTCGAGCTTGAGCCCGCGTATCACCGAGCGGTTGCCGTAGCGAAAGCCGATGCCGTCCATCGTGATGCGGCCGGCCAGCGTGCCGGTGGGCACGGGCTGGGCCGGCTCGGGCACGTTGGAGACGTGGTCGAGGATGTCGAAGATGCGCTTGGCGCCGGCCGCCGCCTTCTGCGTCACCGAGACGATGCGGCTCATCGAGTCGAGCCGGCCGTAGAAGCGGCCGATGTAGGCGATGAAGGCGGTCAGCACGCCGACCGTGATCGAGCCGCGCGAGACCTGCCAGATGCCGAAGGCCCAGACCACCAGCAGGCCGATCTCGGTCAGCAGCGAGACGGCCGGGGTGAACAGCGACCAGGTCTTGTTCAGCTTGTCGTTGATCTCGAGGTTGTGGCGGTTGGCGTCGCGGAAGCGCCGGACCTCGCGGTCCTCCTGCGCAAAGGCCTTGACGACGCGGATGCCGGGGATGGTGTCGGCCAGCACGTTGGTGACCTCGCCCCAGACGCGATCGATCTTCTCGAAGCCGGTGCGCAGCCGGTCGCGCACCAGGTGGATCATCCAGGCGATGAAGGGCAGCGGCAGCAGCGTGACCAGCGCCAGCCAGGGGTTGATGGTCAGCAGGATCGCGGCGGTCATGCCAATCATCAGCACGTCGGTCGCGAAGTCCAGCGCGTGCAGCGACAGGAAGACGCAGATGCGGTCGGTCTCGGAGCCGATGCGCGACATCAGGTCGCCGGTGCGCTTGCCGCCGAAGTAGTCCAGTGAGAGCCGCAGCAGGTGCTCGAAGGTGGTCGTGCGCAGGTCGGCGCCTATGCGCTCGGAGACCAGCGCCAGCAAATAGGTGCGGGCCCAGCTCAGCGCCCAGGCGAGCAGCGCGGCGCCCAGCAGGCCGCCGAGCAGCATGGTCACCTTCGCCGTGTCGATCTGCTGGCCGTTCTGGAACGGGATCAGCACCTCGTCCATCAGCGGCATCGTCAGGTAGGGCGGCACCAGCGTCGCGGCGGTGGAGGCCAGCGTCATTGCAAAGCCGGCGGCGAGCTGGCCGCGGTAGGGCCTGGCGAAGCGCCACAGGCGCAGCAGCACCCAGGTCGAGGGCGGCGTGCTCAGCTCGCGGGTGCAGACGGGGCACTCGTCGCTGTCGGGCGGCAGCAGCGCGCGGCAGGAGGGGCAGCGGGTCAGGTCCTCGGCTTGCGGGCTCTCGCCCTCGGCGCGGGCGCTCTGGCCCTGCTCGAACAGCTTGACGAAACGCAGCGCCTGCACGTTGACGCCCAGCGTGAAGCGCCAGCGCGCCAGCCGGGCGTCGGCATCGGCCAGCTCCAGCGTGCCGACCCCGGCGTGGTCGAAGTGGCGCAGCGTGAGGCCGGGCTGCAGCGGGTGGCTGAGCCAGGCGGCGGCGCCCGGCGCCAGCGCCAGCAGCCGCCGGGGAGTGAGCAGGAGTTGGCCGGCGCCGAAGTTCAGTGCCTCGTCGAGGTCAACCGGCAGCGTCGCCACCACGTTCTCCCCGGCTTCGAGTGGCGCCTGAGGGTGCGAGAGGGCCCCTTCAAGGGCATGGGGGGCGGCGTGGTGTGGCATCTGGCGGCGGATTTTGGAGCAAAGCCCGACGTTTGGGCGCGACAGTGCCGTTTTCCTCGCATGCGCGCCACCTCGCTTCGGGCGGAGAATCCGTCGGTTTGCCTGCTCCAAGTTGTCCCTGCTACTGCTACAGACCGCCCATGACCGTCAAGAAGAACGAAATCAAGCTGTTGCGCGTCACCTACCTGCGCGGCCCCAACGTCTGGACCTACCGCCCGGTGCTGGAAACCTGGCTGGACCTCGGCGATCTGGAGCAGAGCCCCTCGCACCAGATCCCCGGCTTCAACGGGCGGCTGCTGGCGCTGCTGCCGGCCCTGGAGGAGCACCACTGCGGCGTCGGCGAGCGCGGCGGCTTCCTGCAGCGGCTGCGCGAGGGCACCTGGGCCGGCCACATCCTGGAGCACGTGGTGATCGAGCTGCTGAACCTGGCCGGCATGCCGACCGGCTTCGGCCAGACCCGCAGCACCTCCCGGCCCGGCGTCTACCGCATGGTCTTCCGGGCCCGCAACGAGCAGGTGGCGCGCGCCGCGCTGGCACAGGGCCACGCGCTGCTGACGGCAGCCCTCAACGACACCGCCTTCGAGGTGGCCGCCGCGGTGGCCGCCGTGCGCGAAGCGATCGACGACTGCTACCTCGGCCCCAGCACCGCCTGCATCGTCGCCGCGGCCACCGACCGCCGCATCCCGCATATCCGGCTCAACGAAGGCAACCTGGTGCAGCTGGGCTATGGCGCCCGCCAGCGCCGCATCTGGACGGCCGAGACCGACCTCACCTGCGCGATCGCCGAGGGCATCGCGCAGGACAAGGACCTCACCAAGAGCCTGCTCAAGGCCTGCGGCGTGCCGGTGCCCGAGGGCGAGGTAGCCGACAGCGCCGCCGCCGCCTGGAGCGCCGCGCAGGACATCGGCGTGCCGGTGGTCGTCAAGCCCTCGGACGGCAACCACGGCCGCGGCGTCACGCTGGACCTGTCCGAGCAGACCGATATCGAAGCCGCCTACGAGGTCGCGGCCCGCCACGGCAGCGAGGTGCTGGTGGAGCGCCACATCCGCGGCCACGAGCACCGCCTGCTGGTGGTGGGCGGGCGGGTCGTGGCGGCGGCGCGCGGCGACATCGCCTCGGTCACCGGCGACGGCACGCACTCGGTGGCCGAGCTGGTCGACCTGCAGATCAACAGCGACCCGCGCCGCGGCCTCACCGAAGACCACCCGCTGAACCGCCTGAACGCCCGCGAGGACGGCGTCATCCTGCTCGACCTGCAGCGCCAGGGCCTGGCGCCGGACGCCGTGCCCGCCGCCGGCCGGCGCGTGCTGGTGCAGCGCAACGGCAATGTCGCGATCGACTGCACCGACGAGGTCCACCCCGAGGTCGACCACTGGGTCTCGCTGGCCGCGCGCGTCGTCGGGCTGGACATCGCCGGCGTGGACGTGGTGGCCGAAGACATCTCCAAGCCGCTGCACGAGCAGGGCGGCGCGGTGGTGGAGGTGAACGCCGGCCCCGGGCTGCTGATGCACCTGAAGCCGGCCGAAGGCACGCCTCGGCCGGTCGGCCAGGCCATCGTCGAGCACCTCTTCCCCGAGGACGAAGACGAGCCCCACCCGGGCCGCATCCCGCTGATCGGCGTCGCCGGCACGCGCGGCACGGCCACCGTGGCACGCGCGGTGGCCTGGCTGGTCCACCTGGGTGGCCACCCGGTGGGCC
>DATHWJ010000351.1:0-12203 GCA_035460745.1 Ideonella sp. | reverse complement strand
GCTCTGGGCCAGGCGCCAGATAGACGCGATGATCGAACGCGAAGCCGCGCCCCGCGTGGTGCCCATCGTGGCCGCTGCGGTTGCCGTTGCCGAGAGGCCTGCGGCATGAAGGCCGCGGGCGGCTGGGGGCCGGCGGAGGTGGTGGAGCTGCGCGACCTGACGCCCACGGTCAGGGAGCTGGTGCTGCGGTTCCCGCTGGCGCCCGAGCCGGTGGGTGTGGCGGCAGGTGTGGCGGCGGTTGTGCCGCCCGGCTCGCACGTCAAGCTGCGCGTGGCCCTGACCGCGCGCGAAGACGAGCGCTGCTACTCGGTGGTCGATGCGGGCGCGGACGGCGCCATCACCATCGCCGTGAAGCACCTGCCGACGGGCCGCGGCGGCTCGCGCTTCATGTGGTCGCTGCGCCCGGGCGATGTCCTGCAGGCGTCGCTGCCCGGCAATGCCTTCGAGCTGGGCCGCGGCGCACCGCACTGCCTGCTGCTGGCCGGCGGCATCGGCGTGACGCCGCTGGTCGCGATGGCGCGCGCGCTGGTGCAGCGCGGCGCCAGCCTGCGCATGGTCTACGCGGCGCGCAGCAAGGACGAGCTCGCCTATCGCAGCGAGCTGGCCGCGCTGCTCGGCGAGCGGCTGCAACTGCGGTGTGGCGACCAGGGGCAGCGCATCGACATCGAGGGCGAAATCGCCGCGCTGCCGCCGGCCGCAGAGCTGTACGTCTGCGGGCCGCTGACGATGCTGGAGGCTGCGCGCAGCGCCTGGGCGGCGCAGGGCCGGCATCCGTCGCGGCTGCGCTTCGAGACCTTCGGCTCCAGCGGGCATCACGCGGCGCAGGCCTTCACCGTGCACCTGCCGCGGCTGGGGCGGGACATCGCCGTGCCGGCCGACGTCTCCCTGCTCGACGCGCTGAACGCCGCGGGCGTGCAGGTCTTGTCGGAGTGCCGCCGGGGCGAGTGCGGCCTGTGCGCGCTCGACGTGATCGCCAGCCACGGCGAGATCGACCACCGGGACGTGTTCTTCAGCGCCGCGCAGAAGGCCGGCAATACCCGGCTGTGCACCTGCGTGTCGCGCGTCGCCGGCGGCAGCATCGCCGTCGAGCCGGCCTGGCGCGGCGACCCGGATCTGGGGCAGGTCGAGCGCCTTGCCCGGCCAGCCTGAGGCCGGCTTTTTATTGACAACAACGAAGGAGACAAAGCATGACATTCAAAGCCTGGTGCAAGTCCTTGCACAAGTCCCTGCACAAGCCATTGCAGGTGGCCCTGGTGCTGGCCGCAAGCCTGCATCCCATGGGCGCGGCCTCTGCCGCCGAGATCAAGGTGGGGCTGCTGAGCCAGTACTCGGGCCCCTACGCCTGGTGGGGGCGCGAGTACCAGCGCGGCGCGGAGCTGTACCTGCAGCAGGCCAACGGCAAGGTCGGGCCGCACACGATCAGCCTGCTCGCGCGCGACGAAGGCGGCACCAACCCGCAACGCTCGCGGCAACTGGCGCAGGAGCTGGTGGTGCGCGACCAGGTGCAGTACCTGCTGGGCGGCACCTTCACGCCGACGGTGCTGGGCGTCACCGAGGTGGCCACGCAGACCAGGACGCCGTTCGTGATCTGCAACTCCGGCACTTCCAGCGTGACGCTGAAGTCGCCCTACTTCACGCGGGTCGGCTTCACGCAGTGGAGCGTCAGCGTGCCGCTGGTGCAGTACGCGGTGTCCAAGGGCGTCAAGAAGGCGGTGATCGTCGCGGCCGACTACGCGCCGGGGCAGGACGCCTTCGATGCCTTTGGCCAGACCTTCACCCATCTGGGCGGCAGCCTGGCCGGCGAGATCCGCGTGCCGCTGGGCACGACCGACTTCTCCAGCTATCTCCAGCGCGTGCGCGACGCGCAGCCGCAGGCGGTGTTCATGTTCATGCCGCTGGGGCCGATGTCGGCCGGCTTCATCAAGGCCTTCAAGGAGCGCGAGCTCGACAAGGCCGGCATCACGCTGATGGCCACCAACGAGGCGAACGAATCCGACCTGCCGGCCGTGGGCGACAGCGCGCTGGGCCTGACCACGGCGCTGCACTACAGCCCCTACCTGGACACGCCGGCCAACAAGGCCTTCGTCGCGGCCTACAAGGCCAGGTACGGCGCGGCGGAGCTGCCGAGCATCGCGTCGCTCGCCGCCTACGACGGCATGCGCCTGATCGCCGAGATGGTGCGCGCCACCGGCGGCGAGCGCGATGGCGACAAGGCCATGGCCGCCGCCCGGGGCTTCAAGTGGGAGAGCCCGCGCGGCCCGGTGGGCATGGACGCGAAGACGCGCGAGATCGTCCAGAACGTCTACATCCGCAAGGTCGAGAAGATGGACGGCGTGCTCGGCAACAAGCCCTTCCAGACCTACACGGCGGTGAAGGACCCCTGGCACGAGGCCCATCCCCAATAGCGGGTAGGGCGGCGGGCAAGGCGGCGGGCAAGGCACCTCCTGGTAAGGCGGCGGGCCTGCGCGAGGCCCCTCGCGATGGCAGGCTAAGCTATGCGCTCCCGCCATGACCACCGACCTCCACGCTGCCAGCGCAAGCCACAGAACCGAATTGCCCGTCGTCGGTGCGGAGCGGGCCGTGCCGGCCATCGTCGAGCGCCTGCGCTCGCTGCGCTGCCTGGTGGCCGTGGCCCGGCAGGGCAGCGCGATCCGTGCCGCCGAGGCGATACACCTGTCGCAGCCGGCGGTCACGCGGGCGGTGCTCGATCTCGAGGCGTACTGCGGCCTGGCGCTGTTCGAGCGGGCATCGCGCGGCATGATCGCCACCGCTGCCGGCGAGCGCGCCGCGCAGCGCGCCGAGATGCTGTTGCAGCACCTGGCGCGAGGGGCCTCCGAGGCCTTGGCGCTCGCGCCGCCGCAGGCTCGGCGAGCGGGCCTGCCGGACCGGTTCGCCGGCGCAGTGCCCGCGGCCAGCCTGAAGGCGCTCGCGGCGGTGGCGATCTCGGCCAGCGAGGCGCGCGCCGCGGAGGCGCTGGGCATCAGCCAGCCGGCGGTGCACCGCTCGCTCCACCTGCTGGAGGACCTGGCCGGCGTGGCTCTGTTCCAGAAGTCCGCCCGCGGTACCCGCCTGACGCACTCCGGCGAGGCCTTGCTGCGCCGTATCAAGCTGGCGTTTGCCGAAGCGCGCGCGATGGAGAGCGACATCGCGGCCTGGCGCGGCGAGGTGCGCGGCCGCGTCATCGTCGGGGCCTTGCCGTTGTCGGTCTCCATGGTGTTGCCGCGGGCGGTCGATGCGGTGCTGCGCCGCCACCCCGACATGGAGGTGACGGTGGTCGACGGCACCTACGAGAGCCTCACGCAGCAGCTGCTGAGCGCCGATGTCGACGTCATCGTCGGCGCCCTGCGGCCCGACTCGGCGATGGACGAGGTGCGGCAGGAGGTGCTGTTCAACGACGACCTGGCCGTGGTTGCGCGTGCCGGACACCCCTGCCTGGACGGCACCAAGCTGCAACTGGCCGACCTGCTGGCCTGGGAGTGGGTGGTGCCGCTGCAGAACACGCCGGCGTCCTTCGCGATGGCGCGCGTGTTCGGCACGCTGGGCCTGCCGGTGCCCAAGGGCCAGTTGCAGGCCAACAGCCCGGCCATCACGCGCTCGCTGGTGATGCAGGCCGGCCGGCTGGCGCTGAGCTCGCGCGGCCAGGCCTTGCAGGACGACGACACCGGCCAGCTGCGCGTGGTGCCCGTCACGCTGCCCGACACGATGCGGCCCATCGGCGTCGCGATGCGCAACATGGGCGAGCCATCGCCCGACCTGCGCGTGCTGCTGAACGAGCTGCGCGACGTGGCCGAGACACTGCGCCGATAAACAGAACGAATAGCTCCGGCGTCCATCGGCATTGGCGCGGCAGCGGCCGCGGTGGGATGCTTCTGTGCCATCGACCACCCACCCGACCGGGTGCGGCCAGGCCACAGAAGGAGACACATGAACAACACGATGGCGACGTGCCCGCGCACGGGATCCCGGCCATGAGCCGAGCTGCGGTGCTGCTGCTGCCCGGCCTGCTGTGCGACGCGGCGGTGTGGACGGCGCAATGCGAGGCTCTGGGCGCCGAGGCGGATTGCCACGTGCCCGACTACGCCTTGCTGGACTCGATCACGGCGATGGCGCGGCAGGTCCTGAGCGACACCGCGGCCCAGCGCTTCTCGCTGGTGGGCCACTCGATGGGCGGCCGCGTCGCGCTGGAGATGCTGCGGCTGGCGCCGCAGCGCGTCGAGCGCCTGGCCCTGCTGGACACCGGCACCGACCCCTTGCAGGCCGGCGAGGCGGGCGAGCGCGAACGCAGCCAGCGCATGGCGCTGATCGCGATCGCGCGCGCCCGCGGCATGCGGGCCATGGGCGAGCAGTGGGCGCGCGGCATGGTGCACCCCTCGCGCCTGGACTCGCCCTTGTTCGACCGCATCCTCGAGATGATCGAGCGCAAGCCGCTGGCGGTGTTCGAGGCGCAGATCGCCGCCTTGCTGGGCCGGCCCGACGCCCGGCCGACGCTGGCCGGCATTGCTTGCCCGCTGCTGCTGCTGTGCGGCCGCGAAGACCTGTGGAGCCCGCTGGCGCGCCACGAGCAGATGCACCGCAATGCGCCGGGGTCGGCGCTGGTGGTGATCGAAGACGCCGGGCACATGAGCACGATGGAGCAGCCCGACGAAGTGTCGCGTGCGCTGCTGGCCTGGCTGCACACGCCGGCCGCGGCCAAAGGAGCCTGAAGCGATGGACACCCTCGAGAGCCTGTTGGCCCGCGAAGCCTGCCGCGAGCTGGTGCTGCGCGCCGCTGCCGCTGCCGACGCGAACGACCCCGCCGCGCTGGCAAGCCTGTTCACGGACGACGCGGTGCTGCTGAGGCCGAACGCCGAGCCGCTGCGGGGCCGCGAGGCGATCCGCCAGGCCTATGCCCAGCGCGCGCCGGACCGCATCACCCGCCACCTGGTGAGCAACAGCCTGGTGACCGCGCTGTCGCCGTTGGAGGCCAGCGTGCGCAGCCTGGTGCTGCTGTGGACGGGGCAGGGCAGCGACGAGGCCGGCCCTCAGGGCAGGCCCGCCCATGCCCGCCAGCTGGTGGGCGAGTTCGACGACGAACTCCGCCTGACCGCCGAGGGCTGGCGCATCGCCAGGCGCGTGGCGCGCTTCGTCCTGCACACGCCCGACTGACGGTGGCTGCCGGCGCGGCGCACCGACCCCTTCTCCCTCAGACGACAGCGCTTCGAAAGGCCCTCACGTGGCACGCATCATCGGCGGCATCGGCACCTCGCACGTGCCCACCATCGGCATCACCTACGACAAGGGCCGCCAGCACGAGCCCGCCTGGGCGCCGCTGTTCGAGGGCTACCAGCCGGTGGCGAAATGGCTGGCGGCGCAGCGGCCCGACGTGCTGCTGTTCTTCTACAACGACCACGCCAACAGCATCTTCTTCGACTTCTATCCGACCTTTGCGCTGGGCGTGAGCCCGAGCTTCGAGCTGGCCGACGAAGGCGCCGGCCGGCGGCCGCTGCCGCCGATCAAGGGCCACAGCGAGCTGGCGATCCACCTGGCCGAGGCACTGATCAACGACGAGTTCGACATGACGGTGTTCCAGGAGAAGCCGCTGGACCACGGCTGCCACTCGCCGCTGCCGCTGCTCTGGCCGCACGAGCCGGACTGGCCCGGCGCGGTGGTGCCCATCCAGGTCAACGTGCTGCAGTACCCGATGCCCACGGCGCTGCGTTGCTACAAGCTGGGGCAGGCCGTGCGCCGGGCGGTGGCGTCCTTCCCCGAGGACCTGCGCGTGGTGGTGGTGGGCACGGGTGGCCTGTCGCACCAGATCCATGGCGAGCGCACCGGCTTCAACAACACCGAGTGGGACCTGGAGTTCCTGGAGCTGCTGCAGCACGACCCCGCCCGCCTGACGCGGCTGACGCACGCCGACTATGTGCGCCTGGGCGGTGCCGAAGGCGCGGAGGTGATCATGTGGCTGGCGATGCGCGGCGCGCTGGGCGAGCACATCGACAAGCTGCACCAGAACTACTACCTCGCCACCACCACCGCGATGACCGTGGTGCTCTATGAAGAGCGGGCCGAAGCCCTGGAGAGCGCGGCATGAACCCGCAGCTCGAAGGCATTGAGAAGCTGGCCGGCACCTACCCGTTCGACCTGCGCACCAGCGTGCGCACGCTGCGCATCAACCGCTTCTTCTGGGGCCTGGCCCGGCCCGAGAACCGCGAGCAGCTGCTCGCCGACCCGGAGCAGGCCTTTCAGCGTGCCGGGCTGAGCGACCAAGAGCAGGCGCTGATACGGGCGCAGGACTGGATAGGGCTGGTGCGCTACGGCGTGAACTTCTTCGTGCTGGAGAAGTTTGCCCGTGTGGCGCGCATCTCCAACCTCGAGGTCTACGCCAGCATGCGCGGCGAGACCCTCGAAGCCTTTCTGAAGACACGCCGCGTGCCCGACGCACGCTGAAGGAGTGCCGCGATGTTCGACGACCTGCGTTCGCTGCACAGTGCCTGGCATGGCTGCGTCGGCCTCGATGCCGAGGCGCTTTGCGCATCGGCTTCGTCTCGCGCCGCGCCGCTGCATGCACCGGTTGCCAAGCGGCCCGGAGAGCGTGCAGCGCCGCTGCGCGCGGTCGCGCCCGCCTCGATCCCGCGGACTGCCGAGATCGGGCCGGTGGAGGCCAACATGCGGCGCCTGCGCGCACTGGTGGCGGTCGCGCAGTGCCGCAGCGTTCATCGCGCGGCCGACCGGCTGCATGTCACGCAGTCGGCCGTGACCCGCGCGGTGCGCGCGCTGGAGGACGAGCTGGGCCTGGTCCTGTTCGATCGCAGCCCGCGCGGCATGAGCACGACGGCCTGCGGGCAGATCCTGGTCGAGCGGGCCTGCCGTGCGCTGGCTTATCTGGAAGCGGCCGATCTCGAGCTGGCGCGGGAGAACTGCGGCGGTGGCGGCAGCGGCGGCCCGGACCGGTCGAGCCGCGGCCTGGCGGGCAAGGTGGCGCAGCGCCACCTGCAGACGGTGAGCGCGATTGCCGACCACCTGACCGAGACGGCCTCTGCGCAGCAGCTCGGCATCTCGCAGCCCGCCGTCACGCAGGGCCTGCGCGACCTCGAGGAGATGGTCAACGCGCCGCTCTTCATGCGCACGCCCAAGGGCATGGTGCCCACCCGCAGCGGCGACATCATGATCCGCTGCGCGAAGCTGGCGCTGAACGAGATCGCGGCGGCGGGCGACGACCTGGCCGCGCACCTGGGCCAGGTGCGCGGGCGGCTGGCGGTGGGGGCGCTGCCCTTGTCGGGCACGCAGATCGCGCCGCTGGTGGTCAGCCGCGTGGCGCGCAGCTACCCGGACTTGCGCCTGCGTGTCACCGAGGCGCCCTACGACAGCCTGCTGAAGTCGCTGCGCTGCGGCGACATCGACCTGATCGTCGGTGCCTTGCATGCCCACCCGCCGGCCGATGTCGCGCAGCACCGCCTGTTCGACGACGAGCTGTCGGTGGTGGTTCGCCACGGCCACCCGCTGGCGCAGCGCGGGGCCTTGTCGCTGGACGACCTGGCAGGCGCCGAATGGGTGGTGCCGTTTCGCCGCACCAGCTCGCGCAACACGGTGGAGAACGCGATGCTGGCCGCCGGCCTGCAACTGCCCGACGACGCGATCGAGGCCAACACGGTCGTCACGGTGCGTGGGCTGCTGATGGAGAGCGATCGCCTGTCGGTGCTGTCGCGCCGGCAGATCTACTACGAGGAGCGCGAGGGCTTGCTGACCGTGCTGCCCATACGCCTGCAGGGCACGACGCTGCCCATCGGCTACCTGGTGCGTGCCGACGCGCGCTCCACGATGGCGCTGGAGGCGGTGCTGCAACACCTGCACGAGATCAGCCCGGCGCCGCCGCGCGACAGCACTGCCTCGCTGGGCGCCGCGTTGTGTGCCGCGTGAGCGCGGCCTGCCGCCGGCAGGCATAAACAAACGGCATTCGGGTGCGCCGGAAAGCAATGGCCGCTGCGAGACCCGCTGGCTACCCTTGCTCAGGGCTGGCGCGATGCCAGCCCCTGGCGGGATTCGATGCGCCCCGCATCGCACCGGAACGGATAAAACAGGAGACATCCACAATGAAGAAGTTGATGCGGCATGCAGTGCCGGCTCTTTCGATCGCGGCGCTGTTCGCGACCGCGGCACATGCACAGTCGACGGTGCAGGTCTACGGCCTGCTCGATGCGGGGGTCGAGGCCAATCGCACCGGCGTGCCGGGCGAGAAGCGCAACCTGATGGTGAACACCGGCAACCAGGCCGCAAGCCGGCTCGGCTTCCGCGCCACCGAGGACCTGGGCGGCGGCCTGAGCGCGATCGTCAACATCGAGCTGGGCCTGTACGCCGATACCGGCAACATCGTGACCTACGGCGAGACGGCCGGCACCTTCTGGGGCCGCCGCGCGGTCGTGGGCCTGCAGGGCGCCTTCGGCGAGCTGCTGCTCGGGCGCGAGTACACGCCCGGCTTCTGGACGTTGATACAGACCGACCGCTTCCGCTATGGCCTGCCCGGCACCGTGTCCACACCCAGCCAGATCGCCGTCACGCGCGCCAACAACGGGGTGTTCTACAAGACCCCCAATCTGGCCGGCTTCGTCGGCCGCCTGGCCGCCACCACGGGCCTGGAGGGCACGACACCGGCGCACGATCAAGGCCGGTTCCTGTCGGGGTCGCTGGACTACAAGGTTGGCAAGCTGTTCCTGAGCGGGGCCTACCAGAAGCGGCGCGACCTGCAGCCGGGGTCCACGACCCAGACCGCCGACTTCAACGAGGGCGGCGCCGGCCTCGAGTACAGCTTCGCGCCGTTCGTCGTGACGGCGGGCTTCTGGACCACGGACCCGGTCACCGCAACGGCCGACGCGGTCGACAAGACCAAGGCCTACTGGATAGGCGCCGGCATGGACATCGGCCTGGGGCAGTTGAACCTGCAGATCGCGCGCACCGAGCTGCGCTACTTCGGGCGGGGCGACGGCAAGGCGCTGACCTACGGCGTCTCGTACACCTACCCGCTGTCGGTGCGCACGGCCCTCTATGCGGCCTATGGCGGCGTCAACAACAACGACGGTGCGCGGCTGGCGCTGAACACCGGCTCGCAGCGCGTCGGCGGCGTGGTGTTCGGTGCCGACCCGAGCGCGGTGATCGTGGGCATGCGGCACAACTTTTGAGAGCGAGCCTGGCTGCCGCCCGGAGGCCCAGGCGTCCGGGCGGCGGCCTTTTTTCATGCACTCCAGCGTAGCGGGGCCTTCGGCCCTGGGCGACTTCGACCACATCATCGTCGGCGCGGGCGCGGCCGGCTGCGTGCTGGCCAACCGCCTGAGCGCGGACCCGGCCGTGCGTGTGCTGCTGCTGGAAGCCGGCGGCGAACGCGCGCCCTTCTGGGTGCCCGTGCCGCTGGGCGTCTACAAGACCATCGGTGATCCCCGGGTGGACTGGCGCTTCAAGACCGATCCCGAACCGGGGCTGGACCAGCGGCAGATCCCCGTGCCGCGCGGCCTGGGCCTGGGCGGCTCGACGCTGCTCTACGGCATGGTCTACATCCGCGGCCAGGCCAGCGACTACGACCGCTGGCGCGACCTGGGCAACCCGGGCTGGGGCTGGTCGGACGTCTTGCCGCTGTTCAAGCGCTCCGAGGACTTCCACGCCGGCGCCAACGGCGACCACGGGGCCGGCGGCGAATGGCGGGTGGAGGACATCGGCTCGCGCTGGGAGATCCTGGACAGGTTTCGCGAGGGCGCGCAGACGCTGGGCATCCCCGCGGTGGACGACGTCAACAGCGGCGACAACCACGGCCTGGGCTACTTCCACGTGACCCAGCGCAGCGGCCGGCGGGTCTCCAGCCGCAGTGCCTTTCTGGACCCGGTGCGCCACCGCGCCAACCTGGTGGTGCTGGCGGACTCGCTGGCGCGGCGCCTGCTGCTCGAGGGCCGCCGCGTGGTGGGCGTCGAGTTCTGGCGCGGCGGTGTTCTGCACAGCGCGCGCGCCCGCATCGAGGTGGCGCTGAGCTGCGGGGCGATAGGCTCGCCGCAGTTGCTGCAGGCCTCGGGCATCGGGCCGGCGGAGCTGCTGCAGCGCTACGGCGTGCCGGTGCTGCATGCGCTGCCGGGGGTCGGCGAGAACCTGCAAGACCATCTGCAGACCCGCATGATGGTGAGGGTGCAGCACGCGCCGACGATGAACCGGCGCGCCAGCAGCGCGCTGGGGCGCTTGAGCATAGGCCTGGAGTACCTGCTGCTGCGGCGCGGCCCGCTGGCCGCCGGGGCGCCGAAGATGTGCGGCTTCGTGCGCAGCGACCCGCAGCAGGCGACCCCCAACGTGCAGTACCACCTGATCCCTATGAGCACGGCCTCCTTCGGCGCGGCCGTGCACCCGTTCCCGGCGGTGACCGTCTCTATCTGCAACCTCAGGCCCACCAGCCGGGGCAGCGTGCGGCTGCGCTCGGCCGACACCCGGCAGGCGCCGTCCATCCTGGGCAACTTTCTCTCGACGGCCGAGGACCAGCGCGTCGCCGTCGACGCGATGCGGCTGACGCGAAGGATCTGGGGGGCCGAGCCGCTGGCACGCCATGCCCCCGTGGAGTTCGAGCCGGGTGGCGCGCTGCAGAGCGACGATGAACTGCTGGCCCATGCGCGCCGCACCGCCATCACGGTGTTCCACCCGGTCGGTAGCTGCCGCATGGGCAGCGACGAGCAGGCCGTGGTGGATGCGCGCCTGCGCGTGCGTGGCTTGACGGGGCTGCGCGTGGCCGATGCCTCGGTGATGCCGACCATCCCTTCAGGAAACACCGCCGCAGCGGTGATCATGATCGGCGAGAAGGCGGCGGACATGATGGCGGAGGACCGCCGACACGCCGGATAGGCCAGCCGGGCCAGGCGCCGTTCGGATTCAGGCCGCCCTCCCATCCCGCCGCGTCATGCGCGTGTTCCGAGGGTCGTAGACCGTCTCGTCCCACAGCGCCGAGCAGCGCTCGAAGTCGGCGGTGCTCAGCGTCAGGGCCGCGCCAGCGCCGTCAACTCGCGCAGGCCGGCGGCCTCGCCGGTCCCCCAGCAGGCGGCGAGCAGCGGCGTGCAGCGCGCAGCGCCCAGCAGCGGCTCGGCCAGGCCGCGGAACTTGGCCTCCAGCGCGGCGTCGCTCATAGGCCGCTGCAGCGAGCCGATGGCGTGCTCGACGAAGACGCGCATCCGGCGGCCGTCGGTCAGCACCGCGGTCATGTCCACGGCCGCTTCGTCTATAGCCGGATCGACGACGGCGACCACCTTGCGCCGCAGCGCCACCACGTCGTCGCGGTTGACGATGGCATCGGAAAACTCCTCTTCGGCCGCGCGGCCGAAGAGCAGGCCGGCCGCGACGCCGTGGTAGACGCTGAACTTGCCCTGCAGGCCGTCGGCGGGCTCCTTCTTGCCGGTCAGCTCCAGCACCAGCGAATGCACCTTCAGCTCGATGCGGTCGACCTGCTCGCCGCGCACGCCCTGCTCGCGCAGTTGCACCGCCGCGTCGATGCTGGGGTGGATCACGATGCCGCAGGCGAAGGGCTTGTAGGTGTTGAACGAGATCTCGAAGCGCTCGCCGAGCTCTTCGGTGACCTCGCGCCAGTCGCACTTGGTGGACACCACCTGCACGAAGCCCCGCGGCGCTTCGAGTGCCTTGGAGCTGGCCGTGAACCCGTGTTTCGCCATCAGCGCGGACATCAGCCCGGCACGTGCGGCGGCTCCGGGGTGGAAGGGCTTGGCCATGGTGCCGAACTGTTCGCGCAGGCCCACCGGCTGCGAGGCCGCGATGCCCAGCGCCATGGCCGTCTGCTGCTCGTCCAGGCCCAGCATGCGCGCGCAGCCGGCGGCAGCGCCCAGCGTGCCGGTGGAGCCGGTGATGTGCCAGCCGCGGTCGTAGTGGTCGGGGTACATCAGGTTGCCCAGGCGGCAGGCGACGTCGATGCCCAGCACCAGCGAGTCGATCAGCGTGCGGCCGTCTGCGCCGGTGTGCTCGGCCAGCGCCAGCAGCGCCGAGGCGACCGGGCCGGCCGGGTGGATGATGGTCTTCAGGTGGGTGTCGTCGAAGTCGAAGGTGTGCGAGGTGATGCCGTTGACCAGCGCCGCGCTCGCCATGTCGATCTTCTCCCGGCGGCCCAGCACGCTGGCTTGCGCCGCGGGCTGCAGCATCCGGACCGCGGCCAGTGCCGCGTCGGCCGCTTCATGCCCGGCCGCGCCCACGGCGCAGCC
>DATHWJ010000350.1:0-6966 GCA_035460745.1 Ideonella sp. | reverse complement strand
CGCGCGCCGCCACCGGCCAGGGCCTGTCGGCCGGGCACGCCGCGGCGGCGCGGCGGCTGCGCCAGGCGGTGGCGCGGGCGCCCTTCATGGTGGCCGGTACGGGCCGCTTCGACACCCGCGTGATGTCGCATTTCGGCGAGCGCGTGTTCTGCAAGGTCGGCGCCGAGGGCGTGTACTGCGCCGCGCTGCCCGAGCGCGGGCTGGGCGTGGCGATCAAGATGGACGACGGCAACACCGCGCGTGCCGCCGAGCTCGTGATGGGCGCGCTCATCGAGGCGCTGGTGGTACGCGACGATGCCGATGCGGCCGCCATCGCGCCGCTGGCGCAGGTGGTGATGCGCAACTGGAACGGCATCGAGGTCGGCCGCCTGCGCGCCGCCGAGGCGCTGCGCAGCGCGCTGCCACGCTGAGCGGCCGGGCGCGCTGGTGCCAGCTCAGCCCGCCGCTGTCGAAGCGGCCGCCTGCGCCGCCAGCACCTCCGCCCGCACCTGCTCCATCAGCTCCGCCTTCAGCTCGGCGAAGACCGGCGTGGTCTTGACCGAATAGTGCCGCGGGTGCGGCAGCGCCACCGGCCGGTCGAGCTTGATGCGCCCGGGCCGCGCGCTCATCACCACGACACGGCTGCCCATGAAGACGGCTTCGTCGATGTCGTGGGTGACGAACAGCACCGTCGTGCGCTCGGCCTCCCAGATGCCCAGCAACAGCTCCTGCATCAGCTCGCGGGTCTGGTGGTCCAGCGCGCCGAAGGGCTCGTCCATCAGCAGCATGCGCGGGCCGTTGGCCAGTGCGCGGGCCAGCGCGGTGCGCTGCTGCATGCCACCGGAGAGCTGCCTGGGGTGGTGGTGCTCGAAGCCGGCCAGGCCCACCTTGTGGATGAAGGCCTGCGCGATCTCCAGCTGCTGCGCGCGCGGCAGGCCGCGCTCGCGCAGGCCGAAGCAGACGTTGTCGCGCACCGTCAGCCACGGGAACAGCGTGTAGCTCTGGAACACCATGCCGCGGTCGGCACCCGGCGCTGCGACGCGGCGGCCGTCGAGCAGCACCTCGCCGCCGCTGGGCTGGTCCAGCCCGGCGACGATGCGCAGCAAGCTGCTCTTGCCGCAGCCGCTGGGGCCCAGGATGGTGACGAAGTCGTTCTGCGCCACCTGCAGGTCGGTGGCCTGCAGCGCGAGCGTCTGGCCGAAGCGGCGCGAGACACCGCGTATCTGCAGCAGGTCGGTCATGGCCGGGCGTTCATGGAGGCGTCACAGGGCAGTCACCGGCGCGCAGAGCCGGCAGTCGAAGACACCGGTCGCGGGGTCGAAGCGGGCCTCCACCGGGTAGTGCTCCAGCAGCGGGCGCGCGTCGAGCTGCAAGCCGCTGGACGGCAGCCAGCCACTCAATAGCCGCTGCCACGCCGCATGGATCTGCTCGACCGTGCCCTCGAAGTGCTGGCAGGCGTAGCGGCCGCCCGGCAGGGTCGTGCGCTGCGGCTGGCCCGAGACCACGGCGCCGGGCGCCAGCGCCACGCCAGCGTCGTAGCGGCAGCGGGCCGGTTCGGTGATGTCGGGGTCGTCGTGCGCGATGCCGTAGCGCTCGCGGCCGAAGAGGTCGTTGGCCGCCATCCAGGGCGCCACCTGCTCCATCCAGAAGTGCGCCACCGGCGCGCCGTAGGGGCCCGTGTAGCGGTGGTAGGCGATCTCGGCGGCGGGCATGTCGATGAGGGTGACGTTCATGGGATCCTCGATAAGGGGGGTTGCGGGGAACCCATGATCGAAGCCCGCAACGCCCGCCGCCTGATCGATCTTGCGATCGGCCTGACCCGGCTTGCGCTGTTCGCGCCAGGCGGTGGGCGAAGCGCCGAAGCGCAGCTTGAAGGCCCGCGCAAAGGCCTCGCCCGAGCCGAAGCCCACTGCCAGCGCGGTCTCCAGCACGCTGCCCCGCGGTTGCGTCAGCAGCCGCAAGGCACCGAACTCCACGCGCCGCCGCCGCAGGTAGTCGCCCAGCGTCTCGCCCGTCCACGCGGCGAACAGGCGGTGGAAGTGGAAGGGCGAGAAGTGCGCCACCTCGGCCAGCGTCGCCAGGTCCAGCGTGCCGTCCAGGTGCTGGTCGATGTAGGCCACCACGCGGTGGATGCGCCGCTCGTACTCGGCGCGGCTGTCGCGCGGGGACGGCAGGCCGGCCATCAGTGCCCCGCCTGCGCCCACGGGAAGAGCCGCCGGTTCGCCGCCTTGAACAGCAGGTCGCTGAGCAGGCCTATCAGCCCGATCACGATGATGCCGAAGATGATCTGGTCGGTCGCCAGCAGCGCCTGGCTGTCGGTGATCATGTGGCCGATGCCGCTGGAGGCGCCGATCAGCTCGGCGACGATCACGTAGGTCCAGGCCCAGCCCAGCACCATGCGCAGGATCTCCGCGATCTCCGGCGCGGCGCCCGGGATCAGCACCCGCCGCACCACGCCGCGGTCGCTGCAGCCCAGCGTGTAGGCGGCCTCCACCAGGTCGCGCCGGCTGTTGCCCACCGCCACCGCGACCATCAGCACCAGGTTGAAGAAGCTGCCGATGAAGATCAGCGAGAGCTTCTGCGCCTCGCCCAGCCCGGCCCACAGGATCAGCAGCGGGATGAAGGCGCTGGCCGGCAGGTAGCGGGCGAACGAGACGAAGGGCTCGAAGAAGGCCTCGACCGGCTTGTAGGCCCCCATCGCGATGCCCAGCGGCAAGGCGATGACCGCGGCGATCGTGAAGCCGCCGACGACGCGCCAGACCGTCATGCCGATGTCCTTCGCAAAGCCCATCTGCGTCAGCAGCACCCAGCCCGAGTGCAGCATGGTCAGCGGGTCGGCCAGGAAGGTCTTGCTGACGAAGCCGCCCAGCGTGGCCGCCGCCCACACGGCGACGAAGAGCACGAAGAACGACACCCCCAGCGCGACGCGCGCGGCGGGTGCGACCGGCTTCAGCGGGGTCATGCGCGCGGCAGCCGCGTCACTTGATGAAGCGCGTATCCGCCAGCTTGGAGAGATCCGGGATCTGCTTGATCACGCCGATCTCCAGCAGCAGGTCGGCCGCCTCCTTGGTGAAGCTGACGAACTCGCCGGTGAAGAACTTCTGGTTGGCCGCGCGGTCCTGCCAGCGCAGGAACTTCTGGCTGGCCTCGAAGGCCTCGGCGCTCTGCTTGACGTCGGCGCCCATGATCTCGAAGCTCTTCTTAGGCTCGGCCTTGGTCATCTCGACCGCGTCGAAATAGGCGTCGGCCAGCGCCTTGGCGGCCTTGGGGTTCTCGGCCAGGAACTTGGGCGTGCAGCCGAAGGTGTCCATCACCATCGGGTAGTCCAGCGTGGTCGCGATGATCTTGCCGGCCTCGGGCTTGGCGCGCACCGCCGAGAGGTAGGGCTCGTAGCTCATGCCGGCGTCCAGCTGGGCGGTGCCGGCGACGAAGGCATTGGCCACCGGCTGCGGCTCCAGCGTCATCACCGTCACGTCCTTCACCGACAGGCCGTTCTTCTTCAACATCCAGGCGAGCGCGAAGTAGGGCGAGGTGCCGGGCGCGCTGGCGGCCACGGTCTTGCCCTTGAGGTCGGCGATCTTGGCGATGCCGGGCTTGACGACCATGCCGTCGGCGCCATAGCTCTTGTCGAGCTGGAAGATCTGGGTCGCGGCCACGCCGTTGGCGTTCCACACCACCCAGGTCTCGACCGTGGTGGCGGCGCACTGGATGTCGCCCGAAGCGATCGCGAGGTGGCGGTCCTTCTGCGGGATCTTCTTGATCGTGACGTCCAGGCCGTGCTTCTTGAACAGGCCGGCCTCCTTGGCCAGCGTCAGCGGCGCAAAGCCGGTCCAGCCCGAGATGCCGATCGCGACCGGGGTTTGCTGCGCGATGGCGGCGGGCGTGGCCAGCACGGCGGCGCAGGCCAGCAGCGCGGCGAAGGGGGTGGTCTTGTTCATGGGCGTCCTTTCGGGATTCAGGGCGACTAGGGATGGCGTCGGGCGGCAGTCGTGACAGCATGTTGCGCCGCGCCGACTCGCTCGTGCGGCCGGAGACAAGCACAAACCGGACCCCCTGCAGCACCGGGGCCGCCCACCACCCATTTCAACACGAGGCCCCCCATGCTCGATCGCCGTAGCTCCCCAAGTTCCCCGGCCCACGTCGCCCGGCGCCGCTGCCTTGCGGCGCTGGCCAGCCTGGCGCTCGCGCCCGGCCTGCTGGCCGCCGCGCCCCGCCCTGCTGCTGCACCCAGCGCGGCCACCTACGAAGTCGTGCACGCCTTCACCGGCGGCGCCGGCGGCGCCAACCCGACCAGCCTGATGTTCACATCCGACGGCACGCTTTACGGCATCGCCCAGCTCGCCGGTGCGAACCAGCGCGGCGCCATCTTCCGGCTGCGCGGCGGCGTGTTCGAGATCGCCCACGCCTTCGCCGATGGCGAGGTCTCGACGCAGGATTGGGACCAGGGCAAGCTGGACCCGCTGGTCCAGGGCCCGGACGGCAAGCTCTACGGCACCACCTTCGACGGCGGCAGCGCCGGGCTGGGCCTGGCCTACCGGCTGGAGGCGGACGACACGCTGGTGCCGCTGCACCACTTCGGCGGCGGCGAAGACGGTGAACGGCCCAACGACCAACTGGCCACCGGCCCCGACGGCGCGCTCTACGGCACCGCCGCGACCGCTGGCGGCGGCGGCTCCGGGCTGCCGCTGGTCTACCGCATGGCGCTGGACGGCAGCGTCACGCCGCTGGCGCAGATCGGCACCTGGCTCAACGGCCTCAGCCGCCAGACACTGGCGAGCGACGGCAACTTCTATTCGATGAGCCAGTATGGCGGCATCCACTCCCATGGCGGCGCCCAGCGCATGGCGCCGGACGGTCGCGTCACGGCCATCTACAGCGTCGGGTTCAACCGGCCCAGCATGGTGCCTTCCGGCGGCTTCGTCCAGCACGCAGACGGCCTGCTCTATGGCACCACGGAGATCAGCCTGGACGGCAGCGAGAACGGCACCGTGTTCCGCATGACGCTGGACGGCAAGGTCAAGATCCTGCACCACTTCCTCGGCCCCGAAGGCCGCATGCCCTTCGGGCTGGTGGTCGGCAGCGACGGCGCGCTGTATGGCGCGACCATCGCGGGCGGCCCGGCCGGCTACGGCGTGGTCTACCGCATCAGCCCCGACGGGGCCTACACGGTGCTGCACAGCTTCGATCGCTTCGAGTACCCGCTGGGCCGGCTCGCGCTGGGGCCGGACGGCCGGCTGTACGGCGTCACCAGCTATGGCGGGACGGGCAAGGGCAGCATTTATGCGGTCGCCGTCGAGTCGCTCAGGCGCGCGGCGGCGCCGCCGCGGCGCTAGGAGCGCGGGCGAACAGGGATGGTGCCGGGCCGGCGGCCGTGACAGGATGCTGCCCGGCCCGCTCTTCCGCCCAAACTCCCCCTGCAGCACCGGGCCCGGCCTTTCCACCCAAGACGAGACGAGGCTTCCCATGCACGGCAGCGACCCGATCGACCTCCACACCCCGACCCACCCTGCCGCGGGCCCCGCGACGGCGAGCCGACGCCAGTGCCTGGCGATGCTCGGCAGCCTGGCCTGCACCCCCGGCCTGCTCGCGTCCGCGCCGGCCCGGGCGGCGCCGCGCACGGCGGCGGTCACCTACACGGTGGTGCACGAGTTCGCCGGGGCCGGCCGCGGTGCCTACCCGGCCAGCCTGATGTTCAAGTCCGACGGTGTGCTGTACGGCATCACCGAAGCCGGCGGCGGCCCGGGGCGCGGCACCATCTTTCGCATCCGCGGCAGCCGCTTCGAGATCGCCCACGCCTTCGTCAACGGCGAAGCGCAGCGCGGCGAGCTGGGCGGCGGCAAGCTCGCCCCGCTGGTCGAAGGCCCCGACGGCGAGCTCTATGGCACCACCTTCGACGGCGGCAACTTCCAGAAGGGCCTGGCCTACAGGCTCAACGCCACCGACTCCGCGGTGCAGCTGCACCACTTCACCGGCGGCGAGGCCGACGGCATGTCGCCCAACGACCAGATGGTGGTCGGCCCGGACGGCGCGATGTACGGCACTGGCGTGATGGTGATCGGCGGCTGGAACCAGCTGCCGCAGGCCTACCGCATGGCGATCGACGGCACCGTCACCCACCTCGCCCAGCTTGGCAGCTGGCTCAACGGCCTGAGCCGGCTCACGCTGGCCAGCGACGGCAACTTCTACTCGATGAGCCAGCACGGCGGCACCTTCTCCCGCGGCGGCGCGCACCGTACCGCACCGGACGGCACGGTCACGCCCCTCTACAGCGTGGGCTTCAACCGGCCCGACCTCTCGCCCTCGGGCGGCCTGGTGCAGCACCCCAACGGCCTGCTCTACGGCACCACCGAAAACGACCCCGGCGACCAGCAGCTCGGCACCGTCTTCCGCATGACGCTGGACGGCAAGGTGAAGCTGCTGCACCGCTTCACCGGCCCCGACGGCAAGGCCCCGCACGGCCTGGTCGTCGGCAGCGACGGCCTGCTCTACGGCGTCGCGCGCCAGGGCGGCCCGCTGGGCTACGGGGCCGTCTACCGGATCGCGCCCGACGGCAGCTTCGAGGGGCTGCACGCCTTCGATCGCCTCGAGTCGCCGGTCGGGCGGCTGGCCGAGGCACCGGACGGCCGGCTCCTCGGCGTGACGCAGTTCGGGCCGTCGCTGGGCTTTGGCAGCGTGTATGCGCTGCGCATCGACTCGCTGCAGGCCGCGGCGGCGGCGCGGCGCTAGGCCGGCAGCGGGGCGTTGGCGCGCCCGGCGCCGCCGGGTGCGATCCGCCTTCGCGCTTCCTTACGCGGCAGCAATCTAGCGGCACTTGTGCCGGCAAGGGGCTGCGTTAACGTAGCGCCTGCTGCGGTGGATGCTCAGCCGCCGCAGCTGAAACAGGCTGGCTGGCCGTACGAGCTCCCCCATGCGTCGCCCTGGTGCTTGCCGGCATGGGCGTACGCGCTTCGCCCATGTGACGCATGACCACACGCACAGCGCCCGATT
>DATHWJ010000349.1:0-13411 GCA_035460745.1 Ideonella sp. | reverse complement strand
GTCGAGATCGAAGTCTTCGACGAGCCCGACGTGGCCGCGGCCAAGCACCGCGCCGGCCTGCGCCGGCTGGTCGCGCTGCAGATCAAGGAGCCGCTGAAGTACCTGGAAAAGAACATCCCCGACCTGCAGAAGATGGCCGCCGCCTTCATGAGCCTGGGCACGCAGGACGAGTTGCGCGAGCAGATCGTCGACGTCGCGCTGGAGCGCGCCTTCCTGCAAGACCCGCTGCCGCAAGACGAACACGCCTTCAGGAAGCGCCTCGAAGAAGGCCGCACCCGCCTGAACCTGATCGCCCAGGAAGTTGCCCGCCTGGCCGGTGGCGTGCTGGTGGAGTACGCCGCGGCCGCCCGCAAGCTCAAGGACAGCAAGCCGCCCAAGGACGTGGCCGACGACATCGCCGGCCAGCTGCAGCGCCTGGTGCCCAAGCGCTTCGTCGCGCAGACACCGTATCCCCAACTGCAGCACTTCGCGCGCTACCTGAAGGGCGTGGTGATGCGCTTGGACAAGCTGCGCGCCGACCCCGCCCGCGACGCCCTGCGCCTGGCCGAGCTACGCCCCTTGGAACAGCGCTACCAGCGCCGCCTGGCCGATCTGAAGGGTCAGCACGACGCGCGGCTGGACGAGTTCCGCTGGCTGATGGAGGAGCTGCGCATCAGCCTGTTCGCCCAGGAGCTGCGCACGCCGCAGCCGGTGTCGGTCAAGCGGCTGGAGAAGGCGTGGGCGCAACTGAGCGGGGGCTGAAAGTCTGGGGGGTGACACGAACGCAGCAGCACGCCCCGGCGCCCTGATCTCGCTCAAGCGGCCTAAGGCCTATCCCACCACTTCGGCGAATTGCGCTCCCACCTCCGCCAAGCCCGCCCGCACCCGCCGCACGATCGCCGACTCGCCCTGGGTGGACAGCACCAGCGCCTGCGTCGCCCGTGTCATCGCCACGTAGAGCAGCCGCAGGGCATCCTCCGACGATTCGTCCTTGAACGGCAGGGCCTGCAGGCCCGCGACGAAGACGCAGGAGAACTCCAGCCCCTTCGCGCTGTGCATGGTCAGCAGCTTGACGGCGGGTGCGGCCCAGTCGAAGCGGCCCACCGCCGTGCTGCTCATGGCCTGGCAGGCCACGCCCAGCCGCATCAGCTCGCGCTCCAGCGGCTTCATCAGGTGCTTGGCGCGGTAGAGCACGGCCATGTCCTCTAGCGCCGTGCCGGCGGCCTGCAGCTCGACGATGCGCTGCGCGATCAGCAGCGCCTCTTCACGCCCGTTGCGGCCCTCCAGCAGCACCGGCAGCGGCCCGCGCCGGCCTGCGCTGGCCGGGTGGACGTGGCGCATCTCGTCGCGCAAGGGGTCGTCGCCCGCATCGGCTTCTTCGCCCTCCAGCAGGCTGCGGGCGCAGTGCACCGCCAGCGCCAGCACCTCGGCGGTGTTGCGGTAGTTGAGCCGCAGGATGCTGGTGCGGCCCTGGGCCTGGATGCCGACGCTGGCGAAGTTGAAGCGCCGGCGGCGGGCCTGGTAGATGGACTGCGCGTCGTCGTAGAGCACCAGCAGGCTGTTGCTCTCGGGGCTCACCATGCGCGCGGCCATGCGCAGCCAGGCCTCCTCGAAGTCGTGCGCTTCGTCGATCAGCAGCGCCGTGTACTGGCCGCCCGGCACGAAGCCGGTCTCCAGCGAGCGCTCCACGGCCTCCGCCAGGTGGCGGTAATGGGCCTCGCGGTCGCCCACCTCGGGCACGTAGAGCTGGTAGCTGCGCACCAGATCCTGGCACCAGCTGTGGAAGGTGCGCACCTGCACCCGCTCGTCGACGCCGCGCTGGCGCAGCGCCGAGGCGATGCGGTCGGCCAGCGCGCGGTTGAAGCAGAGCACCAGGATGGGCTTGTCGGGCCGCGCCGCGGCGGCCAGCACTTGCGCGCGGAAGATCAGGATCATGGTCTTGCCCGAGCCGGCCGCGCCGTGGATCACGCGGTGGCCCTCGCCCAGCGTGCGGGCGATCTGCTCCTGCTGCAGGTCCATCACCTGCATCAGGTCGGGCAGGGCGGGCGCCGTGCTGCCCGGTGCGTCGAAGTCCAGGGCGTCCTGCCGCTGCACGCGCAGCTCGGGGAACAGGTGCCAGCGCACCCGGTCGCGCTGCGGCAGGGTCAGGGTGTGCGGGTAGTGCACGGTGAACAGGCCCCACAGCCGGCGCGTGAAGTCGGCCGGCGCGACCGCGTCGTCCAGGTCGTCGCGCAGCAGCACCTGGTGTTCGGGGAAGATGTCGTGGAAGTCGCTGCCGGCGACATCGGCCGCGCGCAGGTGCGAGAAGACCACGCCCCAGCCGTAGGGGAAGAGCAGCTTGCCGCGAAACGGGCCCTCGGCATGGACCAGCGCCGGGTCGTGCTGCATCAGGTCGACCAGCTCCAGCGCGAAGTCGCGCGCCCGGCGCAGCGGGTTGGCCTCGGTCACCGGGCCGCGCGGCGTGGCCAGCTCCACGCGGTCGCGGGTGGCGCCGGTCAGCGTGCTGCGCTTCCAGTCCTTCACCTCCAGCAGCAGCACGCCCTGGCGCGGGCTCAGCACGACAAAGTCGGGCTGCCGCGCACGGGCGCCTATCGCCACGTCGTGCCAGACCAGGTGGTCGTCTTCCAGGCAGCGCTTGAGCTGGTGCAGGACGCGCCGTTCGCCGGTGTTGCAGCGCTGATCGACGTTCGTCAGGCCTTGCGGAAAGATCGCCATGCAGGAGGAATTGGGCTGTACTCGGGCGCGCAGCGCGGCCATTGCCGCGCTGCGCAACCCGATAGCCTAGCAGGCGCCGGCTTTGCGCCTACTTCTTGCAGAACGCGATCTGGTCCTGGATGGGCAATGGCGACGAGTCGCCGGTGGTCAACAGCAGCTGCGCGCTGAGCGTGATGATGTAGGCGCAGTCGGGCAGCCCAGCCACGGTCCAGCCGCCGACGGGCGGCGCGACGCCGTTGACCGCCATGCCGAAGCGCTCGCCCGGCACCGCGGCCGGCAGGTCGAAGCCGTAAGGCCCGCCGGGGCCGTTCATGCTCAGCGAGACGGCGCCCAGGTTGGCATGGGCGGTGGTGAGCACCACGTCCAGCCCGGCCTGGATGCCGGCGCAGCCGTTCATGCGCAGCTGCAGCGAGTCCACCGAGCACACGCCCAGTTGCCCGTTCACGTCCACCGGCGCCCACGAGCCACCCTTGTGCACATTGGCGTAGAGCGTGTTTTCCACCGCGACGTGGCCGCACAGCCCGGCGCCGATCTCGCTGCCGGGGTTGCCCACCTGGCGCACCCGCATGCGCAGCGCGATGTGGCGGTTTTGCGCCAGCACGGCACCGGCACTGGTGCTGCTGTTGCCCACCACCACGCCCGCCACGTCGATGCCGGGCGAGTTGGCCAGCAGCGGCGTGATGACGTTCAGCATGTCGCCGTTGGACACGAAGTTGCCCTCGGCGCCGAAGACGTTGCTGAACTGCGGCACCTGCACCCAGCCGCCGACGATGGCCGCGTTCAGCGGACCGCCGGCCGGGTTGACCGGGTCGACCACGACCGGCGCCGTCTTGACCGGGTTGGGGTCGCCCGGGAAGGCCGGGGCGTAGCGCTCCAGCTTGCCCAGCATGGTGGTGCTGAACTGCGCCGGCGTGATCGCGCTCCACGGGCCGGCCGGGTTGCCGGCGGTGTCGGTGGGCATGACCTCGAAGCGGTACTCCAGCGCCACGCCGCCCATGGTCTTGGGCAGGATGCCGTTGAGCCGCACGGTGGAGTAGAAGGCGCGGTTGTCGCCCACCGTCAGGCCGGTGGCGGGCTGGAGCTGCGAGGCAAAGAGGTAGCCGCCCAGCGCGTCGAAGGCCGGCAGCGTGGTGTCCACGTTGGGCGGCTGCTCCTTCAGGCACAGGTCGGTGCAGAAGCAGGGACCGATGTTTTCGCGGTCCGGCGCCCGGCCGCGCGACGAGGGCTCCTGCAGCAGCGGCGTGCCGGCCAGCGTCTCGATGTGGAAGTAGAGGTCGGGCCCGCCGGTCCACTCGATGTTGATCAGCGGCGAGAAGATCGAGCGCTGGAAGTCCTCGGCCAGGTAGTCGATGCGGAAATGGCCGGCGCCGTCGGTGATGGCCTCGCCCAGCGCGTCGTCCTGCAGCCAGTCGACATCGAAGGCCTTGACGCGCACGCCGCCGATGGGCGCCTGGGTCTCGCAGTGGCGCACGTGGCCGCAGATGCTCCACGCGCCGAAGCGGGCCCGCACCGCGCACCAGGTGCGGTAGGGGATGGTGTAGGCCCAGACGGCCATCTGCGTGCGGTCGTCGCCGACCGTGCGCCAGAGCGGCTGCAGCACGGTGATGCTGAACTGCATCGGCGTGGGCGGCCGCGGGCCGGGCCTGCGGTGCGGCACCGTGCCGCAATAGATGTCGATCTCGAAGGCCTCGCCGCCGTAGTTCGGCGCCGTGGAGAAGTCGACCTTGAAGTTGCCTTCGGCGTCGATGACGGCCTCGGCGAGCAGCCGCCCGGCCTTGGCCGCAACGGCCTCGTCGCTGACGGGTGTGAAGGTGTCCTTGGCATGCGCGACCGCCAGCGCCGTGCTGTCGCGCCCGGTCTCGACAGCGTAGAGCCTGACGACGATGCCTTCCAGCGCTTCGATGCAATCGCCGCAGAGCAGGCCGTGCAGCGTGCCCCTGAACAAGTAGGCCATGGTGTGATCTCCCGGGGTTGAGTGAGGTGTCGGGCCACTCTAGGAAGCAGGTCGCCGGCTCGCCATCCCTACCTGGGGACTGCAAACGAGGGGGGCCATGGGGGGCGGCACCTCCCGATGGACAGCCCGCACGGCGCTGGCTAGGCTGAACGCCCGCGCGGCCCACGCGCCCCCCGCACCCCTCGAAGGAAGCTGCCATGACCGATCCTGCAAAGGCCATCGCGACCCAGTTGGCCAACATCGAGAAGCGCAGCGGCAAGAGCCTCGAGCAACTGGTCGCCGCGCTGCGCGCCAGCGGCCTGGGCAAGCACGGCGAGCTGCGCGCGCTGGCGCAGAGCGAGTTCGGCCTGGGCTATGGCGATGCCAACACGCTGGTGCACCACGCCGCGCAGGCGCCAGCCGGCCCGGGCGAACCAGCCGCTGGCGGCAGCGAGGCCGAGGGCGACGTCATCGATGGCCTCTACGCCGGCCCCAAGGCCGCGCTGCGCCCGGTGCACGACGCGGTGATGTCGCAGCTCGCGGGCTTTGGCGCTTTCGAGATCGCGCCCAAGAAGACCTACCTCAGCCTGCGTCGCAGCAAGCAGTTCGCGACGATCGGCCCGGCCACCAGGAGCCAGGTCGAGCTCGGCCTGAACATGAAGGGCGTGCCGGGCACCACGCGCCTGGCCGAGCAGGCGCCGGGTGGCATGTGCAGCCACAAGGTCAGGCTCGCCACGGTGGCCGAGGTCGATGCCGAGTTGCTGGGCTGGCTGCGGCAGGCGTTCGATGGGGCGGCTTGATCCGCCCCGGCCCCGCCGCTAACGCAGCAGCTCCAGCGCCCGGTCCATCCCGCCCGTTTCGATGGAGACCATGGCCTGCTCGCGCACCGCGGGCTTGCCATGAAAGCAGATCGACAGGCCGGCGACGCTCATCATCGGCAGGTCGTTGGCGCCGTCGCCCACCGCGATCGCCTCGCTGGCTTCCACGCCCATCAGCTCGCAGACCTCCAGCAGCACCCGGCGTTTCTCGGCGCCATCGACGATGTCGCCCCAGGGCCGGTCGAGCAGGCGGCCGGTGAGCTCGCCGCCGTGGATCTCCAGCACGTTGGCGCGGGCGAAGTCCAGCTTGAGCCGGTGGCGCACGCGTTCGCTGAAGAAGGTGAAGCCGCCCGAGACCAGCAGCGTCTTCAGGCCCGCCGCCTGGCAGGCCTGCACAAAACGCTCGACGCCGGGGTTGAGCTGCAGATGCCGGGCGTAGACCTCGTGCAGCGCCGATTCGGGCACGCCGCGCAGCAGGGCCACGCGCTGGCGCAGGCTCTCCTTGTAGTCGGCGATCTCGCCGCGCATCGCCGCTTCGGTGATCGCCGCGACCTCGGCCTTGCGCCCGGCGGCCGCCGCGATCTCATCGACACACTCGATGTTGATCAGCGTCGAGTCCATGTCGAAGGCGATCAGCTTGAAGTCGCGCAGCGCGAGCGGGGGGGTGACGCCCCGGAGGACGAGACCGGGGGCGAGGGCGAGAGCGGGGTAGGGGGCGGTCGGCACGGACAGGTGGGGCGGGCGGGTGAAACGACGCGGGATTATCCCGCTGCGGCCACGACCCGGCCGCTGCAGTGGCCCAGGCCGATGCGCACCGCGCCCGGCCGCTCGCACCAGCCGCGCAGCGTGAGGGTATCGCCGTCGTGCAGCCAGCGGCGTTCGCTGCCGTCGCACAGGCGCAGCGGGACCTGGCCGCCGCGTGTCAGCTCCAGCAGGCAGGCTTCTTCGCCGGGCTGCGGGCCGCTCAGCGTGCCGGTGCCGAAGAGGTCGCCCGGCCGCAGTGGGCAGCCTCCTTCGGTGTGGTGGGCCACCAGTTGCGCCAGCGTCCAGTGGGCGTGGCGGGCGTTGCTGCGCGTGATGGGCTCGGCCGGTCCTCCCGCGGGCTGCAGCCAGGCGTCGAGCTGGATGTCCCAGGCGCCGGGCTGCGGCGTGCGCAGATAGGCCGGCGTGGCGTCCGGCTCGTGAACCGCGCGGGGCGCGTCGGTGCGGAAGGGCGCGAGCGCTTCCATCGTGACGATCCACGGCGAGACGCTGGTCAGGAAGTTCTTGGCCAGGAAAGGGCCCAGCGGCATGGCCTCCCAGGCCTGCACGTCGCGCGCCGACCAGTCGTTCAGCAGGCACACGCCGAAGAGCTGCTGCTCGGCCTGCGCTATCGCGACGCGTTCGCCCAGGCGGTTGCCGGCACCGATGTAGGCGCCCAGCTCGAGCTCGAAGTCCAGCGCCTCGGTGGGGGCGTAGACCGGCGTGGCGGCTCCGGCCGGGCGGTACTGGCCCAGCGGCCGCCGGCACGCGGTGCCGCCGATGGCCACCGACGAGGCCCGGCCGTGGTAGCCGATAGGCAGCCACTTGAACTGCGGCAGCAGCGGCCGGTCGGGCTGGAAGATGCGGCCGGCGTTCAGCGCATGGTGCTCCGAAGTGAAGAAGTCGGTGTAGTCGCCGATGGCCGCGGGCACGGCGTACTCCACCTCGGCCTGCGGCAGCAGGCAGCCCCGCAGCGCATGGGCGTGGCCCGAGCCCGCGCGCAGCGCCTGCGAGAGTGCCGCGCGCAGGGCCGACCAGGCCGCGGGGCCGAGCGCCATCAGCCCGTTCAACGAGGCTGCACCGGCTAGCCGGGCGGCATCGCCCGCCAGGCCCTCGAACACGCCCAGCGCGTGTGCGGCGGCCATGTCGAGCAGGCTGTCGCCGATGGCCACGCCGCCGCGGAATGCCCCGTGCGAGCCTTGTGCGCGGAACACGCCATGCGGCAGGTTCTGGACCGGAAAGTCGCAGCCCGGCAGGTTGGCGCTGGCAACCCAGCTGCGCAGCGCCGGGTCGTGGGTGGCGTTGACCTGGTTCATACGTCGGCCTTGAAACCGATCTGCTGGATCAGGCCTTTCCACTCCTGCGCATCGGCGGCCAGCAGCGCCTGCAGCCTGGCCGGCGTGGAGCCCTGCACCTCCAGCCCGAACTGGCGCCCGTAGGCTATCACCTCGGGCTGGGCCAGCACCGTCTGCAGGGCGGCGGCGGCCCGCTGCACGGCCTCGGCCGGCGCCTTGCCCGGCATGAAAAAGCCATACCACTCCCGCACCGTGATCTCGAAGCCCTGTTCGCGCAGCGTGGGCACCTCGGGCAGGAAAGCGCTGCGGGTGGTGCCCGAGACGGCCAGCACCCGCAGCTTGCCCGCCTTGAGGTGGGGCAGCGAGTCGCCCACCGGCGAGCAGAAGGCGGCGATCTGGCCGCCCAGCATGTCTTGCATGCCCTGCACCACGCCGCGGTACGGGATGTGGCGCAGCTCGGCGCCGCTCTGGCGCTGCAGCAGCGCCAGGATCATGTGCGGCATCGAGCCGGCGCCGGGGCTGCCGCAGCTCGCGGCCTCGGGGTGGGCGCGGGCCCAGCTGAGCAGCTCTTTCAGCGTCTTCACGCTGGCGGGCACCGCGGGGCCCACGGCCAGCGCATGGTTGAACACCGCGCCCAGCGAGACCGGCTGCACGTCGTCCAGCCGGTACTGCAGCTTGCTGTAGGTGTAGGGGTAGATCGACAGCATCGACGAGGGCGTGACCAGCAGGCAGGAGCCGTCGGCCGGGCTGTCGCGCAGCGCGAGGATGCCGATCTGGCCACCGGCGCCGGGGCGGTTCTCGACCAGTGCGGCGCTGGCATAGCTGCCGCGCAGCTTGTCGGCCACTTTGCGGGCCAGGGCATCGGCGGTGCCGCCGGCCGGGAAGCCGGTGAGTATCTTCAGCAGCTCGGTGGGCTGTGGCCGCGCGGCCAGCGGCAGGCCGCCCAGCGCGGTGGCGCCCAGGGCCAGGGTGAAACGGCGGCGGGTGAGGGGGGAGGGCATGGCGGGGTCTTTCGTCAGGGGGTGGGCAGCAGGGCGTCGTCGAAGATGGCGACCGCGCGGGTCCAGCCCGCCGAAGCGCCGCGGATCTTCACCGGGAAGCAGCTGATGAAAAAGCCGTGCGGCGGCAGGGCTTCGAGGTGGTGCAGCTTTTCGAGGTGGCAGTAGCCGATCTGGCGGCCCGCCTTGTGGCCCTCCCAGATCAGGCTGGCGTCGCCGGTGGCGGCGTAGCGGCTGGCGGTGTGGGCGAAGGGTGCGTCCCAGCTCCAGGCGTCGGTGCCGGTCAGGCGCACGCCGCGCTCCAGCAGGTACATCGTGGCATCGAAGCCCATGCCGCAGCCGGCGCGCAGGTAATCAGGCTGGCCGTAGGCCTCGCCGGCGCGGGTGTTCACGACCACGATCTCGAGCGGCTTGAGTTCGTGGCCGATGCGCGCGAGCTCGGCCTGCACGTCGGCGGGCTGCACGATGTGGCCATCGGGCAGGTGGCGGAAGTCCAGCTTCACGCCGGGCTGGAAGCACCAGGCCAGGTCCACCTCGTCGATGGTGAGGGCGCGCTGGCCGCCGTCCATCGTGGAGGCGAAGTGCCAGGGGGCGTCGAGGTGGGTGCCGTTGTGGGTGTTGAGCTGCACGTCCTCCACCGCCCAGGCTTCGCCGTCGGGCAGGTCGTCGGGCGCGAGGCCGGGGAAGAACTGCACCAGGTCGGGCAGGCTCGTGCGGTGATCCGTGTAGCGGATCTTCGGGCCGAGGCCGGGTGGGTCCGAGACCACGTCGTTCTCCAGGTGCATCGAGAGGTCGATGAAGCGGCGGGGCATGGTGGGGGTCCTTGGTCGTGGTCAGAAGCGGTGGCGCATGCCGAGGGCGAGGCCCGTGCCGCTGTCGCGGCCGGTCAGCCGGTCGGCCAGCAGCACGGCGTAGAGGTCGGTGCGCTTGGAGAGAAAGTGGTCGTAGCCCAGCGCGACCGTCTGGCGGGTGGTATCGGCCAGCGCGGTCTGCTCCTGGGAAGTGCGTGCCCACGAGGCCAGCACGCGGCCGTCGCCCACCGGCACGGCCGCGCCGAGCTGGGTGGTCTGCAGCGTGATGCGGGTGCTGGCGTTGTCCAGCCGGGTGCGCACGAACTGGCCGTAGAGCGTGGCCGGGCCGAGGTCGTAGGAGGCCCCGGCATTGACCGAGCGGCGCTCGCTCATCGGCAGCACGGCGGGCGGCTTCGAGAAGCTCAGTGCCATGCGATCGATCTTCTCCAGCGCGAGGCCCGCGGAGAACGGCCCGGCGGTGTACGCGCCGGACAGCGCCGCGCGCCGGCCGGCCGGGCCGGCCTCCGAGGGGGCCAGCGCCAGCGTCGCCGCAAAGCCGCCCCAACCGGGCGTGGTGTAGCTCACGACGTTGTTCCAGGCCGAATCGCTGGCACCGCTGCCGGTCATCGTCGGCTGGGTCGCGCTGGCCAGGTAGACATGCAGGAAGGTGGGCGAGAAGCTGGCCGAATCGCCGAAGGGGTTGTAGCGGATGGTGTTGATGAAGGCCGCGCTGGTCTGCCGGCCAGCCCGCAGCGTTCCCAGGGAGGCATCTTGCAGGCCCACCCACGCCATGCGGCCCCAGAAGCTGTCGGCGCCCGAGCGGCCGGTCTCGCCGGTGTCGGCGCGCAGGAAGCCGCTGATGTCGAACAAGGCGCGCAGCCCGCCGCCCAGCTCTTCGCTGCCGCGCAGGCCCCAGTAGGAGGTGGTCATGCCGCCGCTGATGACCTGGCGGTTGCGGGCTTCGCCGGCCAGCTGCTTCTGGTAGACGGCCAGGTCCAGCACGCCGTAGAGCGTGACGCTGGGGGCGGGCGCCGGCTGCGCCTGCGCGGTGGTGGCCAGTGCCAGGGTGGCCAGCGCCAGGGGGTGGGTACAACGGGGCATGGGAGGTCTCCAGGGTTTATGTAGGCGTGAGAGGGCCCGCGGCGCGGCACCAGGGCCGTTCCGAAAGCGAAACGAACGGGGGGTAGGGCTTAGCGGGCCGGCATCAGTGCGTGGGCGCCGCGCAGGCGCCCCGGATGCCGTGGGCGATGAAGGGCACCAGCAGCGGGCCGGCGGCCTCGCCGTCGCCCGGCTGGTTCTGGCCCAGCGACAGGCGCTCGATGCGCCGGTCGATCACGTGGTGAAGCACCGCGCCGAGGGCAAACTGGTAGCACCAGGCGATCTGGCCGCGTGTGGCCTGCGGTACGGCGGCGGTCATCGCATCGATGAAAGCATGGGCCAGCGGGTCGAACAGCTCGCGGATGATGGGCTCGTCTTCGGCCAGGTGATCCGCGATGCCGCGCGACAGCAGCCGCAGGAAGTTGCGCCCCTCGCCGCTGCCGGCGACCTTCAGCACCGGCAGCACGAAGGCGCTCACGATGGCCTCGAGCAACTCCCCAGCGGGGGCTTCGCGCTGCGCGGCCGCGAGGGAGCGCAGCCGCTCCTCGATGTAGCCGGCGCGCTCGCGGTAGATCGCGTGGTAGAGCTCGACCTTGGGGCCGTAGTAGTAGCCCACCAGCGCCAGCGGCACGCCGGCCTCGTCGGCGATGTCGCGGATCGACACGCCGTGAAAGCCGCGCGAGGCGAACAGGCGCTCGGCGGCGAGCAGGATGTTGTGCTTGCGGTTGGGCGCCAACTGCTGCTCGCCGGGCTCGGCGGAGGCGGCAGCGGCCTTGGCGGCACCGCGCGGGGTGGAGGAAGGTTTCATGGGGGCGAGGCAGAGCGATGACGAGCGTAGTTGTACGTTCGTACAACTACTTTGTACACTCGTACAAACCAGCCCGGCGCTGTCGCTGCCTGCGCACCCCTCGGGCGCGCGATGCCCCGCTGGCGGTCAGGAAGGCGTCGCCGCCATCGGCGTGCCCAGCGAGCGCAGCACGTCGCGGATGAACTGCGCTCGGTCCTTGGCCTCGGGCGTGTCGCGCTCGATGCGCAGCTTGTCGTTGCCGGCCAACTTGATGTGCTTGTTCTTCTGCACCAGCGCGATGATCTTCATCGCGTCGATAGGCGGGTTGGGGCGGAAGGTGATGCTCATCAGGCGCGGGCCGGCGTCGACCTTGGCCACGCCATAGGGCTTGGCGAGGATGCGCAGACGGTGCGTGTCGAACAGCGTCTGGCCCTGGGCCGGCAGCTTGCCGAAGCGGTCGGTGACTTCTTCCAGCAGGCTGTCCAGGTGCTCGGGCTTGCTGGCGGTGGCCAGGCGCTTGTAGAGATTGAGGCGGGTGTGCACGTCGCCGCAGTAGGCGTCGGGCAGCAGCGCCGGGGCGTGCAGGTTGATCTCGGTGGTAGAGCCGAAGACGCCGCTGGTGGGGCTCAGCAGGTCGGGCTCCTCGCCGGCCTTCAGCGCGCGCACGGCCTCGTTCAGCATCTCGTTGTAGAGCTGGAAGCCGACCTCCATCATGTTGCCGCTCTGGTTGTCGCCCAGCACCTCGCCGGCGCCCCGTATCTCCAGGTCGTGCATCGCGAGGTAGAAGCCCGAGCCCAGCTCCTCCATCTCCTGGATGGCGTCCAGCCGTTGCTGGGCCTGCTTGGTGAGGCCCTCGACATCGGGCACCAGCAGGTAGGCGTAGGCCTGGTGGTGGCTGCGGCCGACGCGCCCGCGCAACTGGTGCAGCTGCGCGAGGCCGAACTTGTCGGCGCGGCTCATGATGATGGTGTTGGCCGAGGGCACGTCGATGCCGGTCTCGATGATGGTGGAGCACAACAGCAGGTTGTGGCGCTGGGCCACGAAGTCGCGCATCACCCGCTCCAGCTCGCGCTCCGGCATCTGGCCGTGGGCCACCGCGATGCGTGCCTCGGGCAGCAGCTCGATCAGCTTCTGGCGCCGGTTCTCTATGGTCTCGACCTCGTTGTGCAGGAAGTAGACCTGCCCGCCGCGCTTGAGCTCGCGCAGCACCGCCTCGCGGATGGTGCCGTTGCCCTCGTTGCGCACGAAGGTCTTGATCGCCAGCCGGCGCTGCGGCGCGGTGGCGATCACGCTCAGGTCGCGCAGGCCCTCCAGCGCCATGCCCAGGGTGCGTGGGATGGGCGTGGCTGTGAGGGTCAGCACGTCCACCTCGGCGCGCAAGGCCTTGATGGCCTCCTTGTGGCGCACGCCGAAGCGGTGTTCCTCGTCCACGATCAGCAGCCCCAGGCGCTTGAACTTGATGTCCTTGCTGAGCAGCTTGTGGGTGCCGACGACGATGTCCACCGTGCCGGCTTCCATGCCCTCCAGTGCCAGGTTGATCTCCTTGGTGGAGCGAAAGCGCGAGAGCTCGGCCACCTTGACCGGCCACTTGCCGAAGCGGTCCGAGAGGGTCTGGAAGTGCTGCTCGGCCAGCAGCGTGGTGGGCGCGAGCAGGGCGACCTGCTTGCCACCGTGCACCGCGACGAAGGCGGCGCGCAGCGCCACTTCGGTCTTGCCGAAGCCCACGTCGCCGCAGACCAGGCGGTCCATGGGCTTGGGGCTGATCATGTCCTGGATCACCGCGTGGATCGCGGCGCGCTGGTCGGGCGTCTCCTCGAAGCCGAAGCTGGCGGCGAAGGCTTCGTAGTCGTGCGCCGAGAAGCGGTGCGCCATGCCCTCGCGGGCGGCGCGCAGCGCGTAGAGGTTGAGCAGCTCGGCGGCGGTGTCTCGCACCTGCTCGGCGGCCTTGCGCCGGGCCTTGTCCCACTGCTGCGAGCCGAGCTTGTGCAGCGGCGCTTCTTCGGCGGAGACGCCGGTGTAGCGGCTGATCAGGTGCAGCTGGGACACCGGCACGTAGAGCGTGGCCTTGTCGGCGTACTCCAGGTGCAGGAACTCGCTGGGTCCGCCGTCGCCGCCGTTGGAGAGGTCGATGTGGACCAGGCCCTTGTAGCGGCCGATGCCGTGGCTCACGTGCACCACCGGGTCGCCGATCTTGAGCTCCGAGAGGTCCTTGATCAGCGCATCGACGTTGCTGACCTGCTCCTGCTTCTTGCGGCG
>DATHWJ010000348.1:0-9929 GCA_035460745.1 Ideonella sp. | reverse complement strand
GAATGGGCCTCGCTGGCGGGTGGGGTCGAGGTGCGCTTCGACGACGCCGCCGCCTTCCTCAACGCCAACACGCCGGACGACCTGGCGCGGCTCACCGCCGGCTGACGCCAGGGGCCTGAGTCAGGCGTGCACGTCGCCGCCGGCCACCGCATGCGCCTCGTGCGCCGCCTCGGGCTCGGCCGCGTCGGCGATCTCGCCCGGCACCCGGCGCCGCGCCAGCAGCGTGTACATCGTCGGCACCACGAAGATGGTGAGCAGCGTGCCCAGGCTCATGCCACCGACGATGACCCAGCCGATCTGGCGGCGGCTCTCGGCGCCTGCGCCGGTCGCCAGCGCCAGCGGCAAGGCGCCCAGCACCATCGCGCCGGTCGTCATCAGGATGGGCCGCAGGCGCAGCGTGGCGGCCTCGACCGCGGCCTCCAGCGTGCTCTTGCCGGCCTGGCGCAGCTGGTTGGAGAACTCGACGATCAGGATGCCATGCTTGGTGATCAGCCCGACCAACGTGATCAGGCCGATCTGCGAATAGACGTTCAGCGTGCCGCCCGAGAGCTGCAGGGCGCCAAGCGCGCCGACCATGGAGAGCGGCACGCTGAGCATGATGACCAGCGGGTCGATGAAGCTCTCGAACTGCGCCGACAGCACCAGGAAGATGAAGAGCAGCGCCAGCACGAAGACCAGCCCCAGCGCGCCGCTGGACGACTTGAACTCGCGCGAGACGCCGTTCAGCTCGGTGGCGTAGCCCGGCTGCAGCGCCCGGGCGGCGGCGCCGTCCATGAACTGCAAGGCCTCGCCCAGCGAATAGCCCGGCGCCAGGTTGGCGGTGAGCGCCACCGAGCGGCGCTGGTTGAAGTGGTTCAGCTCGCGCGGGCTGACCGACTCGCGCACCTTGACCAGCGACGAGAGCGGGATCATCTGGTCGCCGCGCCCACGCACGAAGATCTTGTCGATGTCTTCCGGCGTCGCGCGGCCGCGGCCTTCGGTCTGCACGATCACGTCGTACTGCTCGGCCTCGCGCTTGTAGCGCGTCACGTTGCGCCCGCCCAGCGCCGTCTCCACCGTGCGCGCCACCTGGTCGACTGCCACGCCGGCATCGGCCGCGCGGTCGCGGTCCACCTGCAGGAAGATCTCGGGCTTGTTCAGCCGCAGGTCGCTGTCGGGCTGCACCAGGCCGGGGTTGGCCACCATCTCGGCCAGCACCTGCTGCGAGACCTTGGCCAGGTTGGCGTAGCTGTCGGAGGTGACGATGACGAAGTTGATGGAGCGCTCGCGGAAGCCCTGGCCCAGCGAGGGCGGCGTCACCGGGAAGGCGGTGACACCCGGCAGCGCCGCAAACTTGGGCTGCAGCTCGCGCGCCAGCTGCTGGGTGCTGCGCTTGCGCTCCGACCAGTCGGTGGTGCGCAGGAAGGCCACGCCCTGCGAGACCGTGGGGTTGCCGGTGACGACGAAGACGCGGTCGAACTCGGGGTACTGCCGGCCGACCCGCTCGATCGCGCGCATGTAGCGCTGCGTGTAGTCCAGCGTGGCGCCGTCGGGTGCGTTGACGGTGGCCAGGATCACGCCGCGGTCCTCCAGCGGCGCGAGCTCGCTCTTGCTGCTCTGCAGCAGCAGCCAGCTGCCGCCGGCGGCCAGCGCCATCACGCACAGCACGGCCCAGCGCTGCCCCAGCACGAAGCGCAAGGCGCCCGCGTAGCGGGCGGTGATCCAGACCAGCACCGCTTCCATCATGCGGTCGAAGCGGTTGGGCGCCGGGTTGTGGCGCAGCAGCTTGCTGCACATCATCGGCGTCAGCGTCAGCGCGGTGAAGCCGGAGACGATCACGGCGCCGGCCAGCGTCAACGCGAACTCGACGAACAGGCGCCCGGTGCGCCCCGGCGTGAAGGCCAGCGGCGCGAAGACGGCCGCCAGCGTCAGCGTCATCGCGACCACTGCGAAGCCGACCTCCTTGACGCCCTTGAGCGCGGCCTGGAAGGGCGCCAGCCCCTCTTCGATGTGGCGGAAGACGTTCTCCAGCACCACGATCGCATCGTCCACCACCAGCCCGATCGCCAGCACCAGCGCGAGCAGCGTCAAGGTGTTGATCGTGAAGCCGGCCGCCGCCATGATGCCGAACACACCGATCAGGCTGACGGGGATGGTCACCAGCGGGATGATGGACGCGCGCAAGGTTCGCAGGAAGACGAACACCACCAGCGCCACCAGCACCACGGCTTCGCCGATGGTGCGGTAGACCGATTTGATCGAGCGGTCGATGAAAACCGAGTTGTCGTTGGCCTGCTGCACCTTGACGCCGGGCGGCAGCTCCTGCTGGATCCGGGGCATCAGCTCGTAGACGCCGGCCGAGACCTCGAGCGGGTTGGCGGTGGCCTGGCGTATCACGCCCATCGCGACCGAAGGCACGCCGTTCAGCCGCACGCTGGAGCGCTCGCTGGCAGCGGCCTGCTCGATGCGCGCGACATCGCGCAGCCGCACCGTGAAGCCGGACGAGGTGCGCAGCGCGATCTCGCCGAACTGCGCGGGCGTGGTCAGGTCGGTCTGCGCGGTCACGCTGAACTCGCGCTGCTGGCTCTCGATGCGGCCCGCCGGCACTTCGAGGTTCTGCTTGCGCAGCGCGTCTTCCACGTCCTGCACCGTCAGTTTGTAGCCAGCCAGCTTGTCGGTATCGACCCAGACCCGCATCGAGAACTTGCGGTCGCCGTTGATCTGCACGTCGGCCACGCCCGGCACGGTCTGCAGGCGCGGCTTGACGATGCGGTTGATGATGTCGGTGAGCTCCAGCGGCGAGAGCGACTCGCTGCTGAAGGCCAGCCAGATGGTCGGCGTGGCGTCGGCCTCGACCTTGGCGATCACCGGCTCGTCGATCGCGTCGGGCAGCCGGGCGCGCACGCGCGAGACGCGGTCGCGCACGTCGGCCGCGGCGTCCTCCGGGCTCTTGGTGAGCTTGAAGCGGATGGTGATCTGGCTCTGCTCGGAGCGCGAAGTCGAGGTGATGATGTCCACCCCCTCGATGCCGGCGATGGAATCCTCCAGCGGCTTGGTGACCTGCGACTCGATCACCTCGGAGGAGGCGCCCGTCAGCCGCGTGCTGACGTTGACCACCGGCTCGTCGATGCGCGGGTACTCGCGCACCTGCAATTGGCGGAACGAGACCAGGCCGATCAGCACGATCAGCAGCGCCATCACCGTCGCGAAGACCGGCCGGCGTATCGAGGTTTCCGAGAGTTTCATGGCGAGCCCTGCGTCGCGGCCGTCAGACCGCCGAGCCGGCCCGGGCCGGCTTGCTCGCGGCCCGCTCGGCCGGCGCGCCGATGTCCACCACCTTCAGCGCGACGCCGTCGGCGCGCATCAGCCTGGCATGGCCCGCCGTGACGACCCGGTCGCCGGCCCTCAGGCCCTCGAGGATCTCGGCCTTGCCCGGCACGCGCAGGCCCAGCCTGGCCTCGATGCGCTGCGACACCGGCCCCTGCTGGCCCTCGACCAGTTTGACCACGTACTGCTTGCCGCCCTGAGGCACCAGCGCCTCCTCGGGCACCACCAGCGCCTGCTCGCGCACCGCGAAGACGATGCGGGCCCGCGCGAACATGCCGCTGCGCAGGCTGAGGTCGCCGTTGGCGATGCGCGCCCGCACCAGCAGCGAGCGGCCGTCGGCATCGAGCTGCGAGTCGATCGCCTCGACCCGGCCGTTGAACCTGCGGCCCGGCATCGCGTCCAGCGCGACCTCGACGGCCTGGCCCGCCTTGATGCGCGCCGATGACCGCTCGGGCAGGCGGAAATCGACCGAGATGGAGGAGAGGTCTTCGATGCTGACCAGGTCGGCGCCGTCCTTCACGTAGTCGCCCAGGTCGACCACGCCGATGCCGGCGACGCCGTCGAACGGCGCCACGATGCGCATGCGCACCAGCTGCGCCTTGGCCAGCGCCACCTGCGCCTCGGCCACCTGCACCGCCGCCGCGTTCTGGTCGACCGCACTCTGGCTGACGAAGTTCTGCGCCAGCAGCTCGCGGCTGCGGCTGAGATTGGTGCGGGCGATCTGCGCCTGTGCCTCGGCCTGCTGCATCTGGGCCTGCTGCAGCGTGTCGTCGAGCTGCACCAGCAACTGGCCGCGCTTGACCGGCTGGCCGTCGGTGAAAGCCAGCGCCTTGATGCGCCCGCTGACCTCGGGGCGCAGCACCACGCCTTGGTGGGCGCGCAAGGAGCCCACGGCCTGCAAGTCGTCTTCGAGCCGGGCCACCTCGACGCGGCCCACCTCGACCACCGCCGGGCCCCTGTCGCCCGCCGCGCCATTGCCCTGCGGGGCGGAGGGCGCCGCAACGGCCGTGCCCTCGCCGGCAACACGCACTGTGCCGGTGGGCCGGTGTTGCACCCACCACGCCGCCGACCCTGCCGCCGCCAGACCCACCACAGCCACCACGATGTGCAGCTTGCTCACGTTCGAACTTCTTTCGTTTTGCCGAGCCGCGAATGTAACTGTTGGTAGGCCCATCTTGACTACGCAACAACGCGGAGTCTTGTGCGTGCCGGGCGTGTTGCTTGCAGGTGGCCGGAAGAATGGGGCAGCTGTCGGGGCGCAGCAGGCTCAGTTCTGCGCCGAGCCCACCCCCCGGTTGGCCAGCTGGTCGGCCCGCTCGTTGCCTGGATCGCCCGCGTGGCCCTTGACCCAGTGCCAGGCCACCTTGTGCTGCTGCACCAGCGCATCCAGCTTCTGCCACAGCTCGATGTTCTTCACCGGTTTGCCGTCTGCTGTGCGCCAGCCGCGCTTCTTCCAGTTGTGGATCCAGGTCGTGATGCCGTTGCGCACGTACTCGCTGTCGGTGTAGATCGCGACGGTGCAGGGGCGCTTCAGCGAGGCCAGCGCCTCGATGGGCGCGGTGAGCTCCATGCGGTTGTTGGTGGTGAGCTTCTCGCCGCCCCACAGCTCTTTTTCGTGGCCGTCGGCAGTCAGCCAGGCGCCCCAGCCGCCGGGGCCGGGGTTGCCCTTGCAGGCGCCGTCGGTGTAGATCGTCACGTCAGTCATCAAAGCACTTCAAGAAAACAGGGTTGGCAAAAACTCAGTCGCTGGCGCGGCCGTGGTGAGCACCGTTGTGGCGGTTGGCGATGGCAGCCGGCGCGGCCTGCGGCTTGACACGCTCTTTCCTGGCCAGGCCCACCAGCCGCATGCCGCGCACGCGCTTGACCGCCACCAGGAAGTAGACGGCCCCCAGCACCGGCCACCAGCGCTCGCCGCTGCGCTCCATCCAGTGGAAGCGCTCCAGCCAGCGCTGCGACAAAAGCGGCGGACGATAACAGCCGAAGCCACCGGTCTCGATCTCGAAGTCCAGCAGTTGCAACCAGTCGCGCAGCCGCCAGTGGCCGATGAACTCGCCCGCGCGCGGCAGGTACAGCGGGCCGCCGCCCAGCGAGAGGCCGCGGCGCACCCGTCCCAGGCGCTGGCGCAGGCCCCACAGGCTGGCCGGGTTCAGCCCGACGATCACCGCCCGCCCCTCGGGCCGCAGGACCCGCGAGACCTCGGCCAGCGCGCGGTGCGGGTCGCGCGCCAGCTCCAGCGTGTGCGGCAACAGCACCAGGTCGAGCGACTGGTCGGCGAAGGGCAAGGCCTCCGGCGCGCATTGCAAGGCCACCGGCAGCGGCAAAGCCAGCGTGGTGATGCGCTCGTCTTCCGGCGGCGGCATCGCTATGGGCTCGGGCACCAGCACCGCGTCGCTGGCCACCCAGCGGTGCGGCATGCGGTTGGCGCGCAGGCCGTCGAGCTCGGGCAGGCCCATCTGCAAGGCGTGGAAGCCGAACAGGTCGGCCACCGCGTGGTCCAGGCGCTCCTGCTCCCAGGCCATCAGATAGCGCCCGGGCGGTGTCCTGAGCCAGTCGCCCAACTCTATAATCGTCTCGTTTCGTGTCATGAAGAATCTGGTCGCATTGCCCGCCTTCACCGATCACATTGTCCGGATGTTGCACGATGGCCTGGCGGCGATCGCGGCAACGCTGGAGCACGCCGCGCCGGTGTTCGCCCTGCAGGGCGCCCGGCGGTTGCGGCATCGAGGCATTCTAGTGATCGGCCGTGGTGCGCTTCGCCGTGCCGTCGTGGCCGGGCGGCTGTGATGCACCCGCCGTCACAGATGCACACATCCCTGTCCAAACTGTCCGCGCCAATCCCCCATACGCAGGTATCCTGCCCGCTCGAAAAACCGCTGTTGATACCCTGCCGGCCTGCGCCGGCCGACGTACCCATCGACACGCGGGTCGGTGTAGCGCCCGAGTTGTCGGTTGATGTCCCGACCGCCGCCGCCCGCCGTTGCCCACAATCCGCCGCGACCGCCGCCGCCCGCTTTTGCGGCTTGGCAGACGCCCACCCCGCGCAGGCGCGCACTGCCGCACGCCGCGCATGGAAGCCCCGAATCCGATGACCACCTTGCCGAAACCCGTCCGCGCCGCAGGCCCCCTACCCTCCCTCTTTCGCCTTGGCCTGCTGGCGAGCGCGGCGGTGCTTTCGGCCTGTGCCAACCTGCCCGGCGCGCAGCAGCCGCCGGCCAACCCGCCGGCCGAAAGCCCCAAGCTGGTGGCCCAGGTGCCCGGCGGCCAGCTGCTGCTGGACCAATCCGCCAAGCCCGAGACGGCGCCCCCGACCTCGGCCGGCTATGCCCCCGAGCCGGCCCCCACCGAGCCGGTGCCCGTGGCCGCGCCCATCGACCCGCTGCAGCCCGAGAAGCCGGTCGAGATGTACGACGAAGAGGCACGCAAGGACCTCTGGGTGCGGGTGCGCCGCGGCTTCGCGATGCCCGACCTGGACGACGATCTGGTGCGCACCGGCGAGCAGTGGTACGCCCAGCGGCCCGACTACGTGCAGCGCATGACCGAGCGCGGCGGGCGCTATCTCTTCCACGTGGTGGAGGAGATCGAGAAGCGCGGCATGCCCACCGAGCTGGCGCTGCTGCCCTTCATCGAGAGCGCCTTCAACCCGCAGGCCATGTCCACCGCGCGGGCCTCGGGCATGTGGCAGTTCATCCCGTCCACCGGCAAGGACTATGCGCTCAAGCAGAACATCTTCCGCGACGACCGGCGCGACGTGCTGGCCTCCACCCGCGCCGCGCTCGACTACCTCGACCGGCTGCACACCATGTTCGGCGACTGGCACCTCGCGCTGGCCGCCTACAACTGGGGCGAAGGCAGCGTGCAGCGCGCCATCAAGCGCAACGAGAAGCTGGGCTTGCCGACCGACTACGCCAGCCTGCGCATGCCGGACGAGACCCGCTATTACGCACGCAAGCTGCAGGCGGTGGAGAACATCGTCGGCAATCCGCAGGCCTTCGGCCTCGCGCTGCCCACGCTGGAAAACCACCCCTACTTCCTCAGCGTGCCCATCGAGCGCGACATCGACGTGGGGCTGGCGGCCAAGCTGGCCGGCGTGTCGGTCGAGGAGTTCAAGCAGCTCAACCCGCAGATGAACAAGCCGGTGATACTCGCCGCCGGCACCGAGCAGGTGCTGCTGCCCTACGACAACGCCAACCAGTTCGTGCACGGCCTGAACGCCCACAAGGGCCAGCTGGCCACCTGGACGGCCTGGGTCGCGCCCAAGACGCTGCGCCCGGCCGATGCCGCCAAGCAGGTCGGCATGAGCGAAGCCAGCCTGCGCGAGGTCAACCGCATCCCGCCTCGCATGCTGGTCAAGGCCGGCTCGACGCTGCTGGTGCCGCGGCCCGCGCACGGCGGCAGCGACGTCTCCGAGCACCTGGCCGACAACGCGATGATGACGCTGACGCCGGACATCCCGCCGCTGCGCCGCGTTTCGCTGCGCGCCGGCAAGAAGGGCGAGACTGTCGCCTCGGTCGCCAGGCGCTACCGCACCACGCCGGCCACGGTGGCGCAGTGGAACCGCACCACGGCGACGGCCAGGTTCAAGCCGGGCGAGACCATCGTGGTCTACGTCTCGCAAAAGGCCACCCGCGTCGCGGCGGTCAGCAGCAAGAGCACGGCCACGAGCAAGCGGCCGGCGGCGGGCGCCAAGACCGGCAGGCCGGTGGCCTCGTCCAAGGCCAAGCCGGTGCGCATGGCGCAGAAGTAGGACCCCCACGCTCGCTGGCGCTCGCTGCCCCCCGAGGGGGCTCGCGCAGCGGACCGGCGGAGCCGGTTCCGCGCACGCCGCTTGACCGGTGCACCCCGAGCCGAGCGCTGCGTGGAGGCGCCGTGTCAGCGCCTATCTACCAGCGCATGCGCGATGGTCGACAAGTCCACGTACTCCAGCTCGCTGCCCGCGGGCACGCCGCGCGCCAGGCGCGTGACCTTCAGGCCGCGCGACTTCAGGCTCTCGGCCAGCACGTGCGAGGTGGCTTCGCCCTCCGCAGTGAAGCTGGTCGCGAGGATGACCTCCTCCACCGTGCCGTTCAGCGCGCGCTCCATCAGCGAGGCCGCGCCCAGCGCATGCACGCCCACGCCGTCCAGCGGGCTGATGCGGCCCATCAGCACATAGTAGAGGCCGCGGTAGCTGCCGGTGCGCTCCAGCGCCGCCTGGTCGGCAGGGGTCTCGACCACGCAGAGCAGCCGGGTGTCGCGGGTCTCGTCGAGGCAGATGTCGCAGACCTCGGCCTCGGTGAAGGTGTGGCAGCGCTCGCAGTGGCGCACCGCGCCGACGGCCGACTGCAGCGCCCTGCCGAGCTGCTCGGCGCCCGGCCGGTCGTGCTGCAGCAGGTGGAACGCCATGCGCTGCGCCGACTTCACGCCCACGCCGGGCAGGCGCCGCAGCGCCTCGATCAACGCGTCTAGCGAAGAGCTGGGCGGCGGCACACTCGCCTTTGGGTAGGCCAAGTCAGAACGGCATCTTCATGCCGGGCGGCAGCGGCATGCCGGCCGTCAGCTTGCCCATCTTCTCCTGGCTCACGCTCTCGGCGCGGCGCACCGCGTCGTTGAAGGCGGCGGCCACCAGGTCCTCCAGCATGTCCTTGTCGTCGGCCAGCAGGCTGGGGTCGATGGTGACGCGCTTGACGTCGTTCTTGCAGGTCATCACGACCTTGACCAGGCCGGCGCCCGATTGGCCCTCGACCTCCACCAGCGCAAGCTCCTCCTGCGCCTTCTTCAGGTTGTCCTGCATGGCCTGGGCCTGCTTCATCAGGCCGGCGAGTTGACCCTTCATCATGGTGGAATCCTTTCGTTGTCTACGCTAAAAATCAGACGGGCTTGATCGAGCCCGGCACGATGCGCGCGCTGCTGAACTGGGCCAGCATCGCCTGCACCAGCGGGTCGGCCTGTATCAGGCGCTCGGCCTCGCGCTGGCGCTTCGCGATGCGCTCGGCCTCGCGCCGGGCCGGCGAGTCGAGGGCGACACCAGCCACCACCTCCAGCCGCAACGCCAGGCCGCTGCGCACCTTGAGCGCCGTCTGCAGCTTCTCGACCAGCGGCGGTGCACGCAGCGACTCGCGCTCCACGCACAGGCGCCAGAGCTCCTGCTCGCCATCGGGCTCGATGGCCGAGAGCTGCGCCTGCATGGCCAACTCGCGCACCAGCGCGACAAAGCCGCTCTCGCCCTGCAGCGCGGCGACCTGCTCGGCCCAGCGGTCGCCCAGCGGCGAGCGGGGGACCTCGATGGGCTCGGGCGACGAGACGATGGCGGCCAGCGCGTTGGCGGCGGGCGGCGCCGCCGCGGCAGTCTCCGGCACGGGATCACCCGCAGCATCGCCGGCGCGATCGTCAGGCGGCGCCTCGGGCGCGCCGGCGCTCTGGTAGGAGTCGGCTTCGAAGGGCACGTCGTCCAGCCAGGGCGGCGGCTCCGCCGAGGGGCGGGCGCGCTGCGAGGCGGGGGCTGGCGCTTCCGGGGTGGGTGGTGCGGGTCGCCGCGCGGGAGCCGGTACGGCATAAGGCGGCGCCGCCGGGCTGGCGACACGCAAGGGCTGCGCGGCAGCTTGCACTGCTGCAGCCGTTGGCGCCGAGACCCGACCCGCTGCGGCCGG
>DATHWJ010000347.1:0-4839 GCA_035460745.1 Ideonella sp. | reverse complement strand
CTACGGCGCCTGCAATCGCTGCAGCAGGTCCGGCGTGGGATAGCCGTCCGCGGGCAGGCCGATGCTGCGCTGGTAGCGGCGCAGCCCGTCCCGCGTCGCGGGCCCCATCACGCCGTCGGGCTTGCCGCTGGCAAAGCCGCGCTGGTTCAGCGCGGTTTGCAGCGCGAGCAGCTGGCTGCGCGTGAGGGCGGGCAGCTCGCGCGGCCAGGGCGCCTGCACGCCGGGGCCGCCGCCCAGGCGCTGCGCCAGCAGCCCGACCGCGAGCGCATAGCTGGTCGAGTTGTTGTAGCGCAGGATGGCCCGGAAGTTGGGCCCGACCAGGAAGGCCGGGCCGCGCGCACCGGCGGGCAGCAGCAGGGCGCCTTCGGCAAACTCCGGCAGCGGCGCGCCGTCCATGCTTCGCACGCCCTCGGCCGCCCACTGCGTGCTGGGCTGCCGAAGCTCGGCGTCGGCGCGGCCCATGTCGAAGCCGGGCGGCAACTGCACCTCGGCCCCCCAAGGCTGGCCCGCTTGCCAGCCCGAGCGCGCGAGGAAGTTCGCGGTCGAGGCCATCACGTCGGCCATGCTGCCCCAGATGTCGCGCCGGCCGTCGCCGTCGGCGTCCACCGCGTAGGCGAGAAAGTTCGACGGCAGGAACTGGGTCTGGCCCATGGCCCCGGCCCACGAGCCGATCATCTGGGGGCGGGCGATGTCGCCGCCCTGCAGGATCTTCAGCGCCGCCATCAACTGGCCGCGCGCCCAGTCCTCGCGCCGGCCCTCGAAGCCCAGCGTCGCCAGCGCGTCGATGGTCGGCGTGTTGCCGTAGTTGCCGCCGTAGTTGCTCTCCATGCCCCAGATGGCGACCACGATGGCGGGCGGCACGCCGTAGCGCGTGGCCGCGGCGTCGGCCTCGCTGCGAAGCAGCAGCAGCTTGTCCTGGCCGGTGGCGACGCGCTGGGCCGACACGGCGGTGTCGAGGTAGTCCCAGACCGTGCGGGTGAATTCGGGCTGCGCCCGGTCCAGCTCGACGACACGTGGCAGGTAGTGGGCCTCGTCGAACGCGATGCGCAGCGTCGCCTCGTCGATGCCGGCCGCGCGGGCGCTGGCGCGGAAGTCCGCGACCCAGCGGGCGAAACCCTGCTGGAGCGCGAGGTCGTCCGTGCCGGCTGGCGCAGGTGCGGTGCTGGCGGCGGCTGCGGCGGCCGGCGGTGGAGGGGCCGGGGGCTGGGGCGCCGTCGATGGCGCGGAGGCGCAGCCGGCCAGGGCCGCGGCCGCCAGCGCCAGGCAAGCCAGCCTCGGGTGGCGCGGCGGCGCGGAAGTGGGTGGTTCGTGCATGCCATCGATTTTCGCCCCGTGCCCGTTTCCGGGTTACGCTGGCAGCCATGCACAGTGCGAGTGTCCATGGCTGAGACGGCCGTCCTGCGGCTCGAGATCCGCGGCTCGGTTCAGGGCGTGGGCTACCGCTGGGCCCTGGTCGAGCAGGCCAGACAGCTGGGCGTGCGTGGCTGGGTGCGCAACCGGCGCGACGGGTCGGTCGAGGCCATGGTGTCGGGTCCGCCCGAAGCGGTCGACAGCCTCGTCGCCTGGGCACGCAGCGGGCCGCCGTCGGCCGTCGTCACGGGGGTCGAGGTGTTTGCGGGCGAGGGCGTTTTCGACTCGTTCGAGCAGCGACCGACGGTGTAGACGGGCGCTCCTCTGCGCTTGCCACCTTCCCTGTCCCGCCAGCGGCGGGTCAGGCCGAGTCCACATGGCCCATGTGGAATGAACCTAAGATCCCGCTTCATTGCTGCAGGCCTGCTGAACCTCCGTGCTCCTCACTTTCCCGCAACTCGAACGACACCTCTTCGAGACCCCGACACTCTGCCCAGCAAGATGGGCACCTCGGAGTTCAAGGAGTACATCGTCGGGATGCTGCTCCTCAAGCGCTGCGCCGACGTGTTCGATCAGCGCCGAGAGCAGGTCATCGCCCAGGAGAAGGACTTCAGGCCAGTCCGAGACAATTTCTCGCGCAAGGTCGGGCCGAGCAAGATTCCCGGCATCAAACTGCGCCAGCTCATCAGCCATCTCAGCAACTACTGGCCGCGTCACCCCGCTGCTGCAAGACCGCGCCGCCCCATGAACCCGGTGCAACTGGATCGCCTGTTGACCAACCTCCGCCGCCTGCCCGGCGAGCGGGAGTGGGTGGAGTTCAAGGAGAACAACGAGTCGCCCGACATGATCGGCGAGACGGTGTCGGCCCTGTCCAACGGCGCGCGGCTGCGCAACGAGCCCATCGCCTACATGGTCTGGGGTGTCCGCGACAGCGACCACGAGATCGTTGGCACCGGCTTTCAACCTGCCCAGGCGCGCAAGGGCAACGAGGCGCTGGAGCACTGGCTGGTGCGCATGCTGACACCGCGCCTGGACCTGCGCTTCTACAGCTTCGAGAGCAGCGGTCAGCCCGTGGTGTTGCTGGAGATCCCGGCGGCGCTGCACACGCCGGTGCAGTTCGCGGGCACCGAGTACCTGCGCGTCGGCAGCCTCAACAAGCCGCTGAAGGCGTATCCCGAGAAAGAACGCGCGCTCTGGCGGGTGCTCGACGCCAGCCGCTTCGAACACGGCATTGCCAAGTCCGGTATCGAGGCCGATGAGGTGCTGCGCCTGCTGGACTACCCTCGCTACTTCGAGATGACCGGGCAGCCGCTGCCGGCCGATCGCGCCGGCATCCTGGCCCGGCTGGTGGCCGAGGGCCTGGTGAAGGACGGCCTGCACGGCTGGTCCGTTACCCACCTGGGCGCGATCCTGTTCGCCAGGAACCTGAGCGACTTCGGTGCGCTGGGCCGCAAAGGCCTGCGCGTCATCAAGTACGTGGGCAAGAACCGCATCCAGACCGAGCGGGAGGCGCCCGGCAACAAGGGGTATGCGGTGGGCTTCGAGGGCGCCATCGGCTATATCAACAACCTGCTGCCGCTCAACGAGGAGATCGGCCAGGCCTTGCGGCGCGAGGTACGCAGTTACCCGGAGCTGGCGATCCGCGAGCTGGTGGCCAACGCACTGATCCACCAGGACTTCACCCTGCCCGGCACCGGACCCATGGTCGAGTTGTTCGACGACCGCATAGAGATCACCAACCCCGGCCGGCCGCTGGTGGAACCCTTGCGCATGATGGACGAGCCGCCACGCTCGCGCAACGAGTCGCTGGCGGCGCTGATGCGGCGCATGAACATCTGCGAGGAGCGCGGCAGCGGCATCGACAAGGTGGTGCACCACGTCGAGCTCTACCAGTTGCCGGCGCCCAGCTTCGTGGTGAAGGACCAGGCCATGGTGGTGACGCTGTACAGCCGGCTCCCGCTGAAGGACATGAGCAAGGACGCCCGCCTGCGGGCGTGTTACCAGCATGCCTGCCTGAAGTACGTGTCGAACGAGGTGTTGACCAACACCAGCCTGCGCCAACGTTTCGAGATCTCGGTGGGCAACGCGGCGCAAGCCTCGCGCATCATTGCCGAAGCGGTGGAGACAGGGATGATCAAGCAGGCCAACCCGGAGAACAAGTCGCGCAAGCTGATGCAGTACCACCCGTTCTGGGCTTGAGGGTTTGTTTGATGGCTATTTGATGGGTGACCTGGAGACAGCCGGTCCGCGAACCTGCAACCGTCCGCAAGCCTTTGATTTGTATGGATATTTCTTGTTTGACGGCTATTTGATCGGGGGCGGCGCCTGCTGTAGGGAAGTCGCGCCGCAGGAGCGAGGCGTTGAGCCGCTTCTGCAAGCAGGCAGCGCAGCCACAATGTCGTCACCACAGCCCATGCCTGAACTCCCTCCCTTGCCCACCACGCCGCTAGGCCGCTACCGCCACTACAAGGGCGGCGAGTATCAGGTCGTCGGTGTCGCCCGCCACAGCGAGACCGAGGAGGCCTTGGTGGTCTACCGCCCGCTGTACAACGACAGCGGGTGGTGGGTGCGGCCGCACGCGATGTTCTTCGAGGCCGTCGAGGTCGACGGCGTCGTCCGGCCGAGGTTCGAGAGGATCGCCGACTGATCCTGCACGCGGGCTGAGCCCGGGGCGTCCCGCTCACCGACCGTCTCGCGTCCGCATCGCAATCTGCGTCAGCCCCTCGAACTGGCAAAGGTCCAGCAGGTGAACGATCTCCTGGTACGGCGCCCGGGTGTCGCCGTCGATGCGCACGGCCTGGTGGGGGTTGCGCTGGGCCGCGGCGTGCAGGCGCGCGCGCAGCTCGACCTGGGTCACGCGCTCGCTGCCCCAGTACACGCCGCCCTTCGCATCGACGCCGATCGCCAGCAGGTCGGGGGCGGCCGCCGCCTTGTCCAGCGAGACCGCCGACTCGGGCAAGGTGATGGCCAGCGCCCGCGGGGCCTTGGCGTCGGCCTGCTGCTTGAACGACGTGGCCACCATGAAGAACATCAGCAGAAAGAAGATGCAATCGATCAGCGCGATGAGGCCGATCTCGGGCGGGTCGTCGTCGCCGAGCTCGATGCGCATCACTGGGCCCCCGGCCGCACGCAGGCGTCGAGCACGCGGTCGATCTGCTCTTCCAGCGCGAGGCTGCAGACCACCAGCCGGTGGCGGAAGAAGTGGTGCAGCGCCAGCGAGGGCAGCGCCACGGCCAGGCCGGCCGCGGTGTTGACCAGCGCCTTCGAGATGCCGCCGGCGAGCAGCGATGCGTCGCCCAGGCCGCCGTTGAACGCGATCACGTGGAAGGCCTCCATCATGCCGACCACCGTGCCCAGCAGGCCGACGATGGGCGCCACCGTGGCCACCACGGCCAGTGGATAGGCCCGCTGTTGCTGAGCTCGCAAGGCGCGCGAGGCGACTTCGCCGGCCCGCTGCGCCAGCACCTCGGCGGACCAACGCGCGCGGTG
>DATHWJ010000346.1:0-22519 GCA_035460745.1 Ideonella sp. | reverse complement strand
GCTGCTGCGGCACCGGCCGCTGCCGCACCCGCCCCGGCCGCCGCCAGCGCCCCGGCGCCTGCCGCCGCGGCCGCCCACGACCCCACGGTCGCGCCCACCGGCAAGCTGCCGCACGCGTCGCCGTCCATCCGCCGCTTTGCGCGCGAGCTCGGCGTGCCGCTGAATGAAGTCAAGGGCTCCGGCCCCAACGGCCGCATCACCGAAGCCGACGTGCAAGGCTTCGTCAAGGGCGTGATGAGCGGCAGCGCGCAGACGGCGGCCCAGAAGGCCAAGGCCCCGGCCGCTGCACCGGCAGCCGCCGGTGGCGGCATCCCCGGCCTGTTGCCCTGGCCGCAGGTGGACTTCACGAAGTTCGGCCCCGTCGAGCGCAAGGATCTCTCGCGTATCAAGAAGATCTCGGGCGCCAACCTGCACCGCAACTGGGTGATGATCCCGCACGTCACCAACAACGACGAAGCGGACATCACCGAGCTCGAAGCCTTCCGTGTCTCCACCAACAAGGAGAACGAGAAGTCCGGCGTCAAGGTCACGATGCTGGCCTTCGTGATCAGGGCGGTGGTCGCGGCGCTGAAGAAGTTCCCCGAGTTCAATACCAGCCTCGACGGCGACACCCTGGTCTACAAGCAGTACTTCCACATCGGCTTCGCGGCGGACACGCCCAACGGCCTGGTGGTGCCGGTGCTGCGCGACGCCGACAAGAAGGGCATCCTGCAGATCAGCACCGAGATGGGCGAGCTGGCCAAGAAGGCGCGCGACGGCAAGATGGGCCCGGCCGACATGACGGGAGGCTGCTTCTCGATCAGCTCGCTGGGCGGCATAGGCGGCACCCACTTCACGCCCATCATCAACGCGCCCGAGGTCGCGATCATGGGCTTGTCCAAGGGCTACATGAAACCGGTCTGGGACGGCAAGGCCTTCCAGCCGCGCCTGATGCTGCCGATGTCGCTGTCCTACGACCACCGGGTCATCGACGGCGCCTCCGCGGCCCGCTTCAATGCCTATCTCGCGGCGCTGCTGGCGGACTTCCGCCGGGCCCTGCTGTAAGGAGCGCACGAGATGGCATTGATAGAAGTGCAAGTGCCGGACATCGGCGACTTCAAGGACGTGGCGATCATCGAGCTGCTGGTCAAGCCCGGCGACACGGTGAAAGCCGAGCAAAGCCTGATCACGGTGGAGAGCGACAAGGCCTCGATGGAGATCCCGTCCTCGCATGCCGGCGTGGTCAAGGAGCTGAAGGTCGGGCTGGGCGACAAGGTCAACCAGGGCACGGTGCTGCTGCTGATGGAGACGGCGGCCGGTGCGCCGGCTGCGGCGGCTCCGGCCGCTGCTGCGGCGCCCACGGCTGCCGCCGCACCGGCCCCTGCGGCCGCACCGGCGCCGGCTGCCGCGCCTGCGGCGAGCTACGCCGGCGGCGCCGACCTCGAGTGCGACATGCTGGTGCTGGGCGCCGGCCCGGGCGGCTACTCGGCCGCCTTCCGCGCCGCCGATCTCGGCATGAAGGTGGTGCTGGTCGAGCGCTACGCCACGCTGGGCGGTGTCTGCCTGAACGTCGGCTGCATCCCGTCCAAGGCGCTGCTGCACGTGGCCTCGGTGATCGACGAGGTCAAGCACATGGGCGATGTCGGCGTCAGCTTCGGCGCGCCGGTGATCGACATCGACACGCTGCGCGGCCACAAGACCAAGGTGATCACCAAGTTCACCGGCGGCCTGGCAGGCATGGCCAAGATGCGCAAGGTCACGGTCGTGCGCGGCCTCGGTTCGTTCATCGACCCCCACCATGTGAAAGTCGAGGAGACCACGGGCGACGGCCAGCAGACCACCGGCAAGGCGCAGACCATCCGCTTCAAGAACGCGATCATCGCGGCCGGCTCGCAGGCGGTGCACCTGCCCTTCTTCCCGAAGGATGAGCGCATCGTCGACTCGACCGGCGCGCTGGAGCTGCGCGGCACGCCCAAGAAGATGCTGGTGGTGGGCGGCGGCATCATCGGGCTGGAGATGGGCACGGTCTACTCCACGCTGGGCGCGCGCCTGGACGTGGTCGAGATGCTGGACGGCCTGATGCAGGGCGCCGACCGCGACCTGGTCAAGATCTGGCAGAAGATGAACGCGCCGCGCTTCGACAACATCATGCTGAAGACCAAGACCGTGGGCGCCGAAGCCACGGCCGACGGCATCCGCGTGCTGTTCGAGACGCTGGAAGGTGTCAAGTCCGAGGGTGTCTACGACCTGGTGCTGCAGGCCGTGGGCCGCACGCCCAACGGCAAGAAGATAGGCGCCGAGAAGGCCGGCGTCATCGTCGGCGAGCGCGGTTTCATCCCGGTGGACGTGCAGATGCGCACCAACGTGCCGCACATCTTCGCGATCGGCGACATCGTCGGCCAGCCCATGCTGGCGCACAAGGCGGTGCACGAGGGCCACGTGGCGGCCGAAGTGGCGGCCGGCGACAGCAAGGCGCAGTTCGACGCCCGCGTGATCCCCAGCGTGGCCTACACCGACCCCGAAGTAGCCTGGGTCGGCCTGACGGAAGACCAGGCCAAGGCGCAGGGCGTGGCGATCAAGAAGGGCGTGTTCCCGTGGACGGCCTCGGCCCGCGCGACCGCCAACGGCCGCAACGAAGGGGTCACCAAGCTGCTGTTCGACGCCGAGACGCACCGCATCGTCGGTGGCGGCATCGTCGGCACGCATGCCGGCGACATGATCGGCGAAGTCGCGCTGGCGATAGAGATGGGTGCCAACGAGGTCGACATCGGCAAGACCATCCACCCGCACCCGACGCTGGGCGAGTCGATAGGCATGGCGGCCGAGGTGGCGCACGGCACTTGCACCGACATGCCTCCCCAGAAGAAGTAAAAGTCGGCCCCTCGCCCGGCGGGTACGCCGGGCGATCCTCCAAGGGGATATGGCCCATGTCGGCCAGCCAGAAGAACAAAGGGGCCGGCTGGCCCCTTTGTTCGTTCAGCGCACCGGCGCCTCGGCCGTGATGCGCCAGTCGGCGCCGCTGCGGCTCCAGTACTGCCGCACGATGCGGTCGCGCTGGCCGCGGGCCGCGGCGAGCTCTCGGAAGGTGACGACCATGACGTCCTTGTCGTCGTGCCAGGTCAGCACGCTGAGATCGTCGATGCCGCGCGGGCGGCTGTTCAGGCGCTGGCGGAAGCGGGCGGCGGCTTCGGCGTCCTGGGCGTTGGCGTTGTCGCCGTAGAGCGCGAGCAGGTCGTCCCGCTGGTCGTTCAGGCGAGCCTGCTGCCACTGGGCCACGCGCTGCATGAAGTGGGCCCGGGCCGCGCCGTCGGCGGCTGTGGCGGCCGATGCCTTGTCGGCCGAGCCCGGCGTCACCCACTTGATCTGGCGCGTGATGACCACCGGTGTGTCGCGCTGCGGCAGTTGGCGCGACAGCTTGAGCAGGTCTTCGTTGGCCATCGCGACGCAGCCGTCGCTGTCCAGCGGCGGCCGCGAGTAGGTGTTGAAGGGCACGCCGTGCACCAGGATGCCGCTGCCTGTGCGGCCGAGCGACTTGTCGTAGATGTTGGGGTAGTTGAGCGGCAGTGCACCCGCGCCGAAGCGGTCTTCCAGGTCGCTCTGGCCGATGCGGTCGGTGATGAAGTAGACGCCCAGCGGCGTTTTCTGGTCGCCCTCGACCAGCTTGTCCACGCCTTGCTTGCCGACCGAGACGTAGTAGTCGTCGATCAGCTGCGGGCCGTGTTCGCCGTTCTGGAACAGGTAGAGCCGCGAGCGCGAGGTGTCCACCGCCACGGCGAAGCGCACCGAGGGCGGCAGCAGCACGAATTCGTCCGGCACGGTGCCGGCGGGCGGGCGCTCCTGCAGTGCGCGGATGCGCAGGCGGGCCTCGTCGCGCAGCGCCGCCAACTGGGCGCTGGCGGTCTCGTTGCCGCCAAAACCGCCCAGCGGCGCGAAGCGCGCCGAGAGCAGGTCGCCGTGCACCAGCTGTGCGAGCTTGAAGTTGGGCGCGCTGCGGGTCAGCGCGTCGGTGGCGCGCAAGGCCTCGTCGAGGCGGTTCTCGGCGATCAGGCGGTAGACGGCGATCAGCCGCCGCTCCGGCGGGCCTTGCAGCAGCGAGGCGGCGACCGGCGGCACGGGGGCGGGAGCGTCGTCCGCCAGGCGCATCGCCGGCGCCGCGGGCTGCGGCGTGTGCCCGCGGGCTGCCTTCGCGGCGTGGCCCAGCCGCGCCGCGAAGGCCTCGGGCGCACTGGCGTCGGTTGCCGACAGCATGCCGGCCAACATCAGGCCCATCGCACCCACTGCGAGTGCGCTCCATCGGCGCGTCAGTTGGGGTCGCTCCATCGTCATCGGGAAAGGATCACCTCGGGTACTGCCATCTCAAGACGGGTTTCAAGAGCCGGCGGATTCCTGCCGGATCAGCCACTTGCCGTTCGCGCCGCGCGCCAGCTGCAGCGTCTTGCGGCTGACCACCGACATCGAGTCGGAGGCGTACGACTGGCGGAAGCGGGCGGTGGCGCGCTCGCCGTTGACGCTGACCTGCAGGTCGGACACCTCCACCGTGATCTGCTTGCGCGGCGCAATGCGGTCGCGGCGATCCTGCTCCCAGGTCTTGCGCGAGCCGGACTGGCCGGAAAACTCGGGCGTGTAGGCGGCGTAGTAGCCGGCCATGTCGCGCTTGCTCCAGGCCGAGGCCCAGCTCTTGACGGCGGCCTCGACCTCGCCGGCCTGGTTGCCGGCGGGGGCCGGTGCGGGCTTGGCGGCTGCGGCCGGTGGCGGTGGTGCGGGGCTGGCGACGACGGCCGGTGGCGTGGCGGCGGTGGGTACGGGCTTGGGCGGCGTGGCGGCCGGGGGCGGGCTCGCCACCACGGGTGGCTTGCTGGCGGCAGCGGGCGGCGGCGGTGCCGGGCTGGGTGCGGCGGCCACCACGGTGGAGGCCGGGTCGCGCTTGGTGGTGGTGGCGACGGCAGCAGGCGCTGCCGCGATCGGGCCGGAGGTCAGCTCGCGCAGCAGGGCCAGCTTGGGCGGCACCGAGGGATCGCTCTTGTCCAGTTGCAGCGCCTTGGAGTAGGCCTGGCTGGCGAGTTGCGCGTAGACGTCGCCCAGGTTCTGGTAGGCGGTGGCATAGGCCGGGTTGGTGCGGATCGCGCGCTCCAGCGCCGAGCGGGCTTTTTCGTACTCGCCTTGCGCACCATAGATGACGGCCATGTTGTTGTACGGCGCCGGCATGTCGGGCTGGTCTTCGACCAGCTTCTGGAACACCGCCAGCGCTTCGGTCTTGCGGTCCAGCATCGACAGCGCGACGCCGCGGCGAAAGCGCATCTGCGGGTCCTTGGGGTTCTTGGCCAAGGCGTCGTCGATCAGCTTCAGCGCCTGGGCATGTTGTCCATCGCGGATCAGGCGCTGGATCTCGGCGGCCTCGGAGGCCGTCGACACGGCACCGGCGGTCGAGGCCGGCGCGGAGCCTTGCGCGGCGACCGGTGCCACCAGGCTGGCGCCCAGGCCGATGGCGCAGGCCAGCCGGCGCAGCGCGGGGGCGGAAGAGAAAGGACGGGGAGCCTGCATGATGATGGAATCGTTGGAACCCGAGGGCGTCGGTTGGAGGGCCACTTGCGCCGCACAACCGCAGGCGATCAGTACTTGCACGGCGAAAGGCCAGGATAAAAAAACAATTCGGGCATTTGCGCCGACGGCGGAAGTCTATCCAAAAAAGGGGTATTACCCGGGAAACAGGACGGAAAAAGCCGAAGGGCGCGATCTGCGCGCCCTTCGTGGCCTGGGGAATCAACTTGCGGCGCGCTCAGCGCTTGGTTTCGGCGACGATCAGCCAATTGCCGCCACTGAGTTCCCAGGTCAGCGTCTTGCTCATTTTGTCGCTGTAGTTGCTGGCGCTGTAGAGCTGGTCAAAAGCCGTCTCGACGCGTGTCGGCGAGATCGCCCGGGCCTGGATGTTGTTCAGCACCACGCTGATATCGCCTGCTTTGGCGATGAGGCGTTTGCGCTCGGCCATCCAGCGGCTCTTGTCGCGCTGGAGCGGGCCGAACGACGGGCTGTAGAAGCCGTAGTAGCGCACCAGGTCCTTGGACATCCAGGCGGCGGCCCAGTCGCGCAGGCGCTGCTCGGCCAGGCTGGCCGGCGTGGCGGCCACCGGCGGCGTCGGCGCCACAGGCGCCGGTGTCACGGCGGGCAGCGCGACACGGGCGGGGGCGGCGATCGCGCGGGCCCGGGCGTCCAGCTCGTCCTTCGAGGTGCCGGCCAGGTCGGTGGGGCTCAGCGGGCAGCCGGTGGCGGCGTCCTCGCCGGCCGCCCAGGAGGCCGACTCGGGGGCCAGCGCCTGGGTGTCGGCGCGGGCCAGGCCCAGCGCGGCCACCAGCGAGCCCATGCCGGCGTGCGTGCGGGCGACGGCGATGTCGCCGTCGGCCACGGCGGCGGCATGGGCGCGCCTGGCGGTGTAGAGCTCGTTCTCCGAGTTCAGCAGATCCAGCAGGCTGCGCTGGCCGATGTCGAACTGCTGCCGGTAGGCATCGCGGGTCTTTTCGATCGCGACGATGTTGCGGTCGAGGTAGCCGAGCTGCTCGGCCAGCTTGCGCACGTCGTTGTAGGCGATCGCGACGGTCTGGCGCACGTCGCGGCAGGCCTTGTCGCGCAGGTCGCTGGCCTGGTTGAGCAGGTTGACGCTCTGGCGCACGCGGGCGTCGTCGGAGCCGCCGTTGAAGAGGTTCCAGTTCAGCACGATCTGGGCGGTCACGTCGCGCTTCTGGTCCTCGATGCCCTCTTGGTTGTTGCCGGCACCGGCGCGCAGCCGGGCTTCGACGCGCGGCTGGTAGGCGCCCTTGCGGCCTTGTGCCTGCGAGCGGGTGGCGCGCAGGTTCTCGACGGCGGCGGCGATCACCGGGCTGTTGACGGCGGCGAGCTCGAGCGCCGAGACGCCGCTCGGCGGCAGCGGCCGGGACATCGGCCCGGCGGCGGCGGGCTGGGCCGGCGGCAGCTCGCCGACGATGCGGCGGTAGCGTTCCATCACGTCGTGCAGGTTGGCGCGCTCGGTCACCAGATTGGACTCGGCCAGCGCCAGGCGCGCGATGGCCTGCTGCAGATCGACGCCCCGCGCGACGCCGGCCTTCACGCGCGACTGGATCTGGTCGTTGACATGCTTGTGTTGCACATAGTTGTCTTCGGCCAGCCCCACCAGCTTGCGAAAACGCAGTACGTCGTGGTAGGCGCGGGCGGTTTCCAGGGCAGTTTGTTCGGTGGTATCGACAAACTCGAAATAACGGGCCAGCTTGTGATGGCCCAGGCGTTTTACTTCGTTGCGGGTCGCGAGACCGTCCCACAGCAATTGGCTGATATTGAGCGCAACGCCGGAGCGGTTCAGATTCTGGTCGACCGGACTGCGATGGGTAATGCGGTCTTCGCTCCGGCCCACATCGGCCGACAGATCGATCCGCGGCTTCAGGGCGCCGCCGGCCACGTCGATCTCGTCGATGGAGGCACGGAACGCGTTGAACTTGGCGGCCACTTCGGGGTTCGTCTCGATGGCCTTTTGGGCCGCACCCTGGAGCGACGCGGTGGATTGGGCCAGGGCGGCACCGCAGGCCAGGGCGAACGAGCTGAAGCCTAGCAGTGTTTTCTTCATGGATGTCGTCTGTCTCAGGAATAATCTTATTACCAGGCCGATGGCCGGCGGAATGTAACGGAAACCAGAAGGCGCGGCAGTATGCTGGCGGCATAAGCCAATCACGGTGAAAACTGTCCAGGAGAAAGCCTGCATTTGTGGACGTTGGGCTGCAGAGATATGGCGTAGTCTTGGTTTCGTGAGCCCCCATTCAAGTCCGGCAGGGCGTTGCCGACATTGTGGCGATGCCCTGCACGCCACACCCCGCCACCGCCCGCCTGCCCGGCGGCGGCCGATGCGCCTCGCGCCTGCGGGCGGCGCTGCGGCGTGCGCTGGCGCGCAGGTTCGCGGGAGCGGCCCGCCCCGCCTCCAGGCTGTTGCGTGCGGCCCTGCTGGTCGGCCTGGGCCTTTCCCTCACCGTGCAGGCCTGGGACCCGGAGCGCATCGTCCAGGCCGCCGTTCGCCACGGCGAGACTGCCGTGCAGGGCGCGCGCGCCCTGCGGCTGGCGCTGGCCGCCTTGGCCGGCCAGGACGACCTGGTGCAGATCGCCGGGGTCAACGAGTTTTTCAACCGCCGGCTGCTGTTCCGCGAAGACGCCGACAACTGGGGCCAGGCGGACTACTGGGCCAGCCCGCTGGAGTCGCTGCAGCGCGGCATGGCCGACTGCGAAGACTATGCCATCGCAAAGTATTTCACCCTCACTTCGATGGGTGTGCCGCACCGCAAACTGCGGCTGGTGTACGTGCGCGCGGTGATGGGCGGGCCCGGCGGCGCGGTGCAGGCCCACATGGTGCTTGCCTACTACCGCTCGCCGGAGGCAGAACCTTATGTGCTGGACAACCTGATCACCGAGCTGCGCCCGGCGGGACGGCGGCAGGACCTGACGCCGGTGTTCAGCTTCAACGCCGAAGGCATCTGGGAAGGGGTGGGCAGCGTGGCGGTGGCGGGCAGCGCGACCGAGCGCCTGTCTCTCTGGCGCGACGTGCTCGCGCGCTCGCGGCAGGACGGTTTTCAATGAGTGCCCGCAATGGGCACCGGATAAGATTCAAGAAGGAGGGTGCATGTCTTTGATCCGACAGGTTTGGCTTTTGCTCGCACTGACGCTCTCGCTGGCGTTCGTAGGCGCCTTCGGCATCACGGTGCAATCCGCGCGCCACAATCTGGAGACCCAGCTCAGTCTCAAGAACAACGACACCGCGCATTCGCTGGCGCTCACGCTGTCGCAGCAAAAGGGCGACCCGACCGCGATGAAGCTGGCGATCGCCAGCTTGTTCGACACCGGCTACTACGAGCAGATCCAGCTCGTCGCCCCCACCGGACAGCCCCTCGTCACCCGCCGGACCCAGCCGCGCGCGAGCGCGGCGCCGGCCTGGTTCGTGCGGTGGCTGGGCGTCGCGCCCACGGCCGGCCTGGCGCAGGTGAGCGACGGCTGGAAGCAGATGGGCCGGCTGGAGGTGCGCAGCCACGTGAGCTTCGCCCACGACGAGCTCTGGCGCGGCACCATGACCACCGCCGGCATCCTGGCGGCGCTGGCGCTGCTGGCGGGCGGCGTGGCCTGGCTGGGCGTGCGGCGCATCCGCAGGCCCTTGTTGTCCACCGTGCAGCAGGCCACCGCGATCACCGAGCGCCGCTTCGTGACCGTCAGCGAGCCGGCCATTCCCGAGCTGCGCGACCTGACCCGCGCGATGAACACCATGGTGGGGCGCTTGAAGGCTATGTTCGACGAGCAGGCGGCCCAGGTCGACCAGCTGCGCCGCGAGGCCAATTGCGACCTGCTCACCGGCGTCTCCAACCGGGCTCATTTCATGAGCCGGCTGAAGGTGATGCTGAGCAGCGAAGACGGCAGCTCCGGCGGCGCCATCGTGCTGGTGCGCCTGGGCGACCTGCAGGCGATGAACCGCAGGCTGGGCCACGCCGTGACCGACCGCCTGCTGCAGGAGGCCGCAGCGGCGATCGTGGAGTCGGCCGGCCGCGCCGCCTACTACGAAGTGGGCCGGCTGAACGGCTCCGACTTCGCGATCATCCTGCCCGACGTGGGCTCGCTGCGTGAGCCGGCCGTCGACGTGGCCGCCCGCCTGCGCAACCTGATGCGCGGCCAGGATCCGCCGGCCAGCGCCGTCGTCGGCGCGGTGCGCTGGTGGCACGGCGCGCCGATGTCCTCGCTGCTGGCCGCCGCCGACCAGGCGCTGGCGCGGGCCGAGGCGCGCGGCGCCTATGCGGTCGAGATCGACGACACCGGCGACGGGCTGGTGCTGGGCGAGGATGCCTGGCGGCAGCGCATCGAAGCCGCGCTGGTGACCCAGCGCGCGCGCCTGGTGGAGTACCCGCTGGTGGATGCGCGCGGCGGCGTGGTGCACTACGAGTGCCCGCTGCGCCTGCAACTGGAGCCGGGCGGCGAGATGGTGCCGGCCGCGCAATGGCTGCCGATGGCGCGCCGCGCCCAGCTCACGGCCAGGGTCGACGGCGTGGCGGTCGAGCTGGCGCTGATGGCCATCGCGGCCGATGGCATGGCCCGCTCGGTCAACATCAGCCCCGGCTCGCTGCTCGACAGCAGCTTTGCGCCGCACTTGCGCGCCTTGCTGGGCGCCCACCCCGAGCTCGCGCCCGGCCTGTGGCTGGAGATTGCCGAAGCCGGCGCGATCCGCCACGCCCAGCTGGTGCGCGACATGGCGACGCAGGTGCATGCCTTCGGCGCCCGCATCGGGCTGGAGCATGCCGGCCAGCAGGTGGCGGAGGCCGGCAGCCTGCTGGAGGAGGCCGGGCTGGACTTCGTCAAGCTCGACGCCAGCCTGATCGAAGGCCTGGCCCAGGACGTGGCGCGCGAACACCACGTGACGGGCACGGTGCGCATGCTGCATGGCATCGGCCTGAAGGTCTACGCCGAGGGCGTGAGCGACCCCCAGGACGCCGAGGTGCTGTGGCGCTGCGGCGTGGACGGCTTGACCGGGCCGGTCGTCAAGATCGAGGCCGCCAAGGCCGCGTGAGTGCGGGCCTGCGGGCCGGCTGACGTGGATGGTGTTCAGCGCTCGCGCAGCGCGTAGGCCTTGGCCTTCAGCACCGGCTTGAGCAGGTAGGACAAGACGGTCTTGTTGCCCGTCAGCACGTCCACCTCGGCGGTCATGCCCGGGATCACCGGGGTCTTGTCGTTGAAGCCGGGCTGGATGGTGCGCACCCGCACGACATAAAAGGCATTGCCCTTTTCGTCTGTCACCGTGTCCGGGCTGATGTTTTCGACCTGGGCTTCCAGGCCGCCGTAGATCGAGAAGTCGTAGGCGGTGAACTTGACGTTGGCGGCCTGGCCGGGGTGGATGAAGGCGATGTCCTTGGGCAGCACGCGCGCTTCCAGCACCAGGTGGTCGTCCAGCGGCACCACCTCGACGATGTCCTTGCCCGGCTGCACCACGCCGCCCACGGTGTTGGCCAGCAGCCGCTGCACCCGGCCGCGCACCGGCGAGCGCACCGAGGCCTTGTCCACCTTGTCGACCAGCGCCACCGAGCCCTCGTTCAGCGCATTGAGCTTGCCGATGGCCTCGGCCATGTCGCGCCGGGCCTCGTTGCGGAAGGCCAGCTCGGTCTCCTGGATCTTGCGCGAGGCCTCGCCCATCGAGGCCTGCACCCGGGCGATCTGCGCCAGCGCCTGCTCGGCGTCGCCGCGGCCGCGGCTCACTTCGCGCTCCAGCCGCAGGATCTCGACCTGGGACACGGCGCCGGTGGCCAGCAGCGGGCGGGTCTGCGCCAGCTCCTGCTGGATCAGGTCCAGGCCGCGCAGCGCGGCGGTACGGCGAGACTGCATCTCGGACAGCTCTTCCTGGCGCTGCGACAGCTGCTGCCGGCCGATCGAGATCAGCGTCGACAGCTCGCTCAGCTTGGACTCGTAGAGCCGGCGCTCCTCTTCCAGGATGTGGCGCTCTTCGTCGCTGCCCGGGACCGGCGGCTTGAAGCTGGCGCCTTCGGCCAGCGCCCGCAGCCGCGCCCCGCGGGCCTGCAACGCAAAGCCCTGGGCGGCGCTCTCGCGCACGCCCGAGGTGGCGCGCGTGCCGTCGATGCGCAGCAGCAGCTGGTTGGCCTCGACCACCTGGCCCTCGCGCACCAGGATCTCGGCCACCACACCGCCGTCCAGCGCCTGCAGCACCTGCAGCTGGCGCGAGGGCACGACCTTGCCTTCGCCGCGCGTGACTTCATCGACCCGCGCAAATGCGGCCCAGACCAGCAGCAGCGCCACCACGGCCACCGAGAGGCGCACCAGTTGCTGCGCCCGCTGCGTGCCCTGGCGGGACATCACCTCGTCGGCCGCCTGTTCGAAAGAGCCCATGCCGGGGATGGCCTGCGGGCGGCTCGGTCCGACGAACACGGCCTGCAGGATGTGCACGGCTTTGGCGACCGGGCCCGGCGGCCGGGGCGCATGAACGGCCACCTGGCCCGTCCCGGCGTGGCTGCCTGCGGCCTGTTCCGACGCGTGGCGGCTCATGCCGCCCTCGCGATCCGGCCGCCTTGCAGGGCTTCCATGATGCGGTCGCGCGGCCCGTCGGCCACGATCTTGCCGCCGTCGATCACGATCACGCGGCTGACCAGCGTCAGCAGCGAGGTGCGGTGCGTCACCAGCACCACGGTCTTGTCGCGGGCCACGTCGCTCAGGCGCTGGGTGATGGCGGCCTCGGTCGAGAAGTCCATCGCGCTGGTCGGCTCGTCGAGCAGCAGCAGCGGAGTGTTGTGCAGGATCGCGCGCGCGATGCCCACGCTCTGGCGCTGGCCGCCGGAGAGCGATTCGCCGCGCTCGCCGACGTTCATGTCGAAGCCCTGCGGGTGGCGGTTGACGAAGTCGCTCAGGCCGGCCAGCTCGGCGGCGGCCACCACCGCGCCGTCGTCGGCATAGGGCAGGCCGAAGCTGATGTTCTCGCGCAGGCTGCCGTAGAAAAGCAGCACGTCCTGCGAGACGTAGCCCATGTTGCGGCGCAGGTCGGCGGGGTCGAGCTGGTGCAGGTCTATGCCGTCGAGCAGCACCGCGCCCTGGCTGGGCTGGTAGAGGCCCAGCATCAGGCGCTGGATGGTGGACTTGCCGGAGCCGACGCGGCCGATCAGCGCCACCCGCTCGCCCGGCCGGATCTTGAAGCTCAGGCCCTCGAGCGCCTGGTCGGTGCGGCTGGGGTACTTGAAGCTGACGTTGCGGAACTCGACCTCGCCGCGCAGCCTGGCGCGGTGGATGTAGGCCACGCCCTCGGTGCGCTCGACCGGCTGGCCCATGATCTTCTCCAACCCCTCGAGCGCGGTGCGCGCGCCCTGGTACTGCATCAGCAGGCCGACGATCTGGCCGGCCGGCATCAGGGCCCGGCTGGCCAGCATGCTGCAGGCGATCAGGCCGCCCATGGTCAGCATGCGCTCGCCGATCAGGTAGACGCCGCCGACGATGGTGACCACGCCGACCATCTGCACGACGTAGCTGGTCAGGTAGGTCGCGCCGGAGGAGAGCGCGCGCATCTTCACGTTGGCGCCGGCGAGGAAGACGTTGCTGCGTTCCCACTTGGCCTGGACGCTGCTCTCGGCGCCCTGGGTCTTGATGGTCTCTATGCCGGTCAGGCTCTCGATCAGCGTGGCGTTGCGAGTGGCCGAGGCGCGGTAGGTGGTCTCGGCCAGCGCGTGCAGCTTGCCCTGGATCATCCAGCCTGCCGCCAGCACCGCGCCGAAGCCCAGCACCACGGGGATCGCCAGCCAGGGCGAGATGAAGACGATCACCAGCAGGAACAGCAGGGCGAACGGCAGGTCGACCAGTGCCGTCACGGTGGTCGAGGCGATCAGGTCGCGCACCTGCTCGAAGCCGCGCAGGTTGGCGGCAAAGGAGCCGACCGACTCCGGCCGGTTTTCCAGCCGCATGCCCAGCACCCGCTCCATCAGCGTGGCCGAGATCTGCACGTCGATGCGCGCGCTGGCCTCGTCGACGAAGCGGCTGCGCAGCTTGCGCAGGCCCAGGTCGAACAGCATCACCAGCGCCACGCCGATGGCCAGCGCCCAGAGCGTCTCGATCGCGGCGTTGGGCACGACGCGGTCGTAGACGTTCATCGTGAACAGCGGGCTGGCCACCGCGAAGAGGTTGATCAGCGCCGCCGCCCAGAGGATGTCCTTGTAGACGAAGCGCTGCGAGAGCAGGGCGCCCCAGAACCAGTGGCCCTGGCGCGGCGGCCGCAGCTCGGGTGTGCGGCTGTCGAAGCGGAAATGCGGCCGCACGTACAGCACCAGGCCGGCGCTGCGCTCGTTCAGCGCCTCGCGCGTCAGCGTCACGGTGCCCTGGCCGGTCTCGGGCAGCAGCACGCGCGCCTCGTCGCCGTTCCAGCCGAGCAGGATGCAGGTCTTCTCGCCCTGGAGTATCAGGATCGCCGGCAGCGTTGCGAGGTCGATGGTCTCTGGGCGCTGCCGCTCCAGCCGGGTCGACATGCCGGCGCGTGCGGCCGCGCGCTCGGCCATGTCCAGCGGCAGGCGGCCGTTGTTCAGCGGCAGGCCGGACGAGAGCGAGGCGCGGGTGGCGGCGTTGCCGTGCAGGCGGCAGATCTCCACCAGGCTGTCGAGCAGCGGGTCGGGCTGGAGCGGTTCGGTCATCGGGGACCCCTGTTGCGCCGCCAGGGCGGCGCAGGCGATTCAGGAGATGTCGGCACTGTGCACGCCGAATCGACCCGTCTGGCGGTCTGCGAAATACAGCCTCAGGGTTTCGCGCACGGTGCGGAAGGCCAGTTCGGCCCAGGGAATCTCATCCTCGCGGAACAGCCGGGCCTCTATGGTTTCCGGGCCGGGCGCCAGATGCGTGTCCAGCATGCGGGCGCGGTAGAACAGATGCACTTGCCCGACGCGCGGCACGCTGAGCACGGTGAACAAGCCCTCGAGCTCGATGTGCGCGCCGGCCTCTTCGTCGGTCTCGCGCTGCGCACCCTCGGCGGTGGTCTCGCCCAGCTCCATGAAGCCGGCCGGCAGCGTCCACAGGCCGTAGCGCGGCTCGATGTTGCGCCGGCACAGCAGCACCTGGTCCTGCCAGACCGGCACCGTGCCGACCACGTTGAGCGGGTTTTCGTAGTGGATGGTGCCGCAGGCGGTGCACACGGCGCGCGGCCGGTTGTCGTCGGCCGGGACGCTGTAGCGAGCGGGTGCACCGCAGGCGCGGCAGAACTTGATCGAGCGCTCGGGCAGCATGGTCGCGGAGTGTAGCGTTCGCCCATGGCATCATCGCCGGCCGGCCACACCGTCGTGACAACTCTCCGGAGACTGTCTCGTTCCGGTCGTTGCGCGCAACCACAGGACCCCGCCCCATGGAGCTGTACAACTACTTCCGCTCGTCCGCCTCCTACCGCGTGCGCATCGCGCTGGCGCTCAAGGGCCTGCCGTTCGACTACAAGCCGGTGCACCTGGTCAAGAACGAACAGACCGCCGAGTCCTACGCCACCGTCTCGCCCGCCCGCCTGGTGCCGCTGCTGAAGGACGGCGAGCACTACGTGCACCAGTCGATGGCCATCATCGAGTACCTCGAAGAAACCCACCCGCAGCCGCCGCTGCTGCCGGCCGAGCCGCTGCTGCGGGCGCGGGTGCGAGCGATCTCGCAGGACATCGCCTGCGAGATCCACCCGCTGAACAACCTGCGCGTGCTGCGCTTCCTGGTCAAGCAGCTCGGCGTCAGCGAGGAGGACAAGAGCCGCTGGTACCGCCATTGGGTGGAAACCGGGCTGGAGGCGGTGGAGCGGCAGTTGCAGGCCGAGCCCGGCCGCTACTGCGTGGGTGAGCAGCCGACCATGGCCGACTGCCTGCTGGTGCCGCAGATCCACAACGCCGTCCGCTTCGACTGCCGGCTGGGCCACGTGCCGAACGTGGTGCGGGTGTTCGACGAGTGCATGAAGCTCGAGGCCTTCACCGCCACCGCGCCGGACGCCTGCCCCGATGCCGCCCTCTAGCGAGCCCAGCGGGGCGGCAGGCATGGCGCCGCTTCCCGACCCGGCAGCCGGCGCGGCCGATTGGCTGCGCCCCGAGGGCCTGCCGGCCGAAGCCGGCGCCTTGATGGCCAGCCGCCGCGGCGGCGTCAGCGCGGCGCCCTACGACAGCCTGAACCTGCGGCCGCCCGGCCTGCGCGGCGACGCGCTGGACGCGCCCGCCGCGGTGCTGGAGAACCAGCGCCGCTTCGCCGCCGCGATGGAGGGCGCCCGCCCGGTCTACCTCGACCAGGTCCACGGCAGCCGCGTGGTCACGCTGACCGCGGCGTCCACCGCCCCGGGCCTGCCCTTGGAGCGGGCCGACGCCAGCGTCACCACCGAGCCCGGCATCGCCTGCACCGTGCTGGTGGCCGATTGCCTGCCGGTGCTGCTGGCGGCACCGGGCGGGCGGGGCGTGGGCGCGGCGCATGCGGGCTGGCGCGGGCTGGCCGGCGGCGTGGTCGAAGCCTGCCTGGCGAGCCTGTGCGAGCGCGCGGGCTGCCGCCCGGCGGACGTCAGCGCCTGGTTGGGGGCCTGCATCGGGCCACAGCGCTTCGAAGTGGGCGACGAGGTGAGGGCGGCTTTTGGCGCCGCCGGCCAGGCCTGCTTCAACCCGCTGCCGGCGCCGGGCAAGTGGCTGGCCGACCTGCCGGCACTGGCCCGGCTGCGCCTGGCGGCGGCCGGCGTCGAGCGGGTCGCGGGCGGGCTCTGGTGCACCGCCAGCGAGCCGTCACGGTTCTTTTCCTACCGGCGCGACGGCGTCACCGGCCGCCATGCCGCGGCCATCTGGATCCGGCGCCGCTGAAGCGGCCGGCGCTGGCGGCCCCTCACCTGGCTCCCCGCCCGGTGCGTCGGCCGACGCCTGTTCGGCCCGCCACCGTGCCCGCCGGCGCATCGGCGTGCCCATCACATACAGCACGATGCCCAGCGGCAGCGCGCCGTACAGCAGCAGCGTGAACAAGGCGCCCAGCGGCGTACCCTGAGGCGACGTGGCTTCGGCCGCGGCCCACAACACGACCACGAAGATCCAGGCGATGGCAACGATGTACATGCGGTTGTGGCGAGGTAAGTAATCTCACTTAATGAAATGCAAAGTCATAATACGGTAAGCTCGCGGCCGTACAACATGAACTTGCGCCCCCGAGTGAAGCACACCGGGCGCTGCAAGAAGAGCGGCAAGCCGGCCGGGCCAGAATCAAAGGCCCCAAGATCGGTCCGCACCCCCTGAACAAGCCCGCGCGCAAGGCGGCAGCCAGGGAGGCACACAGCAGGCCAACGACCAGGAGACAAGCCCATGAAGACCTCTCAGATGCCGTCCGTCGAACAGATCAGCGCCCAGGCCAAGACGCAGGCCGACGCGCTCGGCGCCTCCATGGGCGAGATCTGGAAGACCCTGTCCGGCCTCAGCCTGCCGCCGGACGCGATGGGCAGCCTGCAGTCCGACTACCTGAAGCAGGCCACTTCCCTGTGGAACCAGTCGCTGGAGCGCCTCGCGCCCGAGGCCGACAAGAGCCCCGTGCCGCTGGGCGACCGCCGCTTCGCCGCCAAGGACTGGGGCGCCAACCCGGCCGCGGCCTACACCGCGCAGATGTACCTGCTGAACGCCCGCACGCTGATGCAGATGGCCGACAGCCTGGAGGGCGACGAGAAGACCAAGGGCCGCATCCGCTTCGCGGTGCAGCAGTGGGTCGACCTGATGAGCCCGAGCAACTTTCTCGCGCTCAACCCCGAGGCCCAGCGCAAGGCGCTCGACAGCAAGGGCGAGAGCATCGCCCAGGGCATGCAGCAGTTGCTGCACGACGTGCGCCAGGGCCACGTCTCGCAGACCGACGAGAGCCTGTTCGAGGTGGGCCGCAACGTCGCCACCACCGAGGGCTCGGTGGTGTTCGAGAACGAGTTCTTCCAGCTGCTCGAGTACAAGCCGCTGACGCCCAAGGTCTACGAGCGGCCCATGCTGTTCGTGCCGCCGTGCATCAACAAGTACTACATCCTCGACCTGCAGCCGGACAACTCGCTGATTCGCTACACCGTCTCGCAGGGCCACCGGGTGTTCGTCGTCAGCTGGCGCAACCCCGACGACGCGATGGTCGCCCACACCTGGGACGACTACATCGAGAACGCCGCCATCGAGGCCATCCACACGGTGCAGGACCTCACCGGCGCGAAGACGATAGACACGCTGGGCTTCTGCGTCGGCGGCACCATCCTGTCGACCGCGCTGGCGGTGCTGGCCGCGCGCGGCGAACACCCGGCCCAGTCGGTCACCTTGCTGACCACCTTCCTCGACTTCGACGACACCGGCATCCTCGATCTCTTCGTCGACGAAAGCTCGGTGCGCCTGCGCGAGATGACGCTGGGCGCACAGGCCCCCACCGGCCCGGCCCTGCTGAAGGGCCAGGAGCTGGCCACCACCTTCAGCTTCCTGCGCCCCAACGACCTGGTGTGGAACTACGTGGTCGGCAACTACCTCAAGGGCGAAACCCCGCCGCCCTTCGACCTGCTCTACTGGAACAGCGACTCGACCAACCTGCCCGGGCCGATGTACTGCTGGTACCTGCGCAACACCTACCTCGAAAACAAGCTCAAGGTGCCGGGTGCGCTGACCGTCTGCGGCGAGCAGGTCGATCTCGGCCTGATCAAGGCCCCCGTCTACATCTACGGCTCGCGGGAAGACCACATCGTGCCCTGGCAGGGCGCCTACGCCTCCACCGCCTTGCTCAAGGGCAAGAAGCGCTTCGTGCTCGGCGCCTCCGGCCACATCGCCGGCGTCATCAACCCGCCCAAGTCCAACAAGCGCAGCCACTGGATCGCCGACAAGCTGCCGGCCAGCGCCGACGACTGGTTCGCCAGCGCCCAGGAGCACCCCGGCAGCTGGTGGACCGACTGGGCCGCCTGGCTCGCCACCCATGGCGGCAGCCAGGTCGCGGCGCCCAAGACACCTGGCAGCCGCAAGTACAAGGCCATCGAGCCGGCCCCCGGGCGCTACGTGAAGCAAAAAGCTTCTTGATCGGGCGCAGAGGCGGGTTCATATTCGCTTCTGGCTCACCTTTCCGCCACCGTTTGACCTTCAGGAGACCTCCATGACCACCGACATCGTGATCGTTGCCGCCGCCCGCACCGCAGTGGGCAAGTTCGGCGGCTCGCTTTCCAAGACGGCCGCTCCCGAGCTGGGCGCCGCCGTGGTGGCCGAGCTGCTCAAGCGCGCCAAGCTGTCGGGCGACCAGATCGGCGAGCTGATCTTCGGCCAGGTGCTGACCGCCGGCTCCGGCCAGAACCCGGCCCGCCAGACCGTGATCAAGAGCGGCCTGCCGCAAAGCGTGCCCGCGCTCACCATCAACGCCGTCTGCGGCTCCGGCCTGAAGGCCGTGATGCTGGCCGCCCAGGCCATCCGCGACGGCGACTCTGAGATCGTCATCGCCGGCGGCCAGGAAAACATGAGCCTCGCGCCCCACGTGCTGCCCGGCTCGCGCGAGGGCCAGCGCATGGGCGACTGGAAGCTGGTCGACACCATGATCACCGACGGCCTCTGGGACGTGTACAACAAATACCACATGGGCATCACCGCCGAAAACGTCGCCAAGAAGTACGGCATCGGCCGCGACAAGCAGGACGCGCTGGCCCTGGCTTCGCAGCAGAAGGCCGCCGCGGCGCAGGAGGCCGGCAGGTTCAAGGACGAGATCGTGCCGTTCAGCATCGCGCAGAAGAAGGGCGACCCCATCGTCTTCGCGGCCGACGAGTTCATCAACAAGAAGACCACCGCCGAAGCCCTGGCCGGCCTGCGCCCGGCCTTCGACAAGGAAGGCAGCGTCACGGCAGGCAACGCGTCGGGCCTGAACGACGGCGCCGCCGGCGTGGTGCTGATGACCGCGCAGAAGGCGGCGGCCCTGGGCCTGACGCCGCTGGCCCGCATCGCCAGCTACGCCACCGTGGCGCTGGACCCCTCCATCATGGGCATGGGCCCGGTGCCGGCCTCGCAAAGGGCGCTGCAGCGCGCCGGCTGGAAGGCGCAGGACCTCGACCTGCTCGAGATCAACGAAGCCTTCGCGGCCCAGGCCTGCGCGGTCAACAACGAGATGGGCTGGGACACCAGCAAGGTCAACGTCAACGGCGGCGCGATCGCCATCGGCCACCCGATCGGCGCTTCCGGCTGCCGCATCCTGGTCACGCTGCTGCACGAGATGCAGCGCCGCGACGCGAAGAAGGGCATCGCCTCGCTGTGCATTGGCGGCGGCATGGGCGTGGCGCTGACGGTCGAGCGCTGAGAAATCGGGCACCCGGTGGCGGCGTGCCGCCACCGCCCGACTGGCGGGTCCCAGATCGCCTTGGGAGCGGCCCGGCGAGGGGGTAACTACCGTCGGTGCACCACTGGCCAAGCGGCGATAGTGCGGCTTGGCGATCCACATATCCACGAGAGACTAGAGGAGCAAGGACATGGCACAAAAAGTAGCCTACGTGACGGGCGGCATGGGCGGCATCGGGACCTCGATCTGCCAGCGCCTGGGCAAAGAAGGTTTCAAGGTCATCGCCGGCTGCGGCCCGAGCCGCGACCACGCCAAGTGGCTGGATGAGCAGAAGGCGCTGGGCTATGAGTTCTACGCCTCGGTCGGCAACGTCGCGTCGTGGGACTCCACCGTCGAAGCCTTCAACAAGGCGAAGGCCGAACACGGCGTGATCGACGTGCTGGTCAACAACGCCGGCATCACCCGCGACCGCATGTTCCTGAAGATGAGCCGCGACGACTGGGACGCGGTGATCGACACCAACCTCAACTCCATGTTCAACGTGACCAAGCAAGTCGTCGCGGACATGGTCGAAAAGGGCTGGGGCCGCATCATCCAGATCTCGTCGGTCAACGGTGAAAAGGGCCAGGCCGGCCAGACCAACTACTCGGCCGCCAAGGCCGGCATGCACGGCTTCACGATGGCGCTGGCCCAGGAGATGGCCGCCAAGGGCGTCACCGTCAACACCGTCAGCCCCGGCTACATCGGCACCGACATGGTCCGCGCGATCAAGCCCGAGGTGCTCGAGAAGATCGTCGCGACCATCCCCGTCAAGCGCCTGGGCACGCCGGAAGAAATCGGCGCGATCGTGGCCTGGCTGGCCGGCGAAGACTCCGGCTTCACCACCGGCGCCGACTTCAGCTGCAACGGCGGCCTGCACATGGGCTGAGTGGGTCCGCATCCAAAAAAAGGGCGACCTCCGGGCCGCCCTTTTTTCATGGTGGCCCGATGCGCATGATGTCCGCCTGGCGCGGCCCCGACACCGTCAGCAGCGCGACGCCGTCGTCACCTATCGACAGCGAGCTGTAGGGCCGCACGAAGCCGCGCGGCAGGGCCAGCACGGTCTTGGCGCTGCCGTCGGTGGCGAGCCGCAGCAGCCGGTCTTCGCTCGCGGCGCGCTCGACCAGCCAGAGTGCGCCGGCGTGCCACAGCCAGTTGCCCCAGTCGTCGGTGGCCAGCCGGTCGGTCACCGCCTGGGGCGGGCCGGCGCTGCTGCCGTCGGCCGCCAGCGCGCGGCGCCACAGGCCGGGTTGGCCGAGGCGGGCGTAGTAGAGCCAGCGGCCGCCGCCTAGCTCGACCTCGCGGCCGAAGCTGGCGTGGTCGTCGGTCAGGCGCTGCAGGCGCCGGCTGCCGAGCTCGAAGCGCCAGAGGTCCCAGTCGCTGCCGGCGCCGTCGTCCGGCGTGCTGGCACCGGCGCTGCCGCCGTGGCCGCGGTCGCTGGCGACGATCGCGCTGCGGCCGTCCAGGCCCCAGGTCAGGTTGGTGAAGTGCGCCGCTTCGCTGTAGAGCTGCGGCGGGCCGCCCCCGAGGTCGCCGAAGACGAGTTGGTCGAAGGCCGCGCCGGGTGGGCGCAGCGAGGTGGCGAAGCGGCTGCCACCCGCCAGGCAGGCCGCCGGCTCCGGGATGCCGGGCGGCATCTCGATCCGGCGCGCGTCGCGGCCCTGGCCGTCGCTGCGCCAGAGCTCGACCCGGCCGCTGCGCAGCGAGTTGAACAGCACCTGCTGCGACGACGGGCAGGCCTGGCCGTAGAGATCGCGGCCGCTGGAGGTGATGGCCGAGAGGCGCTGGCCGTCCGACAGCCGGTAGAGCTCGATGTGGTCGGAGAAGCGGTGCACGCTGGCGGCCACCGCCTGCGGCTGGCCGGGCACGGCGGCGAGGTTGAGCGGCGTGTCGACCCGGGCGAACAGCGCCGGCTCGCCGCCGCCCGGCGCCAGGCGCCAGGTCGCGAAGCTGCCGCCGCGGGCCGAGTTGAAGACGATGGCGCTGTCGTCGGCGGCCCAGGTCAGGCCGCCCACCGGCGCTTCGTCGCGCGTCAGCCGGCGGGTGGCGCCGCTCGCCAGGTCCAGCAGGTAGAGGTCGCCGACCGTGGCGTTGCTGCGCAGGAAGGCGATGCGCGTGCCGTCGTGCGACCAGGCGATCTCGGCGTCGTCGAAGCCGGCGGCCGGCCGCGTCAGCACCCGCTCGTGGCCGTCGGCCAGCCGGTGCAGCACGATGCCCACGCTGGCGCTGCCCTCCCCGTGGCGTGCCATCGCCAGCCACTGGCCGTCGGGCGACGCGTCCAGCACCGGCTGGCCGCGTGCGTAATAGCAGGCCGCGACGTTGCGCCGCGCGCCGCTGTCGAGCTCGATCACGAAGACGCGGCAGTCCGACGCGTCGCCGGCCCGCACGTAGGCCAGGCGCCGTGGGCCCAGCCAGACCGGCCGGGCGAGCGTCTGGCCGTCGGGGTCGATGATCTCCTGCGGCTTCAGCGGTGCGGCGGCGGCCTCGAGCTCGTCGATGCGTATGCGTGCCGGCCCTTCTGCCCCTTGCCAGGTGTAGGCCAGCCGCCGGCCATCGGCCGAGTAGGCCGGGAAGTCTTCGACGCCGTCCTGCATCGTCAGTGGCTGCGGCGGGGTGGTGACGGCGCCCAGGGTGGCGGGGCTGCCGCGCAGCGCCAGCCAGGCGGCGGCTGCGCCCACCACGCCCAGCAGCAGCGCCATGGCCGCCAGCGCGCCAGGCCGGCGAGGCCGGC